>NZ_JBFANN010000027.1:0-106507 GCF_040674855.1 Nocardia sp. NPDC049707 | reverse complement strand
GGTGTGGGAGAGTAGGACACCGCCGGAACATCCTTCACGATAGGGGACCCACAATTTGGGTCCCCTATCGTCGTTTACACACCTATATCTATGCGGAAGGCCCCCAACTGTTGTTGGGGGCCTTCCGCATATCTGGTGCTTCGTATCGGCTTACCGAAATCGACAGTGTGGCAACCGAATTCCAGGTAGGCGAGTGGATTCGGATTGCGGCCGCCCTCGTGACCGCGAATACCGCAGTCGCCGCCATGCCGAGTTGTTATCGCACATGGGTTTTCGCCATGGCGCGACACGCGGTTCGCGCAACCGGGCTAGGGGCGAGTATCCGTGGCCCACAGTGGCGTCGTTTCTACCCGTGACAGCCGCCAGCCCTCCGCCAAGCGAACCGCGTCGAAGCGGTAGATCTCGCCGAGGGTGTACTGCGGCTCCGGCACGGCTGTCGTGGCAGGCGTGAAGGTGGCGATGAGATTCGCCCGCACCTCTGCGGTATCGCCGTGCAGATCGATCATCACATTGGTGATGAAGTGCTGAATGCGCTCGTCATCGGAGTGATTCCGGCTCGCCTGCGCGATGAGCGCGGCACGACCCTCGGCTTGGCCGCCGGGAGTTTTCGCGGTCGCGTCGGCGGTGTAGATCGTGTGGAAGTCGTCGAAGCGTCCTTCGTCCAGGGCACGGCCCAATTGGTTGACCAGCCCGGTGATCTCGTCGCGGTCCACCAGTTCACGGAGCCGGTGGGTGTCGTCTCTGGTGGCGGTGGTGCAGGCGGCGAGCAGCGCCAGCGGCAGTGCGGCGAGGGGGAGGAAGCGACGGATCTTGCTCATCGGAAAAACCTTTCGAACTACACGTTGGTCACTCCAACGTTGGTGAGGCCAACGATAACTGATTGTGGGTGCGACCAACAAGTCTTGCTACATTGCTCTCATGGAGATCGCGCACGAGGACACACCGGGCAGGCTGCGCGCCCTGCCCACCCGACTGGTCAACCAGGTGGCCATCCTCGCCAACCGGGCGACCGAACGCGCCTTCGAAGCAACCGGATCCCGCCACTACCACTACGCCCTGCTCAGCACGCTGGGCGAATTCGGCCCCGCCAGCCAGGCCGATCTCGGCCGTCGCACCCGCATCGATCGCAGCGATATCGTCGCCGCGCTGAACGATCTGGCCGAACGTGGCTTGATCGAACGCACCCCGGATCCGAGCGACCGTCGCCGCAATATCGTCACCATCACCAAGGTGGGCACCCGTCACCTGGACGAACTGGACCAACGAATCGAGGGTGCCCAGGACGAACTGCTCGCCGCCCTTTCGGCCGCCGAGCGCCGTGAACTCGTCCGGCTGCTCACCCGGATCCTCGATGATCGGGTGCAGGGGTGATCGGGCCATTATTTCCGCAGGCCGGGGGTAGGGCGCGCGGAGCGAGCAACTAAGCTGCATCCGTGAGTCTTGTGCTGCTACCTGCTGTCGATGTCGCCAATGGAGAGGCCGTGCGCCTGGTTCAGGGGGAGGCGGGCAGCGAAACCAACTACGGCTCCCCGCGCGACGCGGCACTCGCCTGGCAGGAGGCTGGGGCGGAGTGGGTGCATCTGGTCGATCTCGATGCGGCATTCGGCCGTGGTTCCAATCGGGAACTGCTGGCCAAGGTCGTCGGCGAACTCGATGTCCAGGTAGAGCTGTCCGGCGGCATCCGCGACGACGAATCCCTGGAAGCCGCGCTGGGTACCGGCTGTGCCCGGGTGAATCTCGGCACCGCCGCTCTGGAGGATCCGCAGTGGTGTGCCCGCGCCATCGCCAAGCACGGTGAGCGCATTGCCGTCGGTCTGGACGTGCGGATCGTCGACGGCGAACATCGGCTGCGTGGCCGTGGTTGGGTCAGTGACGGCGGCGATCTGTGGGAGGTGCTCGAACGCCTCGAGCGCGACGGTTGCTCGCGCTACGTGGTCACCGACGTGACCAAGGACGGCACCCTCACCGGCCCCAACCTGGAGCTGCTGCGCGATGTCTGTTCTGCCACCGACGCGCCGGTCATCGCCTCCGGTGGCGTCTCCACCATCGAGGATCTGATCGCCATCGCCGAACTGGTGCCCGAGGGTGTCGAGGGTTCGATTGTCGGCAAGGCGCTCTACGCGGGCCGCTTCACGCTGCCCGAGGCGTTGGCCGCGGTCCGCTGACGATTCGATGACCGCCAACCGCCTCGACACCGAATTACCGGCCCTGATCGACGTCGCCGGCGAAATCCTCGATGCGGCAAGCCCGCGTTTCGTCGAGGGGGTCGGCGCGCCGAGCGTGGTGGCCAAGGGCCGCAACGACTTCGCGACCGAACTCGATCTGGAGTTGGAGCGCACCATCTCCGCCCAGCTCGAGCAGCGCACCGGAATCGAGGTGCACGGTGAGGAATTCGGCGGTCCGCAGCTCACTTCGGGAACGGCGTGGGTGCTCGATCCAATCGATGGCACCTTCAATTACTCATCGGGACACCCCCTTTCGGGCATGCTGCTCGCGCTGGTGCACAACGGGGAGCCGTTGCTCGGACTGACCTGGCTGCCATTGCTCGGCCAGCGTTATGTGGCGGCCATCGACGGTCCGGTGCTGCTCAACGGCCAACCGCTGCCGCGCCTGCCGCACGGGAAGCTGGGTGAGGCGATGATCGGCTTCGGTGCGTTCAATGTGGACTCGGCCGGACGCATTCCCGGCCGATTCCGCTTCGACCTGCTCGGTCCGCTGAGCCGACTGTCCTCGCGGGTGCGCATGCATGGTTCCACCGGCATCGACCTCGCGTTCACCGCAGCGGGTGTGCTCGGCGGCGCGATCGTCTTCGGGCACCATCCGTGGGACAACGCCGCAGGCGTTGCACTGGTACGCGCGGCGGGCGGGGTGGTCACCGACCTGGCGGGGGAACCGTGGACCATCACCTCGGGTTCGGTGCTTGCCGCCGCGCCGGGGGTGCACGAGGAGCTGCTCGAAATGATTTGCACGGTCGCCGACGATGCGTGAGGCTGCGCACGAAGGACCCTGGGGGATGGCAGCCGGCGGAGCCGGCGGGGCGGGTGAACACCGGGGGATGGCAGCCGGCGGAGCCGGCGGGGTGGGTAAACACAGCATGATTCGAAGGAAGGTGAGCTGATGACATTGGCGGTACGCGTGATTCCGTGCCTGGATGTCGACGCGGGCAGGGTGGTCAAGGGCGTCAACTTCGAAAACCTCCGGGACGCGGGCGATCCTGTCGAACTGGCCGCAGCCTACGACCTGCAAGGCGCGGACGAGCTGACCTTCCTCGACGTCACCGCCTCCACCGGCGACCGCGGCACCATGATCGATGTGGTGACCCGCACGGCCGAGCAGATCTTCATCCCGCTCACTGTCGGCGGCGGTGTACGCACGGTCGAGGATGTCGATCGGCTGCTGCGTGCGGGTGCGGACAAGGTGTCGGTGAACACCGCCGCCATCGCGCGCCCCGAGGTCTTGCGGGAAATGTCGGAGCGCTTCGGCTCCCAGTGCATCGTCCTGTCGGTGGATGCCCGCACCGTTCCGGACGGTCAGCCCGACACACCCTCCGGCTGGGAGGTCACGACGCATGGTGGTAAGCGCGGCACCGGTATCGACGCCATCGAATGGGCTGTGCGCGGAGCCGAACTCGGCGTCGGCGAGATCCTGCTCAACTCGATGGATGCCGACGGCACCAAGACGGGCTTCGACCTGCCCATGATCAAGGCCGTCCGCGAAGCGGTCTCGGTGCCGGTGATCGCTAGCGGCGGTGCCGGTGCCGTCGAGCACTTCGCCCCCGCCGTCCAGGCCGGCGCGGACGCGGTCTTGGCCGCCAGCGTCTTCCACTTCGGCGACCTCACCATCCCCCAAGTAAAAGCCGCCATGCGCGCCGAACAAATCGTCGTCCGCTAGCCGCCCCACGCTGGCTCATAACCAGTGACTGCCTCGCAAGGTATAGCCTCCGCAAGGTTGTCAGCAGATATGTGACAGCCCAGTCAGACTGGAGAATGGGTGGCGTGGGGTGGGTTGCAAGGGGCGTGAGTGTCGGGATTGAGTTGTCTCCGTTCGCCCTTGATGTTGCCGACAATGTGGTGGACAGTGTTGTGTGTTGGGGCGGGAGGCTGCCGGGGTCGGGCTGTGTTCGCTGTGGTTCGGTCTCGAAGCGGGTGCGACCGATGTCGTTGTCGCCCAAACAGATCCGGCCTCCGCAGCCGATCGTGACGCACCTGACAGGTCCTCGGCGAGCTGAATCGCACTCGCACAGCTGGAGATTCTTTCGGATAGTTCGGCCGCCACGCCGTAGCGGTGATTGCTATCTGTCCGACAGTTACCCAGGCTTAGCGACCATGTCCGCCACGTGTCCCGCATGTTCCTGGCCATCGCCGATACTGGTGTCGACACATGGTTCGATTCGCTATCTACGTTGCGTCTGTGGCAAATGGCTGGTTGCCCACAGCGGCGGGGTGAACTTGGTCACCGGCCGGGCCGCCTGCGCCAAAAAGTCGGTGGCCGAACATCTCGAACTGATTCCGCTGCCGGAGGAGTAGGACCTATCGCGTCGGGCGGTGTTTCGGCAGTACACGATGTGTTCCGGCGCGGAGCCCCCTGTATAACGGTGATATGACTCTCGACCCCGCCATCGCCGCCCGGCTCAAGCGCAATGACGCCGGACTCGTCGCCGTGGTCGCGCAGGAGCGCGGCACCGGCGATGTGCTGATGGTTGCCTGGATGGACGACGAGGCGCTGGCCCGCACGCTGGAAACCCGCAAGGCGACCTACTATTCGCGTTCCCGTCAGCAGTACTGGGTCAAGGGCGAAACCTCCGGCCACACTCAGTACGTGCACGAGGTGCGCCTCGACTGCGATGGCGACACAATCCTGCTTGTCGTCGACCAGGCGGGCGCGGCCTGCCACACCGGCACGCACACCTGCTTCGATTCCGATCTACTGCTCGCCGATACCTGAGCGGAAACTCGCGCGCCCGCGACGGATTCGGCTACTCGTCGCGCTCCTCGATCGCCGGTGACCTGCTGTTGGACTGGCTCAGCGTGTCGCCGAGCTGCCTGACGAGCAGCTCGCTGAGGTCGGCGAGCTGCACCGTCTGTGCGGCATCGAGACCGTCGAATACCAACTGCCGCACCGCATCCAGATAGCCGGGCGCCGCCTGGACGACCTTCGAGTAACCGTCGTCGGTGAGCACGGCATGCACGCCGCGGCGGCCGGTGGTTGCTGACCGTTGTGCCCAGCCCATTCGCTCCAGCTTCGACACCACATGGGACAGTCGTGATAGCGATGCATTTGCTTTGTGGGCAAGGTCACTCATCTGCAGCCGGTGGCCTGGCTCCTCGGATAACAGCGTGAGTACCCAGTATTCGAAATGCGTCAGCCCGGACTCGCGCTGCAGCTGGGTATCCAGAGCGCCTGGTAGACGTGTCATCAGCGCTACGATTGCGCGCCAAGCTCGTTGTTCGTCCGGGTCGAGCCACTTCGTCACTGGTGCCTTCTTTCGAGCCAAGTGACGTCTTCTTGTTAGCGAACCTAGCGATTAATGAAAGGCGTGTTCACGGTCACTCGCGTAAATGAGTTTGCCACGACTTCGCTCGACCGTCATGAACTTGGTTCGCGACGTGAGGTCACTCACAGAGCCGAATGGCTTGTCGATGACGTGTCCCTAGGTAGCCGTCGGCGTTTGCGAAGTGGCGGCGGGCGGTGTCGGCGCTGCGGGCTTACCTGGATGCTTGCGCCGCCATCGTCCTCGCCCGATCAGGCCCACCGCGGTGAGGAATGTCGCGAGCGCCACGATGGCGCCGGCCAGTGACGCGCCACGGAAGGCGGGCGCGTCGACGTCCAGAATCCGTTCGCCGGCATGTGCGGCATCATTGTTGCCGAGCACGATCGATAGTGTCATCAGATTCGGAATCGCGACGATCACCGCGAGCAATACGGCGGCACCCGCGATGAATTTGCCGGCTCGCCGCTTCCAGATCAGGGTGCCGAGCAGAAGGAGGAACAACGGGATCGCGGTGCCGAGTAAGCCGAATGCCAGACCCCAGCCGATGCCTTTGCTGAAACTCCCACTGACCAGCTCGGCGATGCGCTGCGCCCACCAGCGTGGAATAAACGCCGCCAGAATGAAGTAGGCGACGATCAGTAGGGCGATGACCGCCAGTGCGCCGATGATCCGCGTGCGCCACGTGGCCAGCGTGGATTTCTGCCCGTCCGGCCGAACCTCGCTCGAAGTCATGAATCCAGCGTATGCCCGGCAATCAGAAGTTCAACGGCGATGGACCTGGCGTTTTTCGTGCGGGGTGGCGCGGTATCGGCAATAGGGCTATTGCAGAGCGCGCTCGCGTAGGAACTTCAGCGCCTCGTCCGCGTGCACATTGGCCCGCAACTCGCCGGTGACCACCTTGGCGACTTTGCGATCCCGGTCGATCACGAACGTCTGGCGCTTGACCGGTGCGAGCTTGCCGAGCAGTCCGCGCTTCACCCCGAATGCCGAGGCGACCGTGCCGTCGGCATCCGATAGCAACGGATAACCGAGGTTCTGTTCGGACGCGAATCCGGCCTGGGTGTCGACGCCGTCGGTGCTGATGCCGACGCACGACGCGCCCAGTGCCGCGAATTCGGCCGACACATCACGGAAGTGGCACGCCTCCGCTGTGCAGACCGGCGAATTCGCGGCCGGGTAGAAGAACAGCACCAGCGGACCGTTCGCGAGCAGCGCTTCGAGCGAACGCGGTGTGCCGGATTGATCGGGAAGCTCGAACTCCGGAGCGAGCTGGCCTGCCTGCATAGTGTGGACAGTACCGGGCGCGAGGTCGGTTTGCCGCCCCGCGCTCGGTCTCGTCATACCGGGGACCGGAATGACGGGTTCTTATCACGACTAAGCGCCGATGAGCGCGGCGACCTCTGGATTTTTGATTTCCATGACATCGAGAATTCCGTGTGCGCGCAGGAGCGGCCTGAGTTCCCTGATCCGGTCGCTGTGGGTGGCATATTCATCCGGAAAGTGGTGCTTGTCCAGGGCTTCCAATGCCTTCGCATAGGTGACGAAGGAAGCTAGCGCGTTCACTTGGTTTGAGCTCGGTGGTCCGCCCAGCGAATGCCGGCCGACCATCCGCGGGGGCTGACCGTGCAGACCGGAGCCGGCGGCGTGCCGCCCGTCCGGTGCACCTGGTTGCGAGGGGTACATCAGAAATGGGTACCGCGTATGAGATCGAACGGGGCGAGTGTAGTGACGGCTGTCACCAGTCTCCCCAGCATGTGGGAACCGGACAGTTGGTTCAGAAGGGTGGGACGCGCCGACAAGGCTGTCGGTGCCGCCTGGGATGATGGACTCATGCCTGGCGTGTCCACTCCCACCACCACGACCCGCGAACAGTTCCACTCACTGGCCGCGGAGCATCGGGTGGTCCCCGTGACCCGAAAGGTGCTGGCGGACTCCGAAACCCCGCTGTCGGCCTACCGCAAGTTGGCCGCGGATCGGGCCGGTACCTTCCTGTTCGAGTCCGCGGAGAACGGGCGGTCCTGGTCGCGCTGGTCGTTCATCGGTGCGGGCAGTCCCTCGGCGCTGACGGTCGTCGACGGTACGGCGGCCTGGCTCGGCCACACCCCCGCGGACGCGCCCTCCGGCGGCGATCCGCTGGTGGCCCTGCGCGAAACCCTGCAACTACTGCAGACCGAGCGGCTGCCCGGTCTGCCCCCGCTGACCGGCGGCATGGTCGGCTACCTGGGCTATGACGCGGTGCGCCGGATCGAGCGGCTGCCCACCCTCGCCGTCGACGATCTGCAACTGCCCGAGATGGTGCTGATGCTCGCCACCGATCTCGCGGCCTTCGATCACCATGAGGGTGCGATCACGCTCATTGCCAATGCGGTCAACTGGAACGGCACCTCCGAACGGGTCGACGAGGCCTATGACGATGCCGTCGCCCGGCTGGACCGGATGACCGCCGCGCTGGCCGCACCCTCGGAGTCCACGGTGTCGGTCTTCGATCAGCCCGAGCCGGACTACATCCGCCGTCGCACCACCGAAGAATTCGGCGCGGGCGTGCGCCGCCTGGTCAAGGAGATCGAGGCGGGCGAGGCCTTCCAGGTGGTGCTCTCGCAGCGCTTCGAAATGGACTACGACGGTGCGCCTTTGGACCTCTACCGGATGCTGCGCGCCGCCAATCCGAGTCCATACATGTATCTGATCCATATCCCCGACGGCGACGGCGGCACGGCATTCTCCATCGTTGGCTCCAGCCCGGAATCGTTGGTGACCGTGAAAGAGGGGGTCGCGACGACACATCCGATCGCGGGCACCCGGTGGCGTGGCGCCACCGAGGAGGACGATTTGCTGCTGGAGAAGGGGTTGCTGGCCGACGAGAAGGAGAATGCCGAGCATCTGATGCTCGTCGACCTCGGCCGCAACGATCTAGGCCGGGTCTGCCAGCCGGGCACGGTGCGCGTCACCGAGTATCGGCACATCGAGCGCTACAGCCACGTCATGCATCTGGTCTCGACGGTCTCGGGCCGTCTCGCGCCCGGCAAGATCGCACTGGACGCGGTCAGTGCTTGCTTCCCTGCAGGCACGCTGTCCGGTGCGCCGAAGGTGCGCGCGATGGAGCTCATCGAGGAACTCGAGCCGACCCGCCGCGGCGTCTACGGCGGCGTCGTCGGCTATCTCGACTTCGCGGGTGATGCGGATACCGCGATCGCCATCCGTACCGCACTGCTGAAGGACGGCACCGCCTACGTGCAGGCGGGTGCGGGGATCGTCGCGGATTCGGATCCGGATTACGAGGACGTCGAATCCCGCAATAAGGCCATGGCGGTCTTACGGGCGGTGGCGGCCGCGAAAACTGTTCGGGCATACCGCGGGCCGACATCTGCGGACGGCAGTGCGGAATGACCGATTCGGAACCCCTCGATACCGATCCGTCCACCCCGGACGCGCAGACCACGAAGCGTAAGTATCCGGTTGGCGCGATCGTGCTGCTCGCCATCGCGGCGGCGGCACTGTGGGGCTCTTCCCGGATGACGTGGGTAACTGTCTCATCCACTGACGGTCTGACCGAACCGCGCACCGACAAACTCGACGGCGGTGTCTGGTTCGGCGCCCTCACGCCACTGGCCCTGGTACTGCTGGCCGCCATCGCCGCGGTGCTGGCGACTCGCGGTTGGCTGCGGCGCATGTTCGGCGTCCTGATCGGTTTGGTCGCCGCGGTGACGGCCGTTCCCGGCTTCGCGCTGCTGACGAGATCCGGCGCGACCGCGGCCCGCGCCGCCGCCCTGGCGGAGCTGCCCGGTCGCGCGACGGTCACCGAGGTGGTCACCTCCCAATTTCCTGCCGTACTTTCGCTGCTGGGAGCGCTGGCGGCCTTCGCTGCCGGTGTCCTGCTGGCCCGCATGTCAGAGGATGCCGCCCGCCTGTCCGGCAAGTACGACAATCCGGTCTTCCGCAAGGCCGCCGCCACCGAACAGGTGACGCGTCAGCGGACCGACCAGCCGGCGGGTGATATGGGGCGGCTGTCCGAGCGCGTGCTCTGGGATGCGTTGGACGCGGGCACCGATCCAACCGAGGAAGCGGATCGGCCCACTTCGGCCACCGACGATTCCGCCGATCATGATCAGGGGAAACAAGGGCATCGAGGTGTCTGAGCAGGTGACTACAAACCCCGGCGGAGTTGCGCCACAAGCAGCCATTTATTCTTTGACAGCATCGGTGAGACAGCGCCTGGGGGCATTCTCAGGCAGCAAGTCCGTCTCCCCAGAAAGGATTCGAGCCAGATGACGGTACTCGACTCGATTCTCGACGGGGTCCGCGCGGATGTGGCCGCTCGGGAAGCCCTTCTGGACTTCCCGGCGATCAAAGCGGCCGCGGGCGCCGCGCCCGCGCCGCTGGACGCCCGCGCCGCGCTCCTCGAAGACGGCATCGGCGTCATTGCCGAGGTCAAGCGGGCCAGCCCGTCCAAGGGGGACCTCGCGGACATCCCGGACCCGGCGAGTCTGGCCAAGTCCTATGAGGACGGCGGAGCGCGCATTATCAGCGTGCTCACCGAGAGCCGCCGCTTCCACGGGTCGCTCGACGATCTGGACGCGGTCCGCGCCTCCGTGAACATCCCGATCCTGCGCAAGGATTTCGTCGTCGGGCCCTATCAGATCCACGAGGCCCGTGCGCACGGCGCCGACGTCATCCTGCTCATCGTGGCCGCCATGGAGCAGGATGTGCTGAGTTCGCTGATCGACCGCACCGAATCGCTCGGCATGACCGCCCTGGTCGAGGTGCACACCGAGGAAGAGGCCGACCGCGCGCTCGAGGCCGGCGCCTCCGTGATCGGCGTGAACGCCCGCAACCTCAAGACCCTCGAGGTCGACCGCGATGTTTTCGCCCGGATTGCGCCCGGTCTGCCCACCGAAGTCATCCGCATTGCCGAATCCGGTATCCGCGGCACCGCCGACCTGTTGGCCTACGCCGGTGCGGGTGCGGACGCCGTGCTCGTCGGCGAGGGGCTGGTCACCAGCGGTGACCCGCGCGCGGCCGTTTCCGAACTGGTAACCGCGGGCACCCACCCGTCGTGCCCGAAGCCCGCGCGGCGGGGCCGGTGACCAAGGTGACGGCACTGCCCAAGGCCTCCGACGGCATCCACGAGCGCAGCGACCACGAGCCCGATCCGGGTGGCCACTTCGGCGTTTACGGCGGTAGGCATGTGCCGGAGGCGCTGATGGCGGTGATCGAGGAGGTTACCGCCGAATACGAGAAGTGTCGCCTCGATCCCGCCTTCCTCGACGAACTGGACCGGCTGCAGCGCGACTACACCGGACGCCCGTCGCCGATCTTCGAATGCCGGCGGCTCGCCGAGCACGCCGATGGCGCGCGCATCATCCTCAAGCGCGAGGACCTGAACCACACCGGTTCACACAAGATCAATAACGTGCTCGGCCAGGCGTTGCTGGCCAAGCGCATGGGCAAGACCCGGGTGATCGCGGAGACCGGCGCAGGTCAGCACGGCGTCGCCACCGCGACGGCATGCGCACTGCTCGGCCTGGACTGCGTCATCTACATGGGTGCGGTCGACACCGCCCGCCAGGCGCTGAATGTGGCCCGCATGCGGCTGCTGGGCGCCGAGGTGATCTCGGTGCGGACCGGTTCGCAGACCCTCAAGGACGCGATCAACGAGGCGCTGCGCGATTGGGTTACCAATGCCGACGCCACCTACTACTGCTTCGGCACCGCCGCGGGCCCGCATCCGTTCCCGATGATGGTGCGCGACCTCCAGCGCATCGTCGGTCTGGAGGCTCGCGCGCAGGTGCAGGCGCTCACCGGTCGACTGCCCGATGCCGTCACCGCCTGCGTCGGCGGTGGCTCCAACGCCATCGGCATCTTCCATCCCTTCATCGACGATCCGGGCGTGCGGCTGATCGGCTACGAGGCGGCCGGTGACGGCGTCGAAACCGGGAGACACGCCGCGACTTTCACCGGTGGCACACCCGGCGCGTTTCAGGGCGCGTACTCGTACCTGCTGCAGGACGAGGACGGCCAGACCATCGAATCGCATTCGATCTCGGCCGGTTTGGACTATCCGGGTGTCGGTCCGGAACACGCCTACCTCAAGGACATCGGTCGCGCCGAATATCACCCGATCACCGATGCCGAGGCGATGGACGCGCTGCTGCTGCTCAGCCGTGCCGAGGGCATCATCCCGGCGATCGAATCCGCACATGCGGTGGCCGGTGCGCTGAAGCTCGGCAAGGAGCTGGGCAAGGGCGCGATCATCCTGGTGAACCTGTCCGGGCGCGGCGACAAGGATATGGACACGGCGGCACGTTGGTTCGGGCTGTTCGATGACCACGCTGCCGACAAGGAGAGCCACCAGTGAGTGAGCGTAGCGAGCGACCCATGAACACAGCGTCCACAACGACGACGGAGCCGAGCGCCGGCGAGGCGCAGTCGTGAGCCAGCAGTCTCGCCTTGCGAATACCTTCGCCGCCTGCCGCGCGGAGGGTCGGGCCGCACTGATCGGCTACCTGCCCGCGGGCTATCCGGACCTGGCCGGTTCGATCGAGGTGTGCCGCACCATGGTCGAATCCGGTTGCGACATCATCGAAGTCGGCGTCGCCTACTCCGATCCGGTGATGGACGGACCGACCATCCAAGCCGCCGCCGATCAGGCGCTGCGCGGCGGTGTCCGGGTGCGTGACGTGTTCTCGGTGGTCGAGGCGATCACCGCGGCGGGCGGTAAGGCCGTCGTGATGAGCTACTGGAATCCGGTGCTGCAGTATGGCGTCGACCGTTTCGCGCGCGATCTGGCTGCCGCGGGCGGGTCCGGCATCATCACCCCCAATCTCATCCCAGAAGAGGCCGACAGCTGGTTCATCGCCTCGGCCGCACACGATCTGGACCGCATTTTCCTGGTTGCACCATCGTCCACCGAGGAGCGCCTGGTCAAAACGCTGGAGGCCAGCCGCGGGTTCGTCTACGCGGCCTCGACCATGGGTGTCACCGGCGCCCGTGACGCGGTTTCCTCCGCGGCTCCGGCGCTGTGCGCGCGCATCCGCGCCCACTCCGATATCCCGATCGGTGTCGGCCTCGGCGTGCGCAACGGTGCGCAGGCGGCCGAAATCGCCTCCTACGCAGACGGAGTCATTGTCGGTTCGGCACTGGTGACCGCCGCAGCCCAGGGACTCGACGCGGTACGGACCCTCACGGCCGAACTGGCCGAGGGTGTTCGTTCCGCGACCGTCACCTCCTAGTCGTCGAGCGGGCCACGCCGACCGCGAATCCCGCGCTGTGGCCGTGCTCCGCTACGGTTGGGGCCGTGACCTTACGAGTCCTCGCAGACAGCGTCCTGAGCAACGGAGCCGTCACCGCTGATGTGCTGGCCTACATTCCCAGCCCGTCCCAGGGCGTATGGCATATCGGTGCGTTCCCGTTACGGGCCTATGCCCTGTGCATCATCACCGGCATTGTCGTCGCCATCTGGTGGGGTGAGCGGCGCTGGCAGGAGCGCGGCGGCCAGAAGGGGGCGATTCTCGACATCGCGATGTTCGCGGTGCCCTTCGGTCTGGTCGGCGGGCGGCTCTATCACGTGGCCACCGACTGGCAGAAATACTTCGGCGCCGACGGCCATCCGATCGATGCGCTGAAAATCTACCAGGGCGGCCTCGGCATCTGGGGCGCAGTCTTCCTCGGCGGCGTCGGCGCCTGGATCGGCTGCCGGGTGTACCGAATTCCGTTGCCCGCGTTGGGCGATGCGATCGCGCCGCCGATTCTACTGGCCCAGGCGATCGGTCGGCTCGGCAACTACTTCAACCAGGAGCTCTACGGCCGCAAGACCGATCTGCCGTGGGGTCTGGAGATCTACCTGCGTTTCGACGAGCAGGGCAGGCTCGACATGATGAACGGCGTCTCCACCGGCGTCGTCGACAAGGTCGTGCAGCCGACCTTCCTGTACGAGATGATCTGGAACCTGCTGATCGTGCTGCTGTTGGTACAGATCGACAAGCGCTACCGCATCGGGCACGGCCGGCTGTTCGCGCTTTATGTCGCCGGGTACTGCCTCGGCCGCTTCTTTGTCGAACTGCTGCGCGACGACGAGGCGACCAAGATCGCGGGCATCCGCATCAACTCGTTCACCTCGGCAATCGTATTCCTCGCCGCCGTCGCCTATTTCGTCTTCGCGACCAAGGGCAGGGAGACCGCCGATCAACTGCAACCGTCGACGGTTGCGCGGCCATGGCCGTGGCAGATCGGGGCACTGCGTGCGGCGGGCGCCGAATCCGAGGCCGCGTCGAAGGCCGCCGCCGCGGCGGAAGCAGTGCCGCCGAAGCGCAGTGCCGAGCAGAATGAAGCGGAGGCCGTCGCGGACAAAGACGCGGAAACCGACGACGAGGACGACTTGCCGGACCAGCAGGGGGCGAAGCAGATCACGGACGAGTCCGAAAAGGCAGGCTCGTCCGTCGGCGAAAGCACTACGGAGAAGCCGGATTCGACGAAATCCGAGAACTCCGGCAACGAACCGGATACCGCCGGCGATAACTCAACAGAGTCCGAGACCTCGGACGCAGAGCAGGGCAAGGTCGAAATCTCGAAAAAGGACGACTGATCCCGTAACGACTCGGGTAACTCGTTGGGGCACCGAGTAGACACGCGACGGCGTGTCAGCCACAGTACCTTCGGGTGCCCAATTGCCCGGCAAATACGCGGGGAGGCGGGTGAGCGCCCGTCGAAATGCACAAATGATGGAGGACATTTAGTGACCGACCCCTACCAGCACCAGCCAGGCTTCGGCGGCCCCCAGTACGGTCCGCCCGGGACGGGGCCGGACCTGAACAAGCAGCCCGAAGCACCCGGGCAGCAGTACCCGTCGAATCCGTACAACCAGCAGCAGCCGCAGTACGGCCAGCCCGATCCCTACGGTCAGCAACCGGGCGGTTACCCGCCCCCGCCGTACCCGGGCGGCGGCTACAACCCGAACGATCCGGAAGCGCCCTACGGTCGCGACCCGTTCGGCGTGCCGTTCTCGGATAAGCAGAAGCTGACTGCGGGTCTGCTGCAGATCTTCCTCGGCGTCTTCGGTATCGGTCGTTTCTACACCGGCCACACCGGCATTGCCGTGGCGCAGATCGCGGTCACCTGGCTGACCTGCGGCTTGGGCGGCATCTGGCCGCTGATCGACGGCATCATGATGCTGACCGGCAAGGTGCCCGACAGCCTCGGGCGGCCATTGCGCGACTGACCGCCGCGAACTACCGGCAACGGCCCCGTCGCATCGGATGACGATGCGACGGGGCCGTCGCCATTTTCGGCGGGCTGTGCGAGGATTCGGCGCACGGTGATCGCAATACTGTCGGTCGGCAGCATCCTGGCGTAGCGTGAGCCGGGTTTTGTGTCGTGTGTGGATGTAGTTCACCGTCCAGACACCGAAGAGAGGGACTTCCGTGCGCCGTAAGTTGTTCGCCGCCGCCATGCTCGCCATTGTCGCCGCCACCGGGCTCACCGCTTGCGGCAGCAGCAGCGATCCGAACGTGCTGAAGGTGGGCACCGAAGGTACCTACGCGCCCTTCAGCTACCAGGGCTCGGACGGCAAACTCACCGGCTACGACGTCGAGGTGATCCAGGCGGTCGGGGACAAGATCGGCAAGAAGGTCGAGTTCGTGCAGACGCCGTGGGATGCGATCTTCGCGGGGCTGGAATCCAAGCGTTTCGACCTGGTCGCCAACCAGGTGACGGTCAACGACGAGCGCAAGGCCAAGTATTCGCTGTCGCAGCCGTACACCACCTCCGAGGGTGTGATCGTCACCCGCGCGGACAGCACCGGCATCACTTCGCTCGCCGACCTCAACGGCAAGACCACCGCGCAATCCGCGACGAGCAACTGGGCCAAGGTCGCCCAGGGCGCGGGTGCGAAGGTCGAAGCGGTGGAGGGCTTCGTGCAGGCAATTCAGTTGCTGAAGACCGGCCGCATCGATGCCACGGTCAACGACAGCCTCGCGGTTCTCGAGTACACCAAGAAGAACGGCGATGCCGGCGTCAAGGTCGCGGTCAAGACCGGGCAGGTCAGCCACCAGGCGTTCGCCGCCCGCAAAGACGACGCCGTGATCGGCCAGATCAATACCGCCCTCGAAGCATTGAGCGCGGATGGTACGTTGGCAAAGATCTCGGAAAAGTACTTCGGCACCGACGTCAGCAAGTAACCGTCCGTGGATCCCGCAACCAGGGAACTGATCTGGCACAACCTGTGGCCGATGCTGCAGGCCACGATCGACAAGACCCTCCCGCTGACCGCCATCAGCTTCGTCATCGGTCTGGTCATCGCGTTGTTCGTGGCGCTGGCTCGGATGTCACCGCTATGGTTCGTCTCGGCGCCCGCGCGCTTCTACATCTCGATCATCCGGGGCACACCGCTGCTGGTGCAGCTGTTCATCGTGTTCTACGCGCTGCCACAGTTCGATATCGTCATCGATCCGTTCCCGGCGGCGGTGATCGCCTTCAGCCTCAATGTCGGCGGTTACGCCGCCGAGGTCGTGCGCGCGGCGATCCTGAGCGTCGCGGAGGGGCAGTGGGAGGCGGCCAAGGCGCTCGGCATGTCGTATGCCCAGGAGTTACGGCTGATCATCTTGCCGCAGGCCGCCCGCATCGCGGTGCCGCCGTTGTCCAACACTCTCATCTCCCTGGTGAAGGACACCTCGCTGGCCTCGACCATCTTGGTGACCGAACTCCTGCGCACCGCGCAGCTGGCCGCCGCCCCGACATTCGACTTCTTCGCCCTGTACGGCGTCGCCGCGCTGTACTACTGGGTGATCTGTCTGGTCCTCGGCTTCGGCCAGACCCGGCTGGAAACTCGGCTGTCCCGCCATGTCGCACGCTGACGGGGCCCATTTGTACTTTCCGCTAAGCCTTCGTACATATATTTCACCTAGCTTTCACCGAGGCCACAGCAGGCCGGGGATACCGCGCGGGACTAGGCTCTACTCGTGATGCGACGGACGAAGATTGTGTGCACTCTCGGCCCAGCGACCGCTACCGAGGAACGTATTCGGGAACTCGTCGAGAGTGGCATGGATGTGGCGCGGCTGAATTTCAGCCATGGCGAACACTCCGACCATGCCGAAAACTACAAGAAGGTGCGACAGGCCTCGGACCTGATCGGCCGGGCGGTCGGCATTCTCGCCGACCTGCAGGGACCGAAGATCCGGCTGGGGCGCTTCGCCGAGGGCAAGACCGTTTGGGCCAATGGTGAAGAGGTCCGCATAACTGTCGACGAGATCGAGGGCACCCACGATCGCGTCTCCACTACCTACAAAGAGCTGGCCAAGGACGCCAAACCGGGTGACCGACTGCTCATCGACGACGGCAAGGTCGGTGTCACGGTCATTCGGGTCGACGGCAACGATGTCGTCTGCCGGGTGACCGAGGGCGGACCGGTCAGCAATAACAAGGGCGTCTCGCTGCCGGGTATGGACGTGTCCGTGCCCGCGCTGTCGGCGAAGGACATCGAGGACCTGGAATTCGCGCTCAAGCTCGGCGTCGACTTCATCGCGCTGTCCTTCGTGCGTTCACCCGCGGATGTCGAGCTGGTGCACGATGTGATGGACCGGGTCGGCCGGCGCGTTCCGGTGATCGGCAAATTGGAGAAGCCCGAGGCCATCGACAATCTCGAGGCCGTCGTGCTGGCCTTCGACGCGGTTATGGTCGCCCGCGGTGACCTCGGCGTCGAACTGCCGCTCGAGCAGGTGCCGATCGTGCAGAAGCGGGCCATCCAGATGGCCCGCGAGAATGCCAAACCGGTCATCGTCGCGACCCAGATGTTGGAGTCGATGATCGAGAACTCGCGCCCGACCCGCGCCGAGGCCTCCGATGTGGCCAATGCGGTGCTCGACGGCGCCGATGCGGTGATGCTGTCGGGTGAGACCTCGGTCGGCGCGTACCCGATCGAGACAGTTCGCACCATGGCGCGGATCGTGCACGCGGTCGAGACCGAATCCACCCGGGTGCCACCGCTGACCCATGTGCCGCGCACCAAGCGCGGTGTCATCTCCTATGCGGCTCGCGATATCGGCGAGCGGCTCAATGCCAAGGCGCTGGTCGCCTTCACCCAGTCCGGCGATACGGTTCGCCGTCTGGCCCGTCTGCATACCCCGCTGCCGTTGCTGGCGTTCACCCCCCTTCCCGAAGTGCGCAGCCAGCTGTCGCTCACCTGGGGCACGGAAACCTTCATTGTCCCGACGGTGGACAGCACCGATGCGATGATCCACCAGGTGGATGTAGCACTTCTGTCGATGGAGCGATACCAAAAAGGTGATCTGGTGGTAATCGTGGCAGGCTCCCCGCCCGGTACTGTCGGCTCCACCAATTTGATCCACGTGCACCGCATCGGTGAGGAGGACCATTAGCCGTGAGTGATCGCAGCGAACGAACCGACAACACAGCAGCGCCAGCGGCCGCAATGGAGCCGAGCGTCAGCGAGGCGCAGTTGTGAGCGCTTCGCTAGGTGGCGCTGTCGGCCTCGGGGCCGCAGCGGAGGGTACCGACCTCGATGTGCTGCTCGGACTGCTCGATCTGGAACAGGTCGACGAGGATATCTTCGTCGGCCAGCATCCGGAGAAGGTCTGGAGCCGCACATTCGGTGGTCAGCTCGTTTCGCAGGCGATCATGGCGGCGGGACGGACGGTCGACGGTGACCGTCCGCTGCACGCTGTCAATGCGCACTTCGTGCGTGGTGGCGATGTGAAGAAGCCGATCGAGTACCGGGTCGACCGCCACCGCGACGGACGCTCACTGGCCAACCGTACGGTCACCGCGACCCAGGACGGTCAGGAGCTGTTCGTCATGCTCGCCGCGTTCCAGGATTGGGGCAAGGGGCTCGAGCATGCGCACGCCCAGCCGGAGGTACCGGATCCGGAGACGCTGCCGCGCGTCGAGGAGAGCTTCGAAGGCTTGGAGGACAAGCTGGAGATGTTCGTCAACGCGCCGCATCCGATCGATATGCGCTACACCAATGACCCGGCCTGGATCCTGAAGGGCACGGGGGAGCGGCTCAATCACAACCGCGTGTGGATGCGGGCCGATGGCCGACTGCCCGACGATCCGCTGATTCACGTTGCGACGCTTGGTTATTCGTCCGACACCACGGTGCTCGATTCGATCATCACCACGCACGGTCTGTCCTGGGGCCTGGACCGCATCGTGGCCGCGACGATCAATCATTCGATCTGGTTCCACCGCCCGTTCCGCTTCGACGATTGGGCGCTCTACGCCACCGAATCCCCGGTGGCCGCCGGTTCGCGTGGTCTTGCCACCGGCCGATTCTTCTCCCGCAGTGGCGAATTGCTTGCCACCACCGTCCAAGAGGGCATCATCCGCCACTTTCCGTCCCGCGGATGAGCTCCGTACCCATGTGCATTGCTGACAGTAACAACTGATTTCGCAAGCACATGGGTAACTCATCGGGTACACCCAGAACTGGATTCGGTAACAAACCGTCGGCCCGCGATGCGACTCAGCCAACCATCTACGACCGGCAAAGGCGCGGGGAGGCGGGGGAACCTAAGGTCCGGGGAGGCGGAATCGTTCGCGCTCGGTTTCGAAGTCGAAGCTGTCCCGGCGCTGCATTCGGATGGTCCGCGGGATCTCCAGATCCATTGGGCAGCTTGCGGTTTCCAACATCAGGCGCTTCTCCAGCGCGCTCAGGCTCGGTGCTGTCAGATCACGCGGCGCCCCGACCAGACTGAGTGCGATCTCATAGGTGCGCCGGGCGCCGTGCTCCTGGCCGGGATGGCCTACCCGCCACTGGGTTTCGAGTAGCAGATGCTCCGGTGCGTCGGACTCGACGGGCAATGTGAAGCGCCACGCGAAGACATCACGGTCCTGGAGGTGGTCGTCCACCACCTCGCGTACCGAATCGACGACGAGATCGAGGGTATCCGGTGTCACATAAACATGGAGCGAAACATCCGAAATTCGTTTCGGCATGTCTGATTCCTGTCGTGTGTCGAACCATCAACGGCGGAAGTTATTCCCGGCGCGAGTGTAATCCCTTTACCCACTAATTGGACACCGGGCCCGGCATATCACCGGATCCGCTGGGCGGCGAGGAAGGTGGCCAGCGGCGCCGGCCCCCGCGCTCCGGGGGCGACCACCAAGCCGGGGCGCTCGTCGTCGACGGGCTGCTGCTGCTCGTTCGGCGCCAACGCCAGCAGTAGCGGCATCAATGCCTCGGCGATCCGGTCACCCACTTCGCAGAATGCAGCCTCCGAGAGTCCGACCGGATCGGCGATATTCTCCCGGCCGACGAGGGCGAGATCGTGGCGGGCGCGGTGCAGGTCGGCGATGGTCACGGCGCCGGTGACCTTGGCGATGCGATGCGCTTCCAGCAAAGTGAAGGTGCGCGATCCAGCCCCGAACCCCATCTGCGCCGCCTGGTCCCGGATCTGCTCGGTCATGGCGAGCACCAGGTCCGCGCGGTCGATCAGTTCGGGCACGAGCTTGCGGGCCCGGAAATGGTCGGCGTTGGCGCCGAGCCCCTCGATGGTACGCGCGGCCAGCGGCTCGATCGGAAAGCCAACCAGCGCACGGGTTCCCGCGCTCTCCGCGGTTAGTCGGAACAGGTTGTATTCGACCGCTACGGCGCGGGTGAGCCGCTCGGCGATTACCGAACGGCAGACATTGCCGTTGCAGACGAACAGGACGTGCATGCGGATACGGTAGGCCGCGTACGGGCCTATCAGAAGGCCGTGGACATCGAATCACTGCCCACGGAACACATATTCATCTGTTGGTCGAGTGCCGTACACGAAGTACGCCCCGGTATTCAGAGAGACGCTCGATACGCGTTGTCGCTAGGTGGCCGATCGGTAATCGAGGTCTGGGCGTCCTGCCGAAGGTACCTGGCGCGAGTGGTTTCAACCATCACGGTATTGCCACCGTTGGGGATCGGATTTACTCGGACTCGCCACGGTAGTAAGCGGATTCGGCGACCACGGGTGCCGCCTTGGCCGCCTCGCCGTACACCCGCCCCCGCGTCGAGAACATCGGCCCGCGCGAGTCCACGACGGGTGCGAACCGCGGCAGTCCGGAACCCGCTCCCATATCGTCGTACATCGCATCGATACCGCCACGCATGAAGTAGGCCTCATGCCAGAGCCCGGTCCCCCGGAGTCGCGCAGGAACTTCTGCCACCAATCCCGGTGCGGCACCGAGCGTGTCCACCGTTCCAGTGAATCCAGATCCCGCCAATACTGCCGTGCGCCCCAATGTGGCGGAAACAGCCACCAGATCACGTCCTCGTGCGACCAACAGCCCATCCGGCCGATCCTTGTGCGACCGACACAGTTTCGGGCCCATACCGAGCAACCGCAGGATCCCCCGGGCGGCTTACGCACCCGCATCCCGAGATGGATGACGACCAGATCTGGATACCCGGACAGATCGACAGTGGTCCTGTTCGCCCGTATCGAGGCACCTCCGCATCGGGTTGCCCAATTGCAACCCCCTACGTCGGAAACACGATGTAGCCCGCGTCCGAGTTCGATCGCCCCTCGGCGTGCGCCGGTAGCGCGACGTCCGCCGTTAACACGACTGCGGCAGCGGTCCGCGGGGTGAAGCCTCGCTGGGCGGGGTTTGGGAGTTGCATCCCCAAGAAGCGAGATCGGCCCAAGCCCTCCATGGGCATGGGCCGACTACGAGCTGGTGCCGATTGTGGGACTCGAACCCACACGTCCTTTCGGACAACGGTTTTTGAGACCGTCGCGTCTGCCAGTTCCGCCAAATCGGCGCACCGGTGGGAAAGCATAGCGGGTCACTGTCGAAAATCGCGAATGGGCTGGGTCGGGAGTGATCGGTCGCCCGGTTTGCGCAGGGTAAATGGGTTGTGTGTGGAACTGAAAGGTACTCTCTACATCACTCGATGGCGACAGTGGGGCGATGGGCCGATGCCCGGACCGCGGCCACCCGTTCGCGTGTCGGGACACGGCATCGGAACCAGAGGGGTCTACCTATGAGCAACACAGCAGGGGGCGCCGGCACGAAGCGGGACGCCGGGGCGAAGCGAGTCGTCGTCGCGGAAGACGAGGCGCTCATCCGCATGGATCTGGTGGAGATGCTGACCGAAGAGGGCTATCAGGTTGTCGGCGAGGCGGGCGACGGCCAGCAGGCAGTGGATCTGGCGGTGGAGCATCGGCCGGATCTGGTCATCATGGATGTGAAGATGCCACGCCGCGACGGTATCGATGCCGCGGCCGAGATCGCGTCGAAACGTGTTGCACCAGTTGTGATTTTGACCGCATTCAGTCAGCGCGATCTGGTCGAGCGGGCGCGCGACGCCGGTGCGATGGCGTATCTGGTAAAGCCGTTCACGAAATCGGATCTGGTGCCCGCCATCGAACTGGCGGCCAGCCGCTTCCACGAAATCACCGCGCTGGAGAGCGAGGTTGCCAATCTGGCCGAGCGTCTGGAGACGCGCAAGCTGGTCGAGCGGGCCAAGGGCGTGCTCATGCAGACCCAGGGATTGTCGGAGCCGGAGGCGTTCAAGTGGATTCAACGGACGGCGATGGACCGGCGCACTACCATGAAGGCGGTAGCCGAGGTGGTGTTGGAAAATCTGGCCCCGAAGTAGGACTGTCTTGCGCCCCGGCCGTTGAACGCCGGAAATTTTACTTCTCGGAAACCTGATCGTGATGAAAAATTCGAAACGAAGTCGATCGGATGATCCGAATGTGATGCGCGTCTAACGTACCAACGCTATGTTCTGACCGGGCTGACGTGGTCGGCCTCCTCGGAGGAGAGCCCGGGGGAGCACAGGACGTAGAGGTGAAACGTGCTTAGTTCGACATGGCGCAGTCGTTCGATGCGGGGGGCATTGGCCATCGGTGCCGCTGCCGCGCTCGCGCTGACGGGGTGTAGCGATAAATCGACCGACGGTGGCGCGGGCACCTCCGGCAGCAGTGGCGCGGGCGGTCTGAAGATCCAGCCGGTCATGCAGATCGACGCCAATGGCAAGCAGGTGCCGAAGTCGGACAGCGCCTCGGCGGCCGACCCGGCGGGCGACGGTAAGGCGACCTGCCCGGCGGGCACCGCGATCGCCATGGCGGGCGCGCTCACCGGTCCGGACGCGGCCCTCGGCATCAATATCGTCGACGGCGTGAAGCTGGCGCTGGACAAGCACAACAAGGCCAACCCGGGCTGCAAGATCGAGCTCAAGCAGTTCGATACCGAGGGCGACCCGCAGAAGGCTACCCAGGTCATCCCGCAGATCACCGATGACAAGTCGATCCTCGGCCTGGTCGGTCCGGCGTTCTCCGGTGAGACCAAGGCGACCGGCGGGAGGCTCAGCCAGAACGGTCTGGTCTCGTTGACCGCCTCGGCCACCAACGAGACGTTGACCCAGAACGGCTGGACCAGCTTCTTCCGCGGCCTGGCCAATGATGGCGTGCAGGGCCCGTCGGTCGGTAAGTACCTGGTCAACACCGCGGGCTACAAGAAGGTCTGCGTCATCCAGGACAATACCGACTACGGCACGGGCCTGGCCAAGACGATCATCGAGGGTCTCGGCTCCGTCAACGACGCGGGCTGCAATGCCAGCATCAAGAAGGGCGACAAGGACTTCTCCGCCACGGTCACCAAGATCGCGAGCGCAGCGCCGGACGCCATCTTCTACTCCGGCTACTACTCCGAGGGCGCCCCGCTGGCGCAGCAGCTGAAGTCCGGTGGCGTCAAGGCGGTCTTCGTCTCCGCCGACGGCACCAACGATCCGCAGTTCGTCGCCCAGGCCGGTAGCTCGTCCAAGGGTGCGGTGCTGTCCTGCCCGTGTGGTCCGGCGCCGGATAAGTTCGCGGTCGACTACAAGGCACTCAACGGCGCGGAGCCGGGTGTGTACTCGGTCGAGGGCTACGACCTGGCCACGATCTTGGCCAAGGGCATCGATGGCGGCAAGCTGACCCGTCCCGACCTGCTGGAGTACGTGCGGTCCTACGACGCCAACGGTCTTGCGCGTCAATACAAGTGGAACGCGACCGGTGAACTGTCCAACGCGCTGATCTGGATCTACGAGGTCAAGTAGCCCTAGACAACCCGCACGGCGGCACATATGGGGGTTCGTGCGAATCCCCGCACGTGCCGCTGTGTCGGGTGGGCCGATAGATGAGGGCAAAAGACGAATGACATCAACGGCATTGGCCGGTGTAGCACAACTCGCCGGCGGTTCGATCGACTTCAACTACCACGGAGTGATCGATAATTTCTGGCGACTGACCGTCGACGGGGTGACCTACGGCTCTATCTATGCCTTGGTCGCCGTGGGCTACACCCTGGTCTACGGTGTATTGCGGCTGATCAATTTCGCCCATTCGGAAATATTCATGCTCGGCATGTTCGGTCAATTGATCGGACTCATGCTGTTCGGATTCGTGGCGAATCCCGATGTGTATACCCAGGGCATCATCCTGACCGTTACCTATCTCGCGTTGGCGATGATAATCGGCATGCTGGTATCCGGTGGCGCCGCAGTCGGATTGGAGCGGGTGGCCTATCGGCCATTGCGCAAACGCGGGGCAAAACCACTCAGCTTCCTCATCACGGCGATCGGCATGTCGTTCGTGATCCAGGAATTCGTGCACTTCATCCTGCCGAAGATCAATCCCAAACTCGGCGGCACCAATGCACAGCAGCCGGTCAAACTGGTCGAGCCGAGCGTGCAGTTCAGCTTCTTCGGCGCCGAGGTCGACAACATCAAACTGCTGATCGTGCTGGCGGCGATCGCGTTGGCGATCGTGACCGAGGTGCTGATCAATCGGACCAAATTCGGTCGCGGCATTCGCGCCGTCGCCCAGGATCCCGATACCGCTACGCTGATGGGCGTTTCGCGGGAGCGGGTCATCATGTTGACCTTCTTCATCGGCGGTGTACTCGCCGGTGCCGCCGCGCTGCTGTACGCGATCAAGATCCCGCAGGGGATCATCTACTCCGGCGGATTCATCTTGGGCATCAAGGCATTCAGCGCCGCGGTGCTCGGCGGCATCGGCAATCTGCGCGGCGCCTTGCTCGGCGGCATCCTGCTCGGCGTGGTGGAACAGTACGGCCAGTCGCTGCTCGGATCGGAGTGGCGCGATGTCGTCGCGTTCGCCGTGCTGGTGCTGGTGCTGATGGTGCGCCCGACCGGCATCCTCGGTGAGAGCCTCGGGAGGGCCCGCGCATGACCGACTCGACCAAAACCATGGAAACCGCACCCGAGACGCCTGCCGCGGCCCCGACCGGACGCGGTGTGGGAGACGCGATTCGGACCTGGTGGGACGGCCTGAGCCGCCCCGCGCAATGGGGTGTCGGCGTGCCGATCCTCATTCTGCTCGCCCTGCTTCCGTTGTTCCCGCCGCCGCTGCTGGATACCCCCGGCTACAACTTCGGTCTGGTCATGGCGCAGGTCGCGATGTACGCGCTGATTGCCATCGGCCTGAATGTCGTTGTCGGACAGGCGGGTCTGCTCGACCTCGGCTACGTCGGCTTCTACGCCATCGGCGCGTATACGGTCGGTCTGCTCACCAGTCCCAACAGTCCGTGGAATCAGACCGACGGCGGCTGGCTGAATCCGACTTGGGCCTGGATGGCCTGTCTGCCGATCGCGGTCGCGGTGACGGCGATCTCCGGCATCATTCTCGGCACCCCGACGCTGCGGCTGCGTGGTGACTATCTGGCGATCGTCACCCTCGGCTTCGGTGAGATCGTGCGGCTGCTTGCCGACAATCTCTCCGACATCACCAATGGCAGCCTGGGGTTGTCCGGTGTCGCCTTCCCACGCATCGGCGAATCCGACAGCCGGCCGGAGGGTGTGTTCTCCGGCGGTAACAGCGGCAATGCCGACAGCGCGAATCTGCTGGACCGGGCCAGTTACGGCACCTGGTGGTATTGGTTCGCGATGGTGCTGGTGATCATCGTGCTGCTGATCGTCGGCAATCTGGAACGCAGCCGGGTCGGCCGCGCCTGGGTGGCCATCCGCGAAGACGAGGACGCCGCCGAGATCATGGGCGTGCCGACCTTCAAATTCAAGCTGTGGGCCTTCCTGATCGGCGCTGCCGTCGGTGGCATGTCCGGTGCGATCTACGCCGGTCAGGTGCAGTTCATCAATCCGACCGGTTTCAACATCATCAACTCGATGCTGTTCCTGTGTGCGGTCGTCATCGGCGGTCAGGGCAATAAGCTCGGAGTCATCTTCGGCGCGTTCGTCATTGCCTATCTGCCCGCACGGCTGCAGTCGGTGAAATTGGTGAACAACGAGTCCACCGGGTACCTCCTGTTGGCGATCGACGTGCTGGTCTTCGTCGGGTTGGCGGTCGTTTGGAAGTACAAGGGCGACAGTCTGAGTGCGTGGCCGCGGCGCGTCTGTATTACCGGCATGGTGGTCACCGGCATCATGGGCGCACTGCTGCTCGGCAGCGTGCTGCTGTTCCGCGTCGGCGGTGCGCAGTCCCTCGGTGACCTCAAGTACATGTACTTCGGAATTACCTTGGTGGTCATGATGATTCTGCGGCCACAGGGTCTGTTCCCGGTGCGGCAGAAGCTGCTGACCTTCGGCAGGCAGGTGTATCAGGCCGTCCGCAAACCGGGTGAGCGTGAATTGATCGGAGCGCGACGATGACCGGGCCAGGCGCGGGCGACGCCCTGTTCGACAACGAGGATATGGCGGCCGGTTATGCGGCACCGCCCGAGGTCGAGACCGCGGGCGAGGTCGATGTCGCCGCTGTGAGTCCGGTGCTCGCCGATGCCGAGGTCGTCGCGGATGTGGTTGCGCCGCACCGCGAAATCGAGACCGCGGTGGGTGCGCCGCTGCTGCGCACCGATGAGCTCACGGTGCGGTTCGGCGGTCTGACCGCATTGGACAAGGTCAGCTTCGATATCCGCCGCGGCGAAATTCTCGGATTGATCGGACCCAATGGCGCGGGCAAGACCACATGCTTCAACGCCATTACCGGCGTCTACAAACCGGCCTCGGGGCTGGTGTATTTCGACGGCAAACCGCTGACAAAGACCAAGCGCAATGAGATCACCCGGCTCGGTATCGCCCGCACCTTCCAGAATGTGCGGCTCTTCGGTGAGATGACCGCGCTGGAGAATGTGGTGGTCGGCACCGACGCCAGGCATAAGACCTCGGTGCCCGGCGCCATCTTCCGCACCCCGCGGCACCGCAGCGAGGAGAAGGATGCGATCGAGCGCGGCATGGCCCTGCTCGAATTCGTCGGCGTCGCACCGCGTGCGGTGGAGAAGGCGCGCAATCTGTCCTACGGAGATCAGCGCCGATTGGAGATCGCTCGCGCGCTGGCCACCGAGCCGAAACTGCTCTGCCTGGACGAACCCGCCGCCGGGTTCAATCCGAGCGAGAAATCGGCGCTGATGGATTTGATCCGCAAGATCCGCGACGACGGGTTCACCGTGCTGCTGATCGAGCACGATATGCGCCTGGTCATGGGTGTTACGGACCGGATCGTGGTGCTGGAGTTCGGCCGTAAGATCGCCGACGGACTGCCCGCGGAGATCCGCGACAACCCGGATGTCATCGCGGCGTATCTTGGCGTGCCCGATACCGAGGTCGCGGCGGCCGAAAAGGTCACCGTCACAACCGAAGTTGTCGAACCGGAACCGCCCGCGGCCGAACCGGCCCCAGAGCCCGGTAAGCCCGAGGCCCGCGACTTCAGCCAGGCGCCGCCGCTGCTCGAGGTAGACGACATGGTGGTCAACTACGGCAGAATCCAAGCGCTGCACGGGGTTTCGCTGCGTGTGGCGGAGGGTGAGCTGGTCACGCTGCTCGGTGCGAACGGTGCGGGTAAGACCACCACTATGCGCGCGCTGTCGGGCTTGCTGCCGCTGGCCCGCGGCAAGATCAAGTTCGAGGGCCGCGATATCACCCAGATGAAGGCACACGAGCGGGTCACCCACGGGTTGATCCAGGCACCGGAGGGCCGGGGTGTCTTCCCCGGCATGACGGTCCAGGAAAACCTCGATATGGGTTGCTACGGAAGGACTTTCAAGCAGAAGGCGGAGTACGGGCAGACGCTGGAGTGGGTCTTCGAGCTGTTCCCGCGGCTGTCCGAGCGACGCAAGCAGGTCGGCGGCACGCTCTCCGGCGGTGAGCAGCAGATGCTGGCCATCGGCCGCGCGCTCATGGCCCGTCCGCGCCTGCTGCTGCTCGATGAACCGTCGATGGGCCTGGCGCCCATGGTGATTCAGCAGATCTTCCGGATCATCAGCGAGATCAACCAGCAGGGCACCACGGTGCTGTTGGTCGAGCAGAATGCCCAGCAGGCGCTGACCCGCAGCGATCGTGCCTACATTCTGGAGACCGGTGAGGTCACCAAGACCGGTATCGGCGGGGATCTGCTCACCGATCCCGCCGTGAAGTCGGCCTATCTGGGCGTGGGCTGAAAAGTCGGACCCGTCCGTGGCCGCCTCGAGGCATGATTGCGGCCATGGACGGGCATGACGAATTGACGAATCTGGCCGACCGCTACTGGGACAGTGTGCTGGCGGCTGCGCCGAGCACGGCCACCCTGCTCGGTGACCACCGCTTTGACGACCGCGTCGAGGATCTCTCGTCCGAGGCCGAGCAGCGGCTGCTCGCGACCTTGCGCGAGCTGCGTGATCGGGTCGTCGGTCTCGACGCCGACAACCTGAACGGAACCGACCGGGTCACTCACGGTCTGTTGCGCACCGAATTGGATACGGCCATCGACAACTTGGCGTGGCGGCCGACCGAACTGGCATCGGACCAGATGGACGGCGTGCACGCGGTCATGCTCATGACGGCCACCCAGACCAAGGCGCCGCAGCCCGAACACGCGCTCGCCCTGGTCCGGCGGTATCGCCAGTTCGGCACGCTGTTCGACCAGGCGGTCCAGCAGTTCCGCAACGGCCTGGCCGCGGGCCGCACGCCCGCGCGCATCACCATCGACCGCTCGCTCAACCAACTGGACAGCTACCTGGCCTCCGATATCGCCACCGATCCATTCGTCACCTTCACCGGACCGGCGGACTGGGATGGGGAAGCCGCCTGGCGCGCCGAACTCGCCGAGGTCGCCCGCGACGTGATCCGCCCGGCCTTCCAACGCTATCGGGATGCCCTGGCCGACGAATTGCGGCCCGCTGCCCGTTCCGACGATGAATGCGGTCTGTGCTGGCTCGGAGCCGATGGCGAGGATATCTACCGGCGGCAACTACGCCGCCACACCACCCTGCCCGATCTCGGCGCGGATGAGATCCACGAACTCGGCCTGTCCGAATTGGCGCTGCTGAGCGAGGAATACGCCACGGTCGGTACTCGGCTGTTCGGTACCGCCGATACCGCCGAAATCTTCGCCCGCCTGCGCAGCGATCCCGAACTGCGTTATGTCAGCGGCGAGGAGATCATGGCCGATGCGCAGCACGCGCTCGGTGCGGCGGTCGCGGAGATGGGCAACTGGTTCGGCCGCCTGCCCAAGAAATCCTGCGATATTGTCCCGTTGCCGGAATTCCTGGCGGCGGATTCGCCTGCGGCGTACTACTTTCCGCCCGCCGCGGACGGTTCCCGGCCGGGCACCTACTTCGTCAACCAACACGAACCGGCAGGGCGCAGCCGCTACGAGTCGGCGGCATTGGCCTACCACGAGGCGATTCCGGGGCACCACCTGCAGCTCACCATCGCCAATGAACTCGCTCAGCTGCCGCGATTCCAACGACAGTCCTTCGCGAATACCGCCTTCGTCGAGGGGTGGGCGCTCTACACCGAACGTCTGGCCGACGAAATGGGCTTATACGAAGACGATTTGGCACGCGTCGGCATGCTGGCCGCCGATTCCTGGCGCTCGTGCCGACTCGTCGTCGATACCGGAATTCATGCCAAGGGCTGGAGCCGCCAGCAGGCCATCGACTTCATGGTGGCCAACGCGCCGGTCGGGCTGACCGAGATCGAGGTCGAGATCGACCGCTACATCGCCATTCCGGGCCAGGCGGTGGCCTATAAGGTCGGTCAGCTCGAGATTCGCGGGCAACGCAGGCAGGCGGCCGAACGGCTCGGTGCTGCCTTCGACATCAAGGTGTTCCACGATGTGGTGCTCGGCTCCGGCTCGGTCAGCCTGCCGGTGTTGCGCGAACTCGTGGCCACACTGTGACCCGCTGAGCGGTTCCTCGAGTTGCGGGCCGGGTCGGGTGGGAGTGCAATGAATGTGCGGTGATCGAGCACTCTAGGTAGGTCATGAACAGCACGTTCAGCTCTCGGCTCGGTCCGTTGCGGAGCAAACGGATCGTGCTGATCTGGGCGGTGCTCGGTGTGGTCGGCGTGCTCACCACCACCGGTCTGCTCATCACCGGACATTCCGCTGACACGAGTGAAATGCACACCGCGCGTACGGTTTCCGGCAATTCGATGACGCCGGGATTCGCCGGTGCCCTGCCCGACTCGGCGAATCCGATCGGCGACGCCGCACCTCCGGTCCCCTTCGCGCCCTTGGCCGGGGCATCGCAGGCCGGGATGCCGGTGGCGTCGAGCCGCGCGGTGCAGGCGCTTGCCGACCATCCGCTCTTCGCTCAGCACGTCGGACTCGGCAGGGTCGATTGCAAACTTCCCGCCTGGCACGAGGATCCGGAGGCGGCGCGGGCCTTCTATCGGGCCGCGGTCGCCTGCCTGGACGCGTCCTGGGAACCGACACTGCGCGGCGCCGGGCTGCCGTTCCATCCGCCGCGGCTACTCGCCCCCGCCGAATCCCGTGAAGTGGTAAGCCAATGCGTGCAGCGCCTGCGCAACGGCCCGACAACGTTCTACTGCGCCCTCGACGAAACCCTCGTCCTGCCGTACGACGCCATGCGGCCGCTGTCCAGCGGCTCGCGCCGCGGCGCCCAATTGGCCGTCCTCAGTACCGAATACGGCCACCACGTCCAGAATCTGATCGGCGTCATGCAGGCATACAACGAAAAACGCTCGACCGTCGGCAAGGACACCACCGCCGGTCGCGAACAAAGCCGCCGCATGGAACTACAGGCCCGCTGCTTCTCCGGCATGTTCCTCGGCACCAACTTCGGACGTGCCGATATCGACGGACAAGCCTGGACCGAAGCCTCCCACACCGTCCGGAGCAGCCACGCCACCCGTGACCCGCGCATGCAGGGCACCGAAGAGAACGTGTGGGGCTGGTGGAAATGGGGTTCCGACAAGGGCGACACCTGGGAGTGCAACACCTGGTACAGCGCCCCGGCGCACGTGGAATAGCGCCATCTGATCCGCACCTGGGCATACCACGAACCGCGCCACCCAGATTCGGTGCGGCCGGACTGGGACATAGTCGTCGATCCGATGTCTGTGAGCGCGTCGAGGAGATCCGACGTTCGGAGTGGGGCCGCTAGCGCCGCGCTTCTCGGTGGCCGAGCCGTCTACTGGGTTGCCGGGCGATCCTCGGACAGCACCTCGAGCACGGCTGCGGTATCCAGATAGAACGGCCGAATCTCGGCGATCAGGCCAGCGCGGAAGGTCATCAGCTGCATTACCGAGGTCTCCAGCATCCGGCCGGTGGCGCGGGCCAGCATGCGGCCGCGGTTGTAGATGACCACCGTCTTGCCGTCTACCACGAACCGCTGCTCGATGAACACCAACGATGCCCAGGTCCGGCTCATTGCCGCCATGAATTTCTCGATGCCGTCTGGGCCGTGCCATTCGCCGCCGTAGGGCAAATGCTCGGCCTGGTACATGACGACATCAGGTGCCAAGCAAGCGGCCATCGCATCGAAGTTCGCGCCATCTGTGATGTAGGCGGCTTCGGCGGCGAAGAAGTTCTGCAGTGCTGCGCGGGTTGTGGTCACCGGGAAATCATGGCCGCCGAGTCGCATCGCTTCTGGCGGAAATCGGACGGCTCGCTGGACTCTCGGCACTAGGGGGTGCCGCGGCTGTGGATTGTCGGTGGGGCTCCCTAGACTCTTGCACGTGACCCCAGCGACTACTGATCAGCGTTCCAGCGCCCCAAAGGCGACGGGCACAGCCGCGGCAGCCGATGAGCGGCCGACGTTGTTGCTGCTGGATGGGCATTCGATTGCCTATCGCGCATTCTTCGCGCTGCCCGCGGAGAACTTCAAGACGGTCACCGGGCAGACCACGAACGCGGTGTACGGATTCACCGCGATGCTGATCAATCTGTTGCGTGACGAGAAGCCGACGCATATCGCGGCCGCTTTCGACGTCAGTCGCAAGACCTTCCGTACCGAGGCCTATCCGGAGTACAAAGCGGGGCGCAATGCCACGCCCGATGAGTTCCGCGGCCAGGTCGAACTCACCAAGGATGTGCTCGGTGCCATGGGCATCCCGGTGATGGCGATCGACGGCTTCGAGGCCGACGACCTGATCGCCACCATCGCGACCCAGGCCGTGGCCGTGGGGTTCCGCGTCCTGATCGTCTCTGGTGACCGCGATGCCATCCAGTTGGTCAGCGATGAGGTCACGCTGCTCTACCCGCGCAAGGGCGTTTCCGATCTCACTCGGTTCACCCCGGATGAGGTGATGGCCAAGTACCAGCTCACCCCGGCACAGTATCCGGATTACGCGGCCCTGCGCGGTGACCCGAGTGACAATCTGCCCGGCATTCCGGGCGTCGGGGAGAAGACCGCCGCCAAGTGGATTCGCGAGTACGGCGATCTGGTCACCCTCGTCGACAAGGTGGACGAGGTGAAGGGCAAGGTCGGCGACGCACTGCGCGCCAACCTCAGCAGTGTGGTGCTCAACCGTCAGCTCACCGAAATGGTCCGCGACGTCCCGCTGCCCTACACCCCCGACCAGCTGGCCCAGCAGCCATGGGATCGCAATAAGATCCACCAGCTCTTCGACGACCTGGAGTTCCGGGTACTGCGCGATCGGCTCTTCGAAACCCTCGCCCCGCCGGAGCCCGAGGCCGAAGCCGGCTTCGAGATCAGCGGCGGTGCGCTCGCGGTCGGCGCGGTCCGCGAATGGCTCGCCGAACATGCGAAGGTCGATGTCCGCCATGGCATTTCGGTAGTCGGCACCAGTGCGCCCGGCAATGGCGACACGCGCGCGCTCGCCATCGCCGCCGCGGACGGCGAGAGCGGCTACATCGATGTCGCCGTGCTGACCCCTGAAGATGAAGCCGCACTGGGTGCTTGGCTGGCCGATCCGGCCGTGCCGAAGGCGCTGCACGAGGCCAAGGCCGCGATGCACGCTCTGCGCGGTCGCGGCTGGACCCTGGCCGGTCTCACCAGCGATACCGCCCTGTCCGCCTACTTGGTCCGCCCCGGCCAGCGCAGCTTCAATCTCGACGATCTCTCGCTGCGTTACCTGCACCGCGAACTGCGCGCCGAAACCGACGAAACTCCGCAGCTGTCCCTGCTCGACGATGCCGACACCGTGGACGCCGAGCTGGCGCGGACCGAAATGCTGCGCGCCAGGGCCGTTCTCGACCTGGCCGAGGCACTCGACGGCGAACTGCGCCAGATCGAATCCAGCGCACTGCTCGACGATATGGAGCTGCCGCTGCTCGGTGTGCTCGCCGAACTGGAAAATGCGGGCATCGCGGTCGATATCGACCAGCTCGAGACCCTGCAGCGCCAATTCGCCGACAAGGTTACCGAGGCAGCCAACGCCGCCTATGCGGTGATCGGCAAGCAGATCAACCTCGGCTCACCCAAGCAACTGCAGGTGGTGCTTTTCGACGAACTCGATATGCCGAAGACCAAGCGCACCAAGACCGGCTACACGACCGACGCCGACGCATTGGAATCGCTGTTCGAGAAGACCGAGCATCCGTTTCTGCGGCATCTGCTCGAACACCGCGACGCCACTCGGCTCAAGGTCACCGTGGACGGACTGCTCAAATCGGTCGCCGATGATGGCCGCATCCACACCACCTTCAACCAGACCATCGCCGCCACCGGCCGTCTCTCCTCGACCGAACCGAATCTGCAGAACATCCCGATCCGCACCGACACCGGCCGCCGGATCCGCGATACCTTCGTCGTCGGCCCCGGCTACCAGTCACTGATGACCGCGGATTACAGCCAGATCGAAATGCGCATCATGGCCCACCTTTCCGGTGACGAGGGCCTGATCGAGGCCTTCAACTCCGGCGAGGATCTGCACACCTTCGTCGCCTCCAAGGCCTTCGATATCCCGCTGTCGGAGGTGACACCCGAGATGCGCCGCCGGATCAAGGCGATGTCCTATGGGCTCGCGTACGGTCTGAGCTCCTACGGTCTTTCGACGCAGCTGAAGATCAGCACGCAGGAGGCCAAGGAGCAGATGGAGGTCTACTTCGACCGCTTCGGCGGCATTCGGGACTACCTCTACGAGGTCGTCGAACAGGCACGCAAGGTCGGCTATACCGAAACCCTCTTCGGTCGCCGCCGCTACCTGCCCGATCTGGACTCCAGCAACCGCCAGCGCCGCGAGGCCGCCGAACGCATGGCCCTCAACGCGCCCATCCAGGGCACCGCGGCCGACATCATCAAGGTCGCGATGATCAATGTGCACAAGGCGATCAAGGAAGCGGGCCTGCGCTCGCGCATGCTGCTGCAGATCCACGACGAACTGGTCTTCGAGGTAGCCGAAGGGGAGCGCGACACCCTGGACGCACTCGCCCGCGAACAGATGTCCTCGGCGATCACGCTGTCGGTCCCGTTGGACGTCTCGGTCGGCACCGGCCGCAGCTGGGACTCCGCCGCGCACTGAGCAAGGGGCATGAGCGCGGTCTGTAGGCGGACCGCGGCGGCGAGATCCCTTGTCCGATAGACGGTTCCGTCGTTCTGCCCGGCCAGATCGACGCCCGCGTCGGCGAACGCCTTCGTCGCAACGGCCGCGTCACGCTCACCAACATCCCCCGGGGCCGCATTTCGACTGCGCGAAAACTACGTCACACCGCCGGATCGTTCACGTTCGAACGATCACCGGTCGCGCGGCACCAGCTTCGCCGACCCGGTGCGCAGATCGATCTCATCGCGCGGCGGCGCCCCATCCGACTTATCTTCTTTATGCATCAGTGCCGTCTGTCGCTGCTCGAATTCGTGATGCTTCGAACCTTGAAAGGCCGCGGCGACCTGTTCGAATCCGGTCGCGGCGACCGGTGTGTGCTTGCGGTGCTTGAACCACGGCAGTATCCGAGTTCCGGTGAGTCGATTCCACAGCACCTCGATGAATGCGAGTCCGATCAGCAGGATGGCCAATCCAGGAATGGTCATGGCGACAAGGGCACCCATGTGACCGAAAGTACCGCCGCGACGGCGGATTGCCATCCACCCTCGGTACTGCAAGCCCTGAGCTGCGAGAACGATACTCGCTAGTAGGCATGGCGGTGCGACAAATATGGTTGCTATTGCGTCAGGATGGACCTATTCTGGTCGGCGTGCCGAATTCCGTCGACCACCACAGCGCCGCGCTTCATGTCGCAGACCGCGACAGCGCAGTGCTAATTCCGCTGACCGCGATGGTGGCAACTCGGCGACTTCTCGTAGTAACCCGCCGTAGCGGGGTCTGATTCGGACCGGCCCCCTCGCTGCGGGCTACTGATTACATACTGCTGGTCCCCTCTGTCAATTGAGAAGACAATCCTCGGGAAGACCTCCGCACATGACCATCCTGACTCGTGATCCCAACATGTTCATCGCCGCCGCCCCCAAGGCGCTGCGCGCCGAATGCGCCGATCTGACCCCGGCGCAGTTCCACCACCGCTATTGCGAGCACACCGGCCCGATTCGGGTCGGTGACTGGTCGCCCGCGGGTAATCGGAGCGCGGAATTCACGGCCACTCTCGAATTCGCCGGCCACCTGCGCACGGTGACCGCTACCGGCAGCCCGGTCGCCGCGATGACCTCGGCCCTCTACGACGAGGGCTACCCGGTCGAAATCCTGCAATTCCACCAGCGCCGCACCGCTGCCGGCACCGCGACGTTCGTGCAGTGCGAATGCAATGGCAGGCGCGGTTGGGGCGCGGCCCTGGCCGACGACGGCGCCGAATCGACGGTCCACGCCATGATCGCGGGCGTCAACAAACTGGGCGCCTGAGCGCAGCGAAACGCACCGGGCCGTTCACGTTCATGTGAACGGCCCGGTGCGTGGTGCGAACCGGAGACTACTGACCGGCCTGCTGTTCGGCGAGTTGCTTGCGCACCTCGTCCATATCCAGCGCCTTCACCTGGGTCACCAGATCCTCCAGCGCGGCGGGCGGCAGCGCACCCGGCTGCGCGAAGACCAGCACGCCCTCGCGGAACGCCATGATGGTCGGAATCGAGCGGATGTTGGCGGCGGCGGCCAGGCCCTGTTCGGCCTCGGTGTCGACCTTGCCGTGCACGACATCCGGATGGTTGTTCGAAGAGGCCTCGAAGGTGGGTGCGAAGCTCTTGCACGGACCGCACCAGTCGGCCCAGAAATCGACGAGTACCACGTCGTTTCCGGTGACGACCTCATCGAAATTCTGCTGGTTCAGCGTCTGGGTGGCCATGACGTCCTCTCGTGTCGTAGTCGCCAGCTATAACATCCGGCGCGATATTTATCTTCCGACGGTGCCGTTATCTTCCTCGGGCGACCGGCCACTCGCGCCGTTGATCGCCGTCCCAACGCCGGATACCCACCACGGTCGCGGCGAAATCACGGTCCCTGGCGACGGCGTGGATCGCCTCGCCCAGATGCTGCGCCGGCACCCGCCTGGCCAGCGTGATATGCGGCGTCCACTCATCGGGTTGCACATTCGACGGTATGCCTGGACACGGCGATACGATCGAGGAAATACGACGTTGCAGCGCGAGTAACTGCTCCGAGGGCACCACCAGCCGGACCAGGATCGGATGGCGCGCACCGAAGACCAGCACGCCGCCGAGTCGTATCGGAATCGGCCGGAAGCTCAGCTGGTCCAGCGCGTGATCGATGCGCGGCCAGATCTGCCTGGCCACCGCGATGGTGATATGCGGCCGGTTGGATTCGATATTCTTCCCGGCCAAACTAGGAATGCCCGCATCCGCGAGCAACCGCCACTGCCGCCGGATCTCGGCATCGGCCACATCGTCCAATAACAATTCGACCGACTGCACCATAGTTCACGAAAGGTTAGCCGCCCGCTCGACCCGATGCGCGGCGAACACACAGCCCAGTTGTCGGCGAACGCGCGGCGTCGCGGGAGGATGGCCTGGTGAATGGTGATACGCCGCCCATGCGACTCGGCCTCATCGAAGGTGACGGCATCGGCCCCGAGGTGGTCCGCGCCACCCGTATGGTGGTCGACGAAGCACTCGCCGCGGCCGGCGCGGCCACGGTCGACTGGGTTCGGTTGCCGATGGGGCAGCGCGCCATCGAGGAATTCGGCAATCCGCTGCCGGAGCAGACTCTCGCGGCCCTCGACGAACTCGACGCCTGGATCCTCGGCCCGCACGACAACGCCGCCTACCCGCCCGAACATCGAATCGCGCCCGGCGGCGCCATCCGCAAACGTTTCGGTCTCTACGCGAATATCCGTCCCGCGCGGGCCTTCGCCGGAATCGAGGCGAGTGCTCCCGATATCGACCTGGTGATCGTCCGCGAGAACAGCGAGGGTTTCTACGCCGACCGCAATATGTTCGCCGGGTCGGGCGAGTTCCGGCCGACCCCTGACGTGGCGCTGGCAGTTGGCGTGATCACCCGGCAGGCCTGCGAGCGGATCGCGTATGAGGCGTTCCGGCTCGCGGCCGCACGTCGCAAGCGGGTCACCATCGTGCACAAGGCCAATGTGCTGCCCATGACCATGGGCCTGTTCCGCGACGTCTGCTATGACGTCGCCCATGCCTATCCGAGCGTCGAGGTTGACGACGAACACGTCGACGCGGCCGCCGCCCATCTGGTCCGCGCCGCCCGCGACTACGACGTGGTGGTGACCGAGAATCTCTTCGGCGACATCCTTTCCGATCTCGCGGGGCAGCTGAGTGGCTCGCTCGGCATCGCCGCATCGCTCAACTGCTCGGGGACCAAGGCGATGGCCCAGGCGGTGCACGGCGCGGCGCCGACACTGGCCGGACACAATCGCGCGAACCCGGCGGCGTTGCAGCTCTCAGCGGCAATGTTGTTGCACTGGCTCGGAATTCGTGACAACAACCCCGCCCTATCGAGCGCGGGTGAACGTATCGAACGTGCCGTCGCGGGGAGTTTCGCCGCTCGGGTCGCCACCGCGGACCTGGGCGGGCTTGCCTCAACCAGTGAATTCACCGAGCAGGTGTGCGCAAGGGTGCACCGGCGCTGATCCTGCCCGCCGCGCCGACGGGCTCGGCGCACTGTTCAGTCTTCGGGGAGGAGTTGCTGGGACACGTGTTCCTGGGCGAGGCGGCGTAGTGCGGACAGTAAGGTGTCGCCGAGCAGTGTTCCGACAACGGCGGTTTCGGTCATTCGCTCGACAGTGGGCTTGTCGCGAACCAGGCCGATATCGATGGCCGCGATCGATTCGGAGGCGGTCGCGTAGTCGTCCATCGCGGCGACGATATCGGCGTGCCCGAGTAGCCGCAGCGCGGCGCAGACGTCGATCAGGGTCTGCCGCGCCGAGCTTTCCGGATCGATCTGCCAACCGCGCCGGGTGAGCAGTGCCTCGACGTCCGCGGTGGCGCGTTCCAGCTCATGCTCGCCAACGGGCGAACGACGTCCACCCAGTGCGTAGAGCACTTCGCCGAGCGACTCCCGGGCGGTGAGTTTGCCGGTGTCGAGCACGCCCAAAAGTTCGCTGGCCGCGTCCACCGACAGGCCGCCGATGTCGAGCAGCGCTCGGATCAGACGCAGCCGGTGCACATGGTCTTCGCTGTATTCCACCTGGTTGTGGTGCGTGCGGATGCCGGATTGCAGTAGGCCCTCGCGCACGTAGTACTTGATCGTTGCGGCAGGCACCCCGCTGGCGCGGCTGAGTTCGGCGATTCGCATGGCACTCCTGGTTCTCGAGATCGACTCGGTTCCGATTATTGACAGCTGGAAGTTCGGCTCCCTACCATCCCTATCGATAATAGAACTATCGATACTGAAGATTTCGATCCGGGCACCGCGAAAGATGCCGGACCGATCACCGTTCCCGGAGGCGTAAATGGAAACCCTGATCTTTCTGGCGGTCGTGCTGCTCGGGCTGCGCCTGGCCGGCGCGTTGGGGGCGAGTCGATTCACGCACGGGCCCACCTGCGGTGCGTATGCGCTGGCGGCGATGCTGGTACTCACCGGCACAACGCATTTCCTCCCGGACAGTCTGGCTGGCGGGCCAGCCCCGACGCGCGCCGACCTCGTGCCGCTGGTGCCGCCCTTCGTTCCCCTGCCCGACTTCCAGGTGTATTTGACCGGCGTACTGGAACTGCTCGGCGCCCTCGGTCTCGTCCTGACCAGAACTCGTCGCCCGGCCGGGTTGGGATTGACGGTGCTGTTCGTTGTGCTGCTGCCCGCCAATATCTATGCGGCCGTCTCGGGCATACCGTTCAATGGCGCGCCCGCACCCTCACTCTGGACTCGCATCCCCGAGCAGTTGATTTACGTCGCGGTCGCGCTGTGGGCCGCCGGACTCCTCGCGTTCCGGCGAGAGCGTGTCGCCGCGACTTCGGAACCGGCGCGGTGATCCGTGCCGCTACCGGCAGGGCGGTGGCGATCTTGTCGGTCGCTGCAGGTGCCCGGCCAGCAGCATCTGCCGACTGCCGCCGATGCGGAGGCCCGGCGGTACGCGATGCCGGGCCGACATTGGCCGGACACAATCGCGCAAACCCGGCGGCGTCGCCGCTCTCGGCGGCAATGATGCCGCACTGCCTCGGAATTCGCGACGACAACCACGCGTTGTCGAGTGCGGGCGGGCGCATCGAACCTTCCGTCGCGGGGACTTGTGCCGCTGGCCGACCTGGGTGTGCTTGCCGCGACCAGCGAGTTCACCGGACGAGTCCGTGTGCGGGTGCACCCACGCTGACCGGGGTGACCAGCAGCCCGACTCGTGCGAACATCGGACCATCCGGTATGGTCCACCGCCGGTACCTGTGTGTTTGCTGTGCTCGAAGTGTTCCGCACAGAACGGATAATCTTCCGTTACTGTCCAGCACGAAACGCCGCGATCGCTTAGATTGCCAAACGGGTGGTGACACCCGGGTTTCTCGAATCCGAATTGTGGAGGGCTGCTGTGTCTGTTCGATCGGTTCTTGGCAGGCGCGCCCTGCAAGCGATGTGTGTACTCGCCGGTGGTGCACTGGTGCTGACGGGCTGTAGTAACTCCGAGGACAGCTCGCCCGCAGTGGCGAAGGTACAGGGTATCGACAAGTTCGACACGGCGGCGGCGCTGCTTCCGGACAAGATCAAGCAGTCGGGCAAGCTCGTCGTCGGAGTCAATATTCCCTATCAGCCCAACGAGTACAAGGATCCGAGCGGCAAGATCGTCGGCTTCGATGTCGACCTCATGGATGCGGTCGCGGCGACTCTCGGCCTCAAGGCCGAATACCTCGAATCCTCCTTCGAGAAGATCATTCCCGCGATCCAGGCGGGCACCTACGACGTCGGCATGTCCTCCATCACCGACTCGAAGGAACGCGAACAGAGCGTCGACTTCACCACCTACTTCAGCGCCGGTATCCAGTGGGCACAGCAGACGGGTAAGCCGATCGACCCGGATAACGCCTGCGGTAAGCGGGTGGCGGTGCAGGCCACCACGGTTGAGGACACCGACGAGATTCCGGCGCGCAGCAAGAAGTGCGAGGCGGAGGGCAAGCCCGCCATCGATAAGAAGCCGTTCGACGAGCAGAGCGCGGCGACCAACGCCCTGATTCTCGGCCAAGTCGACGCGATGTCGGCGGATTCGCCGGTGACCGCGTACGCGATCAAGAAGAGCGACGGCAAGATCGAGGCGGCGGGCAAGGTCTTCGATTCGGCGCCCTACGGTTGGGCCATCCCCAAGGGGTCGGCGCTCGGCAAGGCGCTGCAGGCCGCCGTCCAGCACCTGATCGACAACGGTAAGTACCTGGAGATCACCAAGAACTGGGGTGTGCAGGAAGGCGCGATCACCAAGTCGGTCATCAACGGCGCTGCGAGCTGACCGATGTCGTCATCCGAAATCACGCCGGCGTCCGGTGACAACACCGGGCCCGGCCGGCCGATCGACACGGCAGAACCGGAGCCGATCAAGGCCGTTCCACTACGCAGGCCGGGCCGCTGGATCGCCGCGGCGATCATCCTCGCCCTGCTCGGGTTGTTCATCTACGGTGCGGCCACCAACCCCGCGTACGCGTGGGGGACCTATCGAAAGTACCTGTTCGACAGCCGGATCGCTTCCGGCGCGGTGGTCACCCTCGAACTGACCGTGTTGGCGATGGCGATTGCCATCGTGCTCGGCACGTTGCTCGCGGTGATGCGCCTGTCGCCGAATCCGGTGTTGCGCTCGGTGGCTTGGGTGTATCTGTGGATCTTCCGTGGCACACCGGTTTTCGTGCAGTTGGTGTTCTGGGGTCTGTTCCCGTCGCTGTACAAGTCGCTCCAGTTCGGGGTACCGTTCGGGCCCGAATTCGTGCGGATCGATGTGCAGGGCCTGCAGGCCGCATTCACCTTCGCGGTAATCGGCCTCGGTCTCAACGAGGCGGCGTATATGGCCGAAATCGTCCGTGCCGGAATCAATTCCGTAGGTGAGGGACAGCGCGAGGCCTCGGTGGCGCTCGGCATGTCGTGGTCACAGACCATGCGCAGGACCGTGCTGCCGCAGGCGATGCGGGTGATCATCCCGCCGACCGGCAATGAGCTGATCGGCATGCTGAAGACCACCTCGCTGGTCACCGCCATCCCGTTGAGCACCGATCTCTACGGGCGGGCCCGCGATATCTACGGCGTGAACTTCCAGCCGATCCCGCTGCTCTTGGTCACCGCCACTTGGTATCTCGCGGTCACCAGTGTGTTGATGATCGGGCAGTACTACCTGGAGCGCCACTACTCACGAGGCGCCTCTCGGCAGCTGACCGCCAAGCAGCTGCAGGAACTGGCCGACGCACAGACGATTGTGAAGGCGAAATGAGCGCGAGTCCGGATAAGAACGATGCGGGTCCGATGATCATCGCGGATCGGGTCTGCAAGAACTTCGGTGCGCTGCAGGTACTCAAGGGTATTTCGCTCGAGGTCGGGCGCGGGGATGTGCTGTGCCTGATCGGGCCGTCGGGTTCGGGTAAGTCGACCTTCCTGCGCTGCATCAACCACCTCGAGCAGGTGAACGCGGGTCGGCTCTACGTCGACGGCGACCTCATCGGCTATCGCGAAAAAGGCGGCAAACTCTACGAAATGCACCCGCGCGATGCTGCCAAGCAGCGCCGCGATATCGGCATGGTGTTCCAGCATTTCAACCTGTTCCCACATCGGACGGCGCTGGAGAACATTGTCGAGGCGCCCATCCAGGTGAAGGGCATCAACAAGGCGGACGCGGTGGCGCGTGCGCACCAGTTGCTGGACCGAGTCGGCATGGGGGACAAGGCGAATGCCTATCCCGCCCAGCTCTCCGGTGGCCAGCAGCAGCGCGTCGCGATCGCCCGTGCGCTGGCCATGGATCCCAAGCTGATGCTCTTCGACGAGCCGACCTCGGCACTGGATCCGGAATTGGTCGGCGAGGTGCTGGGGGTCATGCGCGAACTCGCCGCCGACGGGATGACAATGGTGGTCGTCACCCACGAAATGGGTTTCGCCCGTGAGGTTGCCGACCAACTGGTATTCATGGACGGCGGTGTGGTCGTGGAGGCGGGTAATCCGCGCGAGGTGCTCGCCGACCCGAAACACGAACGCACCAAGGCGTTCCTGTCGCGGCTGCTCTGAATTCAGCGGCCGCCCAAGCCGATACGGAGTTGTCCGAGTAGAACTTTCGCGGCCGGACGGCCCGGTCGATCGCGTCGCCACGCCAGCGCGAGCTGTCCGCGCAGCTCCGGTTCGGTGATCGGCAACACCCGTACGCCGAACGCCGCGGCCTCCTCGGCTGTCAGTGCGGGCACCACCGCGATACCGAGGCCGCGGGCTGCGAGCCGGAGCAACAGTGGGGGAGCGGCGGCCTCGAAGGCGATATCGGGCTCGAATCCCGCTGCGGCACAGGCGCGATCGAAGACACCCCGGATGCCGGTGCCGCGCGGTAGGCAGATCAGCTGGTGCTCGCGCAACTGCTCGAGCGTGATCGCACCACGCCGTTTACCGCCCGGCGCTACCGCCGCAACCACCGGCGTATCGAGCACAACATCGATGCCGATATCGGCACCGATCTCCGCGCCGGTCAACCCGACCAGGGCGATATCCAGTTCACCGCTTTGCACCGCCGCGAGCATCCGTTCGGAGGTGTCCTCGGTCAGGGTGATGCCGACCTGTGGGTGGTCGTCGTGAAAGTCCGCGAGCACCGAGGAGATATCGAATTCCTCGTCACCGGCGCCGGATATGCATCCGACACGGACGTGTCCGCGCAGCAGTCCGGTGAATTCGTCCACTGTCGTGGCGATCCGCTCGGTCGCCGCAAGCGCGGCCCGGGCATGCGGTAGCACCGCCGCGCCCACCTCGGTCAAGGTCACCGAGCGGCCGCCGCGATCCAGCAGCTGTTGTCCCAGTTCCCGTTCGAGCTGGCGGATCTGCGCGCTGAGTCCGGGTTGGGTCAGGTGCAATCGGGCGGCGGCGCGGGTGAAGTTGGCCTCCTCGACCACGGTCACGAAGTAGCGGAGCTGACGCAATTCCATAACTATTGATTATAGGAACAAGTAGAGCTATCTGTTGTACTTCTGATTCGGCACGCGGCATCGTCTACGGCATGGGAAACACCGCAGAGATCATCGACACTTTCACCGGCCCGGTCTTCCAACCTGGCGACACCGGATATGACGCAGAGATCGCCGGCTTCCAGGCCGCGTACCACCACCGCCCCGCGTTGGTCGTCGGCGCGGCGCACGCCGAGGATGTGCGTAGCGCGGTGGAATACGCGGCGCGCCGAGGGCTTCCGGTTGCGGTTCAGGCCACCGGGCACGGACTCTCGGTCGCGGCCGACGGCGGCGTGCTGATCAGCACTCGTCGGATGACCGACATCAGGATCGACCCGCATACGCGCACCGCCCGCGTCGGTGCCGGAGTGCGGGCGCGGGCGCTGGTCGAGGCCGCCGCACCGTACGGGCTGGCGCCGCTGAACGGCTCCTCGCCGTCGGTCGCGGTCGTCGGCTACAGCCTCGGCGGCGGATTAGGGCTGCTGGCACGGCAATTCGGCTACGCCGCCGAACATGTGCGCGTCATCGAGATCGTCACGGCCGATAGTCGGGTCCGCACGCTGACCCCCGGCGACGAACTCTTCGGTGCGGTGCTCGGCACCGGCGGCAACTTCGGCGTGGTGACCGCGCTGGAACTGGAACTCGTGCCGGTCGCCACCGTCTTCGGCGGTCAGTTGGTGTTCGACACGCCACTGGTCGTGCGGGCCCTGGAAGCCTGGAAGGGTTGGACCGCAGCGTTGCCCGACGAGATGACCTCGACGGTCACCGTCATGACCTTCCCGCCCATTCCGCAGATTCCGGAACCGCTGCGCGGACGCTATGTCGCATCGATCCGGATCGCCTACAACGGATCCGCCGAGGACGGGGAGCGTCTGGTCGCGCCGTTGCGCGCGGTCGGGGATCGCTTGACGGACGACCTGCGGGTCATGCCATACACCGAATCGCACACCATCCACAGCGATCCCGAGCACCCGCATGCCTACGCCGCCACCAACGCACTGCTCGGTGAGCTCACGGGAGAGACGTTGTCGGCCTTGCTCGTTGCCACCGGACCCGAATCACCGATCCAGGCGGTGGTCGATATCCGGCACCTCGGCGGTGCGCTGGGCCGGCGTGGTCCCGCGGGGATTGCCGTGGACAACCGAGATGCCGAGTACATCGTTCGCGTCATCACCATGCCCGGACCCGATGCGAATGACGCCGCGCCCGAAGCGCATGCGGTAGTCCGCGCGGCACTCGCGCCGTGGACTGTCGGCCACAGTCTGAACTTCCTCTACGGCGCGGGTGCCGCCGCCGACGAGGCGCAGACCCGAGGTGGCTACGCACCGGAGACCTATGCCCGGCTGGCCGCGCTGAAGGCGAAGTACGACCCCCGCAACATGTTCCGCTTCAACCGCAATGTCGTACCCGCGAACTGATCGCCGCGACTGCCCCGAGCAGCTATCGCCGGGGGCGGTCTGATGCTATCTTGGTGATATCACTTTGATACTCGGAGGATGTCATGAAGCTTCGTTCGGCGTTCCACATCAACGGCTTTCTCGTGCTGGTGTTGTGGTTTGTCCTCACGCTCCTGTTCGGTGGCGGCGCCATCGCCGGATATGCCGCTGCCGCGGACAACGACAATGTGCCCGCCCTGGTCGGCGCGATCATCGCGACCGTCGTCGCGGTCGTGCTCCTGCTGTTGGCTACCGGGCTCACCGTGGTGAATCCGAACGAGGCCAAGGTCGTTCAGTTCTTCGGCCGCTACATCGGCTCGCTGAGCGAACCCGGCTTCTACTCCGTGGTACCGCTCACCGACCGCCGTAGCATCTCGATGAAGGTGCGCAACTTCGAAACCCAGAAGCTCAAGGTCAACGATGCCGACGGCAATCCGGTGGAGATCGCCGCCGTCGTGGTCTACCGGGTGGTCGACAGCTTCAAGGCCGCATTCTCGGTCGACGACTACGAGGAGTACGTGGCGACCCAGTCCGAGGCGGCCGTGCGGCATCTGGCCACGACTCACCCGTACGACGCGCAAGACCAGAACGCCACCAGTCTGCGCGACGGCGCCGAGGTGGCCGAGGAACTGACCATCGAACTGCGCGACCGCACCGATTTGGCGGGCATCGAGGTCATCGAGGCCAGGATCACCCACCTCGCCTACGCGCCGGAGATCGCCCAGGCCATGCTCGTGCGGCAGCAGGCGGCTCAGGTCGTCGCCGCGCGCACCCGCATCGTGGAGGGCGCGGTGGGTATGGTCGGCCTGGCGCTGGATCGGCTCGCCGAACAGGGCGTGGTCGAACTCGACGAGGAACGCAAGGCCGCCATGGTTTCCAACCTGCTGGTCGTCCTCTGTGGTGACCGCGCCACCCAACCGATCGTCAATACCGGCTCCCTCTACTCCTGAGTCGCCCATGGCCGAGCGAAAGAAGATCCTGCTACGCCTGGACCCGGCGATACACGAGGCCATTGCCCAGTGGGCCGCCGACGATCTGCGCAGTATCAATGCCCAGATCGAGTACGCACTGCGCCTCGCGTTGAAACAGGCGGGGCGCAACCCGAAGGCGAAACCGGCCGAGGAGTAGCGCGACAGTGAAACAGGCTCTGCCGCGATGATGCCGAATACCCACCGGTATTCGGCATCATCGGTATTCGGCCCAGGATTCTGACGAGGTTATGCCGGTTTGTGGGTGACGAAGATGGCGGTGCCGGGGAACAACTCACCCCGCAGCGGACTCCACTGACCCCACTCCCGCTCCAACCACTCGGGCCAATCCGGTTCGACGATGTCATCGAGCAGCAGCCCGGCGGCAACGATTTCACGCACCCGATCGCCGATGGTGCGGTGATGTTCGACGTAGGTCGGCGTGCCCTCGCTGTCGACCTCGACATACGGCGTGCGGTCGAAGTAGGGGATCGAGGCGGTCAGACCGGCGGGTCCAGGATCGTCCGGAAATATCCAGCGCATCGGATGGTTCACCGAGAACACCCAGCGACCGCCGGGCCGCAACACCCGCGCAACCTCACGCATCACCAGTTCGGAGTCCGCGACGAACGGGACGGCGCCGAAGGCCGAACATGCCAGATCAAAGGACTCATCGGTGAACGGCAATGCCTCCGCCCCCGCCTGCACCAATGGCACCTGCGGCCCGCCGCGCGCCATCGCCGCGAGTCCGCGCCCGAGCATTCGCATGGACAGGTCGAGCCCGATCGGCTGCGCCCCCTGGCCGGCCAGCCAGCGCGAACACGGTGCGGATCCGCATCCGATCTCCAGGATCCGCTTACCCGCGACCTCGCCGAGGAAATGCATATCGCCCTCGTGCAAGCCCTCCGGGCACCAGATGAACTCCCCTTCGGGGGAGTCGACGCCGAGAAATTCGGCGTGGGTCTGGTGATACTCCTCGGCATCGGCGTCCCACCAGCGCTGGCTGGCCCGCTGACTGGCGGCCGAGCCGATTCTGGTGCGCGCGGTCGCGGTGGTCCCGAGCAGTGCGTTTGCTTGCGCATGGCGATCTTCCGACACGCCGTCAGACTATCCCGGCGTGGCGTCGGGACCGGTTTGCCCGGCTGGACCAAGGTCGCGTACGCTGAACGCGCGAGTGTCTTGGGTACTGCCGTACCGGTGTCGTTGCAGTAACAGTCTGCGACGGCAACTGTACTGAAGTAACAGGATGCCCGTGCTGAGTTTCACAAGCGTTTGCGTGCGGTACGTTCATCATGTCCGTCACGTCGCGTCATCGCGGTGAGATCGCAGCGTACCGAAAGTTCCAATGTCCGCAACCGACCACAATCCGTCCGGAGCAAACCGACATATGCCCACCACCGTCACCTCGCCGCAGGTAGCCGTCAACGATATCGGCTCCGCCGAGGACTTCCTCGCCGCCATCGACGCCACGATCAAGTACTTCAACGACGGCGATATCGTCGAAGGAACCATCGTCAAGGTCGATCGTGACGAGGTCCTGCTCGACATCGGTTACAAGACCGAAGGCGTCATCCCCTCTCGCGAACTCTCCATCAAGCACGATGTCGACCCCAACGAGGTCGTTTCCGTGGGCGATGAGGTCGAGGCTCTTGTTCTCACCAAGGAGGACAAGGAAGGCCGCCTGATCCTGTCGAAGAAGCGGGCGCAGTACGAGCGGGCGTGGGGCACCATCGAGGAGCTCAAGGAGAAGGACGAGGCCGTCAAGGGCACCGTCATCGAGGTCGTCAAGGGCGGCCTGATCCTCGACATCGGTCTGCGCGGCTTCCTCCCGGCCTCTCTGGTCGAGATGCGCCGGGTCCGCGACCTCCAGCCGTACGTCGGCAAGGAGATCGAGGCCAAGATCATCGAGCTGGACAAGAACCGCAACAATGTGGTCCTGTCCCGCCGCGCCTGGCTCGAGCAGACCCAATCCGAGGTCCGCAGCGAGTTCCTGCACCAGCTGCAGAAGGGCCAGGTCCGCAAGGGTGTGGTCTCCTCGATCGTCAACTTCGGCGCGTTCGTCGATCTCGGCGGCGTCGACGGTCTGGTGCACGTCTCGGAGTTGTCCTGGAAGCACATCGATCACCCGTCCGAGGTTGTCGAGGTCGGCAACGAGGTCACCGTCGAGGTCCTCGACGTCGATCTGGACCGCGAGCGGGTTTCGCTGTCGCTCAAGGCGACTCAGGAAGACCCGTGGCGTCAGTTCGCCCGCACCCACGCGATCGGCCAGATCGTGCCGGGCAAGGTCACCAAGCTGGTTCCGTTCGGTGCGTTCGTGCGCGTCGAAGAGGGCATCGAGGGCCTGGTGCACATCTCCGAGCTGGCCGAACGCCACGTGGAGGTCCCGGACCAGGTCGTCGCGGTCGGCGACGACGCGATGGTCAAGGTCATCGACATCGACCTGGAGCGTCGCCGGATCTCGCTGTCGCTGAAGCAGGCGAACGAGGACTACCACGCCGAGTTCGACCCGTCGAAGTACGGCATGGCCGACAGCTACGACGACCAGGGCAACTACATCTTCCCTGAGGGCTTCGACCCCGACACCAACGAGTGGCTCGAGGGCTTCGACAAGCAGCGCGAAGAGTGGGAAGGCCGTTACGCCGAGGCGGAGCGCCGGCACAAGATGCACACCGCGCAGATGGAGAAGATGGCGGCTGACGCCGCGGCCGAGGCCGCGAATGGCGGCGGCGCGTCGGGCAACTACTCCTCCGAGAGTGGTTCGCAGGCCGCCTCCCAGGCCGAGCCCGCCGGCGGTTCGCTCGCCAGCGACGCCCAGCTCGCGGCCCTGCGCGAGAAGCTCTCTGGCAACGCCTAACTCGTAGCGAACTAGCGAGGGCCCCGGTCCGATCGGACCGGGGCCTTTGTGTTGCGGCAGCCGGGTAGTGTGCTGGCGATGGCAAGCGGTTTGGTGCCGCCCGATGCCTTCGTTGTGCACACCTGCCGCGGTAGCGGCGAGCCACAACTCGACGAGCCGGGCTGCGCCGCGCATCGTCTTTCGGCTACCGACGGTCGGATAGTGACAAGTCGGACGGTTGACCAACTTCACTCGGAAGCCTGATCGACTACGCGGTAGGGTGCAGGCGAATAGGTGGCACCCGGCCCGACCGAGTCCGGTGAGCCAGGCCACGATGAAAGGGAACAGTACGCATGTGCGCAGCGAGTCCGTTCAGCGGTCTCAACCGTAGGCAGTTCCTGGCGAAGGCCGCCGCGGCTGGAGCGGTGGGCGCACTGGCATCCTGGGCCAATCCGATCATCGAACGCGCCTACGCCGCCGATCCGGCCGGTACCGGCGGCCTCGGCGATATCGAGCACTTCGTGCTGCTCATGCAGGAAAACCGTTCCTTCGACCACTATTTCGGCACCATGTCCGGCGTGCGCGGCTTCGGCGAGGCATCCAAGGCCTGGCAGCAGTACGGATGGACGCCTGGTGTCGGTCCGACCTCGGACGGCTTCGTGAATCCGTTCCGGCTCGACACCACCCGTGGTGCGACCCTGGACGGCGAATGCATCAACGATCCGGACCACAGCTGGGGCGGTATGCACCAGGCATGGAACGGCGGCGCCAACGACCAGTGGATGCCGATGTCCATTGCCAGCGTCGGCCCGGCCAATGCAGCCGCGGCCATGGGCTACTACCTGCCCGAGGACATCCCGATCCACCATGAACTCGCCGATGCGTTCACCATCTGCGACAACTACCACTGCTCGGTTCTGGGCCCAACGGACCCGAACCGGCTGTACTGGATCAGCGCCACCATCGACCCGGACGGTGTGGCGGGTGGGCCGCTGCTGGAGACGCCCACGCTGATCCCACAGCACGTCTACAGCTGGCGAACCTACCCGGAGAACCTCTCCGAGGCGGGTGTCAGCTGGAAGGTCTACAACAACCGCGATGTCGGTCCGCTGTCCTCGGTGATCCTGGACGGCATGCTCGGCTGCTTCACCCAATCCTCGGATCCGAATTCCGAATTGGCCCGGCGCGGCCTTGCACCGGTGTATCCCAACGACTTCCAGGCCGATGTCGCCAACGACACGCTGCCCGCCGTCTCCTGGGTAATTCCGTCGCTGATCAACTGCGAACATCCCGCGCTGCCCGCGGCCTTCGGCGCGTACGGCATCGTGCAACTGCTCGATATCCTCACCTCCAATCCGAAGGTGTGGGAAAAGACCGCGCTGATCATCAGCTACGACGAGAACGGTGGTTTCTTCGACCACGTCACCCCGCCGACCGCGCCGGCGGGCACACCGGGCGAATTCGTCACCGTGCCGCTGGATCGGGTGAAGTCGTCGAACGGTATCGCGGGTCCGATCGGCTTGGGGTATCGCGTTCCCGGCCTGGTGATTTCGCCGTACAGCCGCGGGGGTCTGGTCGCCTCGGAGACCTTCGATCACACCTCGCAGCTGCGGCTGCTGGAAACTCGCTTCGGCGTCGAGGTGCCGAATCTGACGCGGTGGCGGCGCAGCGTCACCGGCGATATGACCTCGGCCTTCGATTTCGGCTCGGCCCCGAATGCCACGAAGCCGGCGCTCAGTGATCCGAAGCCGAAGATGGATGCCGCGATCGCCCAATGCGGCCCGAATATCGCGCTGGGCACCGCGACCTCGGGTATCCCGTATCCGGTGCCGCCCAACCAGATGCCGACCCAGCAGCCCGGCTCCCGACGTCGGCCGAGCGGCATCGTACGAGGGTAGGCGGTGGCCTCGCCGCGACCATGATGGCGGCCGCCGCGGTGATCGGCCGGGCGGTGCGTTGCCGTCCATCCGCGACCGCGACGGTATTGTCTCCGGTCTCGTCCCAGTGTTCTTCCATGCTTTCGGATCAGGAATACCTGTAATCCATGGATAGGCCGAACAATACGGCGAATTCGCGAGTGCGGTGAGGCCCATATCGACGCTGTAGCCGATGCCGGTGGTCGGGGCCGCAACGGCCAGTAGCAGACCGACTCCGATCGTGCCGAAGAGTACGGGGCGTCCCACGATGCTGTGCGCCCACCGCGCGCACGCGCTCGATGCTGCCGCGGACCGATCTCGGCCGGGTGCAGGCGGATCGGCAGGACTGTCCGGAAGCCGCGAGTGCTGACGGGCAGCACGAAATGACCCAGCCCTTGGAAGGGCTGGGTCATTGGAGGTCTATGGCCAGATGGGCGGCTGAAGTCAGCTAGCGGTCGCAGGCGCCCAGTACGCGGTCGCGGCGGCGGAGCGTTTTCGTATGGCAGCGAAGCTGTGCCGCGCGGGGCTGATCAACGCGGTGAACCACGAGCGGCGGTGCTCGGCGAGCGCTGCCGCGACGGCGGGGTGCTTGATGCAGTGCATGCCCCCCGCCTTGCCCAGGCGGTGGCGACCCGCCTGGTTGTTTTTGATGCCCAATGCTGTTCCTTTGCTTGCCGGTGCTGGCCTGAATCGCCACGGCGAAGATTAGTCGAACGAAAGTGTTCGGCACAGTATTCTGCACAAGTAATTGCTTCGGCGTGTCGGAAAGTCATGGTCCGCGCGCGGGGTTCGATAGGAAATGTTGCGAGATGGTCTCGGCCTAGTCACGGATCGGGCAAATGCTGTTTGGGGCAGTGGAATGCCCGGCGCGAGTGGGTGTTGCGGCCGATTGAGTAGACTGCGCGCTCAGGGGGTTGCGTTCGGCACGAGATCGCGGATGCGAGACTGGTCGAATGTTACGGATCGGCCTCACCGGAGGCATGGGAGCGGGCAAGTCGACGGTGGCGCGGATACTCGCCGATCTCGGCGCGGTGATCGTCGATTCCGATGTGATCGCCCGGGAGGTCGTCGAGCCTGGGACCGAGGGCCTGACCGCGTTGGTGGCGGCATTCGGCCCCGACATTCTCGCCGCCGACGGCAGTCTGGACCGGCCGGCGCTGGCGGCCAAGGCATTCGGAAACGACGATGCGCGCGCGCTGCTGAATTCCATTGTCCATCCATTGGTCGGCAAACGAACCACGGAACTGATTTCGGCCGCGCCGTCGGATGCGATTCTCATTCAAGATATTCCACTTCTGGTGGAAAACGGTCTCGCGCCGCTGATGAATCTCGTATTGATCGTCGATGTGCCGGCGGAAACTCGGATAGGGCGATTGGTGGAATTCCGGGGCGTTTCCGAAGCGGATGCACGGGCGCGTATTTCGGCGCAGGCCACCGACGAACAGCGCCATGCCGTGGCGGATGTGCTGTTGGACAATAGCGGCGAGCCCGGGGCCATTGATCTGGTTGTCCGGCAGTTGTGGGTGCAACGGCTGGTGCCATTCGAGGAGAACCTGCGCACCGCGACTCCGGCGCGGCGCACGGAATTGCGTGTTGTTCCCGCGAATCCGGAGTGGGCGGCGCAGGCGCAGCGTCTCATCGCTCGGCTGTGGGTGGCGTGTGGTCCGGCGGCAGCACGGATCGACCACATCGGCTCGACCGCGGTGCCGGGATTGCCAGCCAAGGACGTGATCGATGTGCAGATCACCGTCGCGGATCTGGCGGCTGCCGATGGGCTGCGAGATGCGTTGGGGGCGGCGGGTTTTCCGGTGCGCCCGGATATCACCGGCGATAATCCGAAGCCGACGGCGGCGGATCCGACGGGCAGCGATGCGGCATTGTGGGCCAAGCGGTTTCACCAGAACGCCGATCCGGGGCGGCTGGCGAATGTGCATATCCGGGTGGCGGGTTCGCCCGGACAGGAGTTCGCGCTGCTGTTCCGAGACTGGTTGCGCGCCGATGCGGCGGTGCGCGCGGAATATCTGGAGGTCAAGCGCGAGGGCGAGGCCAAGGCGGCCGGGCTGATCGGCGAGGCGGCGACGCTGGCGTATCTGGCGGTGAAGGAACCGTGGTTCGACGCCGCCTACGCGCGGGCCGCGGCCTGGCGCGACGGCGTCGACAACTGAGTGCGCACTACAGCCAGGTCAGGGTGATGTCCAGGGTGGCGAGCCACCGGTCCAGCGAGTAGCCGTTGGCGGCGATGCCATCGATCGCGATGGCAGCGTGCTCGATGGCGGCCTTGGCTTCGGCGAGGGTAATCAGACCGGCAGTGTGCGCGTCGAGCAACTCGTCCGCGTCGAGCAGTTCGGTCTCGCGGCCCGAGCGCACCACGATATCGAGGTAGTGGTCCACCGACTTCCACTTCTTCGCATCGACCTGGGTGAATTGGCCGAGGTCGAGGTAGTAGTCCTGATCGCGTTGATGTGCGGGGTGATAGTGGAAGACCGTCACCCGAATGCCGATCCCGGGAAGCAGCCACGACTCGATGTAGTGGAACTGCGGATGATCCGACGTGCGTGCCATGTACAGGCCCCATGGCTCGGTCCGGTACCGCTCGACCGGCCGGATGAAGCCCTTCGGGTCCGTGTTCGTGAGGTCCGCGAGATTGAAGTACTCGACCTTGGGCCTGTGCACGTCCACTGATGGTGCCTGTGTCATGCAAACAGAATCTACCGCCGTTGCCGCGCCGTCGAGTGGTACGGCAGCGGTTGGACAGACTCGCACGATGGATCGGGCTACATCCAGGTCAGTGTGATCTCGTTGGTGGCAAGCCAGGGTTCGACCTCGTGCCCGTGCGCGGCCACGCCCGCCATCGCCTTTGCCGCCCGGTCCAGGGCGCGATGTGCGTGTGCCGTATCGATCAGACCGGCGGAATGGGCCGACAGCAGATCGGCCACCCCACGCAGTTCGGCCGAGCGAGAGTGGCGCACCGCGATCTCGAGGTATTGGTCCATGGACTTCCAGCGCTTGGGCTCGATCCGGGTGTACTCGCCGATATGCAGGCAATAGTCCAGGTCGCGGTGATGTCCGGGCTGGTAGTGCGCGATCGTCACGCGCAACCAGAGTTCTGGTAGCAGCCAGGTTTCCAGGTATTGGATCCGCGGACCGTCGACGGTGCGTGCCACGTACAGGCCCCACGGCTCGACGTGCACGCGGTCGATCGGGCGCACGAAACCCTTGGGATCGGTCATGGTCAGTTCGGCGATATTGAAATGTTCGATCTTCGGTCTTAGTCGGGTGGTGGTCATCGGCGATCCCGGTGCGGCGGTGGTGGTTGGCTGGATCACGGGCGCGACCCCCCGGAAGTCACGCGCAACGTAACCGGCGATACCGGTCACGGCGGGCGCGGCGGCGAGCAATGGAATCAGAGCGCTCATGCCGCCACCTCGCTGACGCTTGTCTCCGGCGTGACCGCTCCTGCGGCTGTGTTTATCGACCGCTCGCTCATGGCCTCATCCTCAGTCCGGCAACCAACTCAGATTACACCTGCTGTGCGCGATTCGGTGATGCTGAGAAAGAGACGAATTTCGTTGCGGCAAAAGACATTAATGTCGGTTTACCTGTCCTATAGGACAGGTAACAGATTGCACATCGGCATGGGTGCGAGGTGGTGCGTCAAATCGCGAATGTGTATGTCGATCGTGATCCGATGACCGGCCCGGCAGCTGCGGATCCGCCGGGCCGCGGAATCTGTCGGTGGCTGCGCCTAGGCTGGTGACCATGGCATTCGCAACCGAAATCCCGGCGGAAGGGTACGAGGACCGGGGCACCCCGCTGGCACATTCGGAGTTCCGGCCGGTCGGGGCGATCGAGCGGGCCGATGGGCACTTCCAGGTCGTCAGCGAACACCGGCCGGCCGGCGATCAGCCCGCGGCCATCGCCGACCTAGAGCGCCGCATCAAGGCGGGCGAGCGCGACGTGGTGCTGCTCGGTGCGACCGGTACCGGCAAGTCGGCCACCACCGCATGGCTGATCGAGCGGCTGCAGCGGCCGACGCTGGTGATGGCGCCGAATAAGACGCTGGCCGCGCAGCTGGCCAATGAGCTGCGAGAGATGTTGCCCAACAACGCCGTCGAGTACTTCGTCTCGTACTACGACTACTACCAGCCCGAGGCCTATATCGCGCAGACCGATACCTATATCGAGAAGGACAGCTCGATCAACGACGATGTCGAGCGGCTGCGGCATTCGGCCACCTCGAGTCTGCTCTCGCGCCGCGATGTCGTGGTGGTCGCGTCGGTGTCGTGCATCTACGGTCTCGGTACGCCGCAGTCGTATCTGGACCGGTCGGTGCAGTTGGATGTCGGTACCGAAATCGATCGCGACTCCTTCCTGCGGCTGCTGGTCGACGTGCAGTACACCCGCAATGACATGTCCTTCACCCGCGGTTCGTTCCGAGTGCGCGGTGACACCGTCGAGATCATTCCGTCCTACGAGGAACTCGCGGTGCGCATCGAATTCTTCGGCGACGAGATCGAGGCGCTGTACTACCTGCATCCGCTCACCGGCGACGTGGTGCGCCAGGTCGATACCGTTCGGATCTTCCCGGCCACGCACTATGTCGCGGGACAGGAGCGGATGGAGCGCGCGGTCGGCGATATCGAAGCCGAACTCGAGCAGCGGCTGGCCGAACTGGAGCGCCAGGGCAAACTGCTGGAGGCGCAGCGGTTGCGTATGCGCACCCAGTACGACCTCGAGATGATCCGCCAGGTCGGCTTCTGTTCGGGCATCGAGAACTACTCGCGCCATATCGACGGGCGCCCTGCCGGTTCCGCGCCCGCCACGCTGCTGGACTACTTCCCGGAGGACTTCCTGCTCGTCATCGACGAGTCGCATGTCACCGTTCCGCAGATCGGTGGCATGTACGAGGGCGATATGTCGCGTAAGCGCAATCTGGTCGAGTTCGGGTTCCGGCTGCCGTCGGCGATCGACAACCGACCGCTCACGTGGGAGGAGTTCGCCGAGCGGATCGGACAGGCGGTTTATCTGTCGGCCACCCCGGGGCCGTACGAACTCGGCCAGGCCGGCGGTGAGGTGGTCGAGCAGGTGATCCGCCCGACGGGTCTGGTCGATCCGCAGGTCGTCGTCAAGCCGACCAAGGGCCAGATCGATGATCTGGTGCACGAGATCCGGCTACGGACCGAGCGTGACGAACGGGTGCTCGTCACCACGCTGACCAAGAAGATGGCCGAAGACCTCACCGACTATCTGCTCGGACTCGGCGTCCGGGTGCGGTATCTGCATTCGGAGATCGACACGTTGCGTCGGGTCGAGCTGCTGCGACAGCTGCGACTCGGTGAGTTCGACGTGCTGGTCGGCATCAACCTGCTCCGTGAAGGTCTCGACCTGCCCGAGGTGTCGTTGGTGGCGATCCTGGACGCGGATAAGGAGGGCTTCCTGCGCAGCAGCACCAGCCTCATCCAGACCATCGGCCGCGCGGCGCGCAATGTCTCCGGTGAAGTGCATATGTACGCGGACAAGATCACCGACTCGATGCAGCACGCGATCGAGGAGACCGAACGCCGCCGGGCCAAGCAGGTCGCCTACAACGAGTCGATGGGCATAGACCCACAGCCGCTGCGCAAAAAGATCGCCGACATTCTGGATCAGGTATATCAGGAGGCCGACGACAGTGAGGTGGCCGTCGGTGGTTCCGGTCGCAATGCCAGCCGCGGTCGCCGCGCCCAGGGCGAGCCGGGGCGGGCGGTCAGCGCGGGCGTGTATGAGGGGCGCGACGTCAAGTCGATGCCGCGGGCCGAATTGGCCGATCTGGTCAAGGAACTCACCGCGCAAATGATGAATGCGGCCCGCGAGTTGCAATTCGAATTGGCCGGTCGGCTGCGGGACGAGATCGCGGATCTGAAGAAGGAACTGCGCGGGATGGACGCCGCGGGGTTGAGTTGAGCGGCGGCGTCTTTCGACGCCGCCGGGCTCGGCATGGCTCAGCTCTGGGTGGCCATCCATTCGTTGACGCGGCGATCGGCCTCTTCGCGCGAGACATTCTCCACCTTGGTCAGCACCGCCCAGCGGTGGCCGAAGGGATCGATGATCACGCCGAAGCGGTCGCCGGTGACGAAGGTCTGCGGCTCCTCCGCACTGCGGGCGCCGTTGTCGATGGCGCGCTTGACGACCGCGTCGACGTCGGGGCAGTAGTGCACGATCGAGGTGTGCACCCATTCGCCATTGGGGGCGAGCACGTTGTTGTCCGGCATGGGCATGCCGAGTTGCAGGGTCGAGTCGCCGATCTTCAGTTCGGCATGCGCGGGCTGGCCGTCGGGGAGATCGCTGCGGCTGATCACCTCGGCCTCGAAGACGTTGGTATAGAACTCGATTGCCTTATTGCCATCGGGGACGGCCAGGAAGCAGGTGATGGAGTGGTAGCCCTCGGCGATGGGGTTCACGGTGTCGGTGTTCGCAGTTTCGCTCATGCCGATAAGCATGGTCGAGCGCGGCGAGCTGGTCTTGTAAGAAAGCGACAGCCGTGATCGGGGCAGCCGAGGGGCCGGTTCCGGTGCCCGCGCGCGACAATGTGAAGGGTATTCTGCACCCCGACGAGCAGGCCCGGCATCGGTCGTTGGCGCGGCTGTCGGCCGGCCCGGCGGTCGGGCGGTTCGTCGAGTGGTATTGGTCGGTGCGTTGGGATCTGACCGGTCGGCCGCCGTACTACGCCGAGGTGCTGCCGTTCCCGTCTGTGAACGTCACCTTCGAAGGCAGCGAAACCCGCACCGGCGGTTTCGTCAACGGCGTCTGCACGACGAAATTCGTCCGAGAGCTCAGCGGTGTAGGGGAGACCTTCGGCATTCGCTTTCGTGCCGGGGGATTCGGCGCGTTCACCGGACTGGATGTCGGTGCGTTCCGGGACACCTCCGTGCCGCTCACCGACGTGCTGCCCGAGGCGGCCGGCCTGGCCGACGACGTATTGGCCGAACCCTCGGATATCAAGCGCCGCACCATAATCGAGGATTTCCTGATCGGCCGAACGGCGGTGGCGGATCCCAACTACCGACTGCTGTTGCGCATCGTCGCCGCCATGGAACAGGACCAAGAGCTGACCAGGGTCGATCAGGTCACCGATCGGTTCGATATCCCGATCCGCACATTGCAGCGGATGTTTCGGCGGTATGTCGGTGCCGGACCGAAATGGGTGCTGCGCCGATACCGGATCCAGGACGGCGCGGATCTACTGGCGCGCGGGCGCATCGAAGATCTGGCCGCGCTGGCCACCGAATTGGGTTATTTCGATCAAGCACATTTCTCGCGTGAGTTCACCGCGGAAGTCGGAATGACTCCACTGGAGTATGCCAAGAATTCGCTACGCTCCCAGAAGGTCAGCTGATTTCGTGATTACCTGGGTAAATCGTCGGGTGCGCCCAACGGGCGAGGGGCGCTCGACGCAAGACCTGTATCCAAATCGTGGGGCACTTACTGGTATGGCCTGAATACGCGGAGAGGCGGATGAGCCGCGGATGTCGTGGTGTTGATCGGGCGGGTTCTTTCGTGGTGGTGTTCTTAGGTTCCGCGGTCGGGCATTTCACACGACGCCATGACCGCTTATGCGCAGAGTCGCGGCTTGCCGCTGGCGCGGGTCGCGGTGCTGGCCGGGGGTGTCGTGCTCGCGGTCGGTGGCCTCAGCGTACTGCTCGGCGTCTGGGCCGACCTCGGCGCGCTGCTGCTGGTAATCATGCTGGTGCCGACGGCCTTCCTGATGCATCAGTTCTGGCGGGAGAGCGATCCGCAGGCTGAGCAGGGCGAGATGATCCATTTCAACAAGGATCTCTCGCTCGCCGGTGCCTCGCTCATGTTGTTCGCCTTCTTCGCGCATGTCGACGAACTCGGATTGACCATCACCGGACCGCTTTTCGCCGGTTTGTAGATACGATCGGATTTTGCGCGGCGCGCACCCGATATCGTGCGCCCGTATAGGCATGATAGGAATTTGTGGTTCGACGCAGCGTCAGCACGGTAACCGCGGAACCGAGCGGTTGGCATCGGTCCGGATGGGTACGTTCTTGTCGGTCTCGGTCGGGTATATATTTCCGTTGTATAGCGGTGGCGGTCGGGGATATGTGATGAATATCCCAGGGAGACAAGAACGTTCGCGCTGGTTGTGATGAATCACAAGTCGCGGACCTGGAAATTAGATCCGCCCAGGTCGCAAAGGTCTTGCGGCATTCGCCGGATGAACCTGTGTCGGTAAACTCAGCACACCGGCAGTGTGATGTGTTGCGATTGCTGCTATTTCCGGCCGATTTGCCGCTATGGTCGACCCAGTCGCCGCGCCGGTGCCGCGACTCCAGGTGGCGCCGACGCAGGCACCCGACATCACATAGTTGGAGGAGAAATGACCGCCTACCGGACGATTGTCGTCGGTACCGATGGCTCGGACTCGTCGTACGTCGCGGTCGACAAGGCCGCCGCGCTGGCCGCGGCCGCCGGTGCGACCCTGATCGTGACCTGCGCGTACTACCCGACCGACGATCGCGATGTGGCCGCCGCCGATGATGTGCTCAAGGACGAGGCCTACCAAGTGCACGGCTCCGCACCCACCAACGAGATCCTGCGTACCGCCCGGGACCGGGCGGTGGCTGCGGGCGCCGAGGAGATCGTCGAGCGTGCGATCGTGGGTGAGCCCGTCGAATCGCTGCTCGCGCTCGTCAAGGAGGTCGAGGCCGATCTGTTGGTTGTCGGTAACCGCGGCCTGAACACCCTGGCCGGCCGGTTGCTGGGTTCGGTGCCCTCGGATGTGGCGCGCAAGTCCCGTTCGGACGTGCTGATCGTGCACACTGTCAGGTAAGCAGTACAGCCGAAACGACAGCCGGACATTTCCCCGGGAATGCGCGGCTGTCGTCCTTCTCGTCAGCCCAATGTACTGAGCACTGACGGGAGCTCGCCGGTGTGCACCACTCCGAGTCGCTGGGTTGCTCGGGTGAGTGCTACGTACAGGTCGTTCAACCCGCGCGGCGATTCGTCGAGGATGCCCTGAGGTTCCACCAGATACACCGCGTCGAATTCCAGGCCCTTGACCTCGTGCACCGTCAGCACCCGAACGGATTCGCCGACCAACTCGGCGAAGTCCGCGACCATCGCATGTGGTGCGATGACGGCAGTGGTGCCGGGGCCGGTTTCCGCGGCTACCAATTGTGCTACCGCACTGCGCAATTCGCTCGCTTCGACAGCGTGGGCGTGCGGCCGTGCACCCGTCTCCCGCACCGACCGCGGCACTGCCGCATCCGGATCGATCTCGGCCAGCACATCGGCCGCGACCGCCATGATCTCCGCCGGGGTGCGGTAGTTCACGGTCAACTCGGTGAGCTTCCATCGTTGTGCCACATAGGGTTCCAGCATCCGCTGCCAGGACGAGGCGCCCGCCGGATCGCCGGTCTGCGCGACATCGCCGACCACCGTGACCCATCGATTCGGAATGCGGCGCATCACCATTCGCCAGGCCATCTCCGAAAGTTCCTGCGCCTCATCGACGATCACATGGCCGTAGGTCCAATTGCGGTCACCCGCAGCGCGTTCCGCGGTGGTCTGCCGGTTACGCACATCCTGACGTTTGGCCAGCTCGCTTGCGTCGATCAGGTCGTAGGCCATCAGGATCTCCGGATCGAGGTCGTCCTCGAGATCCTGCGGTGCCGAACCGGTCAGGATGTCGAGTGCGTCCTGGGCCTCGGCCAATTGTGCCCGCCAGCGGCGGCGGGCGCGTTCGCGCTCCTCGGTGTCGTCGATGCCGAGCAGTTCGGCGAGTTCGTCGAGCAGCGGTGCGTCCGGCGCGCTGAATTCGCCATTGTCCGAGCGCGCGAGTTCGGCTCGGTCGGCCGGATCAAGACTGCTCGCGGCCCGGTCGAGTCGCTTCGGATCGGCCAGCAGATCCGCGAGCACTTCCTGCGGCGACAGCATCGGCCAGAGCTTACCGATGGCCGCCTGGATCTCCGGATCGGCGCGCATTTCGTCCCGGATTTCGGCGAGATCGGTTCGGCTGAGCAGACTTTCTTTACCCGCCCCGTCGGCTCCGCCTCCTGCCATCCCCCGGTGGCCGCCGGACAGATCCGCGCCCATGGTCTGGGCCAGTTGCTCGGTGAGTGCGTCGATGACCGAGGAGGCAAAAATCGGCCGGGCCAGATTGTGCGGCCGCCGCGAGGAGCGGGCCCGGCCGCGCGCCTTGGTGGCGATCTTGCGGTCGAGGGTGACCGGGTAGCCGTCGAAGGTGAGCCGGATCGGCTCGGATGGCACCTGCTGGCGGTCGCGCACCGCGTGCTTGAGCACCTCCAGCATGGCCAGCGAGCCCTTGACCTCGCCGGCGCGCAGCGAATCCTCGCGGGTGGCCTTCACGCCCGGATACAGATCGCCGATGGTGGACAGCAGTACGCCGGTCTCACCGAGCGAGGGCAGCACCTGGCCGATGTAATCGAGGAAGGTGGCGTTCGGACCGATGATCAGCACACCGCTCTTGGCCAGCTGCTGACGGTAGGTGTAGAGCAGGTAGGCCGCGCGGTGCAGTGCGACGGCGGTCTTGCCGGTGCCCGGACCGCCCTGCACCACCAGCACGCTCTTGTGCTCGGAGCGAATGATCGCGTCCTGCTCGCTCTGGATGGTCTCGACGATGTCGTTCATATGGCCGGTGCGGGCGGCGTTGAGCGCCGAGAGCAACGCGCTCTCGCTGCCGACCCCGCCCCTGCCGTCGGTCACACCGGCGGTCCGGGCGGCGTCGAGGTCCAGGTATTCGTCATTGATGGCCGTGACCCGTCGATTGCGGGACCGGATATGTCGACGCCGGATCACTCCATCCGGTGCGGCGGTCGTCGCGAGATAGAACGGCCGGGCCAGCGGCGCGCGCCAATCCAACAGCAGCGACTCGTAATCGTCCTTCTCGTCGAGGATGCCGAGCCGGCCGATATAGCGGTATTCGCCTTCCTGGTCACCGTCGAGGTCGATGCGGCCGAAACACAGGCCGTGTTCGGCGGCATCGTATTTGGCCAGATCCTCGGAGTAGAGCTGGCTGAAGGATTCGCGCTCGGTGCGGGCCTGCGGGGTGCCACCGGTTTCCAGCAGGACGGTACGCAGCCGATTCGTGGCATATTCGCGCATATCGTCGAGTCGTTCATAGAGCACGGACAGGTATGTCTGCTCGTGATCGATCTCGCGGTTCCGCTCCGGCGCGCCGTTGTGCGCGGCACGATCCTGAGTGAGGCGGTCGGGCAAACTGAACTCCTTGTCACCGCGATGAGCTGGTGCACACGCAGGTCACGGTGCACGCGAACGCCATTGAAAACAGAGTTTTCGAGTCTACTGCCGGTTCGGCGGGCTCGCTGTAACCGCAGGTAGCGGGTCTGTAGCCAGGACTGGCGTGAAATGTTGGACGGCGGGGAACGGTTCGTAGAAGTGGTGCAGCAGCTGCTTCCAGCGCTGATACCCGGCGGACGCGCGGAAGCCATTCACATGGTCGCTCAACTGTTCCCATCCCACCAACAGCAAGTAGGTATCGGGCGCCTCGACGCACCGCGACAGCGATAGCGATCGGAAGCCCGGCATACTCTCGATTATCGGCCTGGCCTCGGCGAACGCCGCCTCGAAGGCCGCTGCGTCGGCGGGGTCGACGGGCAGCAGCGCGTGTTCGATGATCATGCGAAACCTTCAGGAAGCGTGCGTGTTATTCGGTCTGCGGCCCAGGCTGGTGCCTTCCCGGTGTCCGGTCGGCTTGGCACGATACATCGCCAGATCGGCGTCGTGCAGCACCGCCTCGGGCGTGCGGTGATCGCCCTCTGCGAGTTCGGTCACGCCGATCGTGGCGTTCACCTCGATCCGGTGCCCGCGCGCGATGATCGGCTCGGCCATGGTCGAGCGCAGCCGCAGGATCAACGAGTCGAGATCGACGCGCCGGGCCCGACCGGACAGCAGCACCAGGAATTCGTCGCCGCCGAGCCTGCCGACCAGATCAGTGCCGCGCAGTGCGCGCTGCAACCGCTGGGCCACGATCTGCAGTACGGTATCGCCGATCGCGTGACCGAGGGTGTCGTTGATCGCCTTGAAGTTGTCCAGGTCGATGAACAGCACCGTCGAGACCGGCAGATCCTCGCTGGCGGCCAGCGCATTGGCGAGTTGGGACAGGATCAGCGAGCGGTTGGCCAGTCCGGTCAGCGAGTCGTGCGTGGCCTGGAACTCCAATTGCCTTCGACTGGCCCGGAATTCGGTGATATCGGCGAAGGAAGACACCGCCGGCGAATCCGGATCGCCCGGATTGAGCAGTCGGGAACTGCCGGACAGCCAGCGGCGCTGACCGTCGTGACGGTCGACGCCGAAGATGTATCCGGTGATCGTTTCGCCGGTCCCGAGGGTGCGTGCGACCGGATGCCGACTCGCCGGCAGCGGCTGGGCATTGGCATCGAGCAGGGTCAGCGGCAGTTCATCGATGGTGGCGCCGATGAGTCCGCCGGTGCGTTCGCCGGTGCCGAAGATCCGCACGGCCGCGGGATTGGCCGATTCGATGCGGCCGTTGCGGTCGATCACCACCACGCCCTCCTCCAGTTGCGAGACGACCGTGGTGAAGTGCTGTTCGGCCCGACGCTGCGCGGCCTCGGCGGCGCGCTGGGCGGTGAGATCGTGGATGACCACCTGATAGGCGAGATGGTCGTGCCATGCCGTGAGCACCGAAACCGTCTCGACCGGGACGATCTCGCCGTCGACCCGGATCAGCTCCATTTCGGTGGGATCGGAGGCCGCGCCCGCGGTGGTCAGCCGGCGGATGCGGTCCAGCATGCCGGGTACCGAACGGGGATGGACGAACCGGGTCAGTGGCTGGCCGATCAACTGATCGGCGCTCTCGGCGCCCAACATGCGCGCGGTGGCGGGGTTGGCGTAGACGACGGTGCCGCGCTCGTGCACGACGATCCCATCCGGGCTGTGTTCGACCAGAGAGCGGTAGCGCTGAGCCAGCTGCTCGGCGTCGACTGCCTTGTCCTCATCCACTCGAACCCCCGATCGTCGACCCAATCATGGCCATTGGAACATGGGATTATTCTGGTATCGACGTGTACAAGATCACATCGTCGACGCAATTGCTTCGCTCACAGTCCGGGCACTTCAACGGGCCCTATCTGGTGATCATGAGAGAAACCGGAGCTATGAACATTCTCGTGCCGAACGCCGCTTCGGCCCCGGGAGCCGGTGAAGGAGCGATGCCATGCCGGGTGCGAACCCGAACGGTGAAAAGCACCATCAAGATCATATGACGATCGCCGGGATCGGTATGGTCAGCGGGTACGGCTGGGGTCGGGAGACGCTCTGGCAGGGACTGCTGAGTGGGAAATCCGCGGCTGCCCTACAACCAGGCTACGGCGTCGGCCGCGATGAGCACGCCTGGGTTTCGCTGGTTCCCGATGGCGGCGATCCCATGGTGAGCACCAGTATCTACGGACGTGCCGTACAGGAGTCGGCTCGCGAGGCGATCGCCGACGCGTCCCAGCGCGGTTGGCGACCGGGCCGCACCGTCGGTCTGTTGCACGCTATCGTGCTCGGCGACGTCGCCAACTGGCGCGACTTCTATATGGTCGATGATGCGCACCGGCGCTCCCGCGACTACCTGCGACTCTTGCCATCCACACCGATGTCGGTACTACAGCAGGAATTCGGTTTCCACGGCCCATCGATGAATGTCTCGGCGGCGTGCAGCTCGGCGAATGTCGCGCTGATCACCGCCAAACTATGGCTGGACCGCGGTTTCGCCGACGACGTGCTCTGTGTCGCCACCGATATGTCGGCCACTCCCGAGATGGTCGAGCACTTCATCCGGCTCGGTGCCGCGGTCGGCGATACCGAACCGCTGTCCGCATGCCGCCCCTTTCAGGAGGGCAGCCGCGGTTTCAGTATGGGCGAGGCGTCGGTCGCCTTCGTCCTCACCCGCTCGGTCGACCGGCCCTATGCCGCGGTGCTCGGCGGCGGTATGACCAATGACGCCTATCACGTGGTTTCGGTCGATCCCGGCCACACCCAGATCTTCAAGTGTGCGCGCCAGGCGCTCACCGACGCCGCCATCACACCCGCGGACGTGCGGTATTTCAACGCGCACGGCACCGGCACCCGGCAGTGCGATGCGGCCGAGCGGGATCTGCTCCGGCGGATGTTCGACGACCGGCCGCACGTCTATTCGGTCAAGCCGCTGGCCGGGCACTGCCAGGGCGCGGCAGCGGGTGTCGAGGTGGCCGCCGCGGCGCTGGCCTACGACCGTGGCATCGTGCCCGCCGCACCGATCGTCGCGCCCGCATACGAGCGACTATTGGATGGTCCGACGCCCTTCGAGGGCGGAATTACGGCCAAGCTGTCGCTCGGCATGGGCGGCAATAATTCGATGGTGGTGCTCGGTCCCGTCGACTGAGTCCGCGCCGACTTACGACAGCGGCACCGACCAGGACAACTTCGTGCCCGGCATGCCCGCTGTTCGGTGTATCCCAGCCACCACCGGTCCGATGGTGAACTGCCCGTCCGACTTCTCGGCCCGCTGCTCCAGATTCCGCAATCCGCTGCGGATCACGTGATTCGGAATGCCCCAGCCGTCATCGGTGACCACGATGGTCAGGTCATCGGCCACGCTGATATCCACCGAGACGGTCCCCGCGCCAGAATGCCGCACCGCATTGCTCACCGCCTCGCGCACCACCGCCTCCGCATCATCGGCCAATTCGGCCTCCAACACCGACAGCGGTCCGGTCACCTGCACGGTGGCCCGCAGTGGCGAATCGGTGGTCTGCTGGCGCACCGCATCCTCGATCCGCTGCTGCAACTCGATACCGGTGCTATCACCGCCGTGCAGATCGAAGATGGAGGTGCGGATCTCCTGGGCCACCTCCTGCAGATCATTGATGACCGTCGAAAGGTGTTCGCGCACTTCGGGTACCTCGGCGCGCGGCACCGTGCTCTGCAAGGTGAGTCCGATGGCGAACAGCCGCTGGATCACCTGGTCGTGCAGGTCGCGGGCGATGCGGTCGCGGTCGGCGAGGATATCGAGTTCGCGCATCCTGCGCTGGGTTTCGGCCAGCTGCATGGCCAGTGCGGCCTGGTCGGTGAAGGCATTGGTCAGCTCGACGAGTTCGTCGGTGTAGGGCGGTGAGCCGATAGGACGCACGGTGACCAGCGTGCCGAGGGTGGCGTCGGGTGTGCACAGCGGCAGAATCAGTGCCGGCCCGACATCGTCCAGTGGTACGCCGAGATCGATCAGGGCGGCATCGTCGAAGCGCAGCGGTGTGCGGCGGGTGAACGCCTCGCCGAGCGCGGTGCCATCGGCGTCCACGGTGCGTCCGTCGAATCCGCTGCCCGGACCGGACCATTGCGTGATGACCAGTTCGGAGACCGCGGCGAGTTCGAGTTGCGGAACCGCGGTGCTGGCCAGAAACGATTGATGCGAGCCGGTCAGGGCGCGCGCATGGGCGACGACATGGGCGAGTACCAGATCGGGTTCGGTGCCCGCGAGGAATTCGGTGGCGATATCGCGGGTGGCCTTGATCCAGGCCTGTCTGGTGCGCGCCGATTCGTACAGTCGGGCGTTGTCGACCGCGATACCAGCCGCGGCCGCAAGTGCCTGCACGAGCACATCGTCGTCTTCGGTGAACGGCTGACCATTGGCCTTCTCGGTCAGATAGAGGCTGCCGAAGATCTCGTCGCGGATGCGCACCGGGACGCCGAGGAAGGTGTGCATCGGCGGATGGTGTTCCGGAAACCCCACGAACGCAGGGTGTTTCGAAAGCTCGTCGAGGCGAAGCGGTGTGGGTTGGGTGAACACCGCACCGAGTACGCCGTGTCCGGCGGGCAGCCGGCCGATGCGCTCCCTGATGGTGTCGTCCATGCCCTCGTCGAGGAACTGGGTGACCTGTTGTTCGTGCCCGCGCACCGCCAGCGCGCCGTAGCGGGCGTCGACCAGGCTGGTGGCGGTATGCACTATGGCGCGCAACGTTTCATCGAGGTCGAGGCCGGAGGTGACGGTCAGCATCGCCTCGACCAAGCCGTCCATCCGGTCGCGTGAATCGATGATCAGCTCGACGCGTTCCTTGGCCTCCGATAGCAGCTCCCGGAGCCGGAGTTGCGACAGCGTATCGCGTACCGAATAGAGGCCGTTGCCCAGCTCTTCGGTCATGACGGCATCCTGTTCTGGCAGGCGCGTAATAGCGCCTACGCCAGTCTAGTTGGTCGATTCGAGGACTTTCGGCCCTGTTCGCGGTGGCGTAGCGGTGATGGCATGGTCGCACACCGGGAATAGGAAGTAGGGATGTCCTATGAATTCGCCGTTGCGCTCTTCGGAGCTGTGGGCCACCGCCACCGATCCCGAACTGGCCGTGACAACCCGGGGTGCGGTGCCGCCCGCGGATGTGACCAGGGCGGTGCGGGGGATCGGCCGCGTGCTGCGCCGGCACCACCTCGACGGGGCGGCACGCGTGCGGGTGACCGCGCCGGTGGATTCGGACGAACCTACGTTGGTGCAGGCCAACATTCGCGTACACGACACCCCGACCCGGGTGCAGGTCACCGGTCCACGCGGCTTCGCGGTGACCTTCGCGGTGGAGCGGCTGGACCGGCAGATCGCGCGGCTGGCGACCAAACAGTCACGTGAGTGGCCCGATCCGGCGCGTCCGCCCCTGGCCAGGGTCACCGAGCCGCGCCCGATCATGCGGCGCAAGCACTGCGCGTTGCTCACCGGCACGCCCGCCGAGGCGACGGCGGTAATGGATGCAATGGATTACGACGCATACCTGTTCAGCGATGCCGAAACTGGTGAGGATGCCCTGGTGAGCTGGACGGATCCGCTCGGTGTCCGGCTGACCAGGCAGCGCACGATGCAGGCGCCGCGGGCTCCGGCGGATCGGCCGCTCACCGTGAATTCCCTACCTCTGCTGATGGATTCGTATCCGGCACCGACCCTCGGCGAGGAGGCGGCGGTGTCCCGATTGTGCCGCAAGGGACTGCCGTTCCTGTTCTTCACCGATGCCGACAGCGGCCGCGGCCGACTGCTGTATCGCCGCTACGATGGCGATCTCACCATCGTTGTTCCGGCCGAAATCCGCTAGTCCTCACGCAGTTTGGAGGCCAGCACCGCGGCCTGGGTGCGTCGTTCCACACCGAGTTTGGCCAGGAGCCGGGAAACGTAATTCTTGACAGTCTTCTCGGCCAGGAACATTCGGGCCGCGATCTGTCGATTGGTCAATCCTTCGCCGAGCAATGCGAGTAGTCGGCGCTCTTGTTCGGTGAGGTTGGCCAGCGGTCCGTCGTTTTCGGTACCGGAATGTAGCCGGGCCTTGAGTGCGTCCGCCGCGCGGTTATCCAATAGCGAACGGCCCGCGCCGATCTGTTTGATCGCCGCGGCCAATTCCAGGCCCTTGATGTTCTTGATGACATACCCGCTCGCGCCCGCCAATATCGCGTCCAACATGGCGTGCTCATCGGTGTACGACGTCAGGATGAGACAATGCAGATCGTCGATTTCGGCGAGTAGGTCGCGGCACAGTTCGATGCCGTTCCCGTCGGGTAGTCGGACGTCCAGTACGGCGACATCGGGTCGCATCGCGTGGATGCCCGCCATGGCGTCGGCGACGTCGCCGGCCTGGCCGATCACGGTGAGTTCCGGATCGCTCTCCAGCAGGTCGACGAGGCCGCGGCGGACGATCTCGTGGTCGTCGACGAGGAACACTGTGATCACGCGACCTCCTGTGCGGTGCAGAGGATCTCGTGCGTCCCCGGCGTGTGGGTCCTACCTGACAAGGTAGCCCTCGGCGGGTCGCGCCGGTATATCGGAAACGAAAATTTCGAGAAATATCGACTCGAATTTACCGGCGAGCACTATCGAAACGCCGAGAAAAACCGACCATTCGAACGGCATTGTGCGAATCGGGGTTCCAGGTATGCTGAGGCCGAAGTCATTCAAAGAGGTCTATCGGCAGCGTGGCCTTGGAGGGCCCCATGCACAGTTATCTCGGACAATGACATATTCGGCGACACTCGATTTCGGAAATGTTTTCGGTCAACCGCAGAGCTGTCCCGATTGTGGCTCGCACGCCATCGGTACCTTCGTCGACCACCGGGATACCCTGTTCCGGTGCCGCGCATGCGGCGTGCAATGGCGGTTCGCGCACGGCCGCGCCATTCGGGAGATCTCCGTTATCGCTACGGAGCCGGAACCCGAAGAAGAGTGGACGTATCCATGAACGTCGGCTGATCGTGCCGCACACCGATTCGGGCCGGGTGGCGATGACCGCCTCGTCATGGTCGGCCGGATGAATGCGGAGAACGCAATCCAGGTGGCCGGGCCGGCGCACCGAAAACTGGTGATGATCACCAAGAGCCGCGAACCGGAGGCGTGGCGCTACTACACTGAGCGGGTGCGTCCACCGATGGGACTCGACGACTCCGAACCGCGCGAGGCGCTGTGGGCGCCTCGGGTACCGCTGATGCGGCATGCCGATGTACGGACGAGCCGGGCCACGGCGCCCACACCGGTCGCTTGACGAGCCCCTGGGGTGACGGCGCCGATCCTGTGGCGCCACGACCGGTCGCCGGGGTGACGCTGGTCGAGGGCTCGACCTTCTGCATCAGCGAGGACGGCGGTGTCATCAGCCCGAATCGCGCCGAGGGATTGTTCGTGCGCGATACCAGGGTGCTGTCACGGTGGCGGCTGACCGTCGACGGGTTGGCGCCGCAACCGCTCACTGTCCAGCACACCGAGCCCTACAGCGCGACGCTGCTGGCCAGGACGCCGCCGCGGCCCGGACGTGCCGACAGCACGGCACTGGTGACCGTCGCGCGACATGTCGGCGATGGCATGCGCGAAGACGTGACCGTGCGCAATCTCTCCGGTGCGGCGATCAGCTGTGCCGTCGTACTGGAGCTCGATGCCGACTTCGCCGATCTGTTCGAGGTGAAGGAGGGGCGGATCGGCGACAGCGTGGTGGTCACCAAGAGCAGGTCGACGGCGGGCACGGTCGAGATCAGCCGGACTGATCTGCCGCTGGCTGTGACGGTCACCGCCGCTGAGGCGACCGCGGTGGACCGCGAACTGCGGTGGCAGGTCGAGCTGCCCGGGCGCGGGGAATGGTCGGTCTGCATTCAGTACCAGCCGACGCTCGGATCGGTGGTAACGCCGCGGCATCTGTGTGGAAATCCGATCTCGTACAGCGCGCCCGCACTGCGGATGCGCGAATGGTACGAGAATTCGCCGTCGGTGCACACCGACGACCAGACGCTCGCCGCGGTGTTGCGGCGCGCCGTCGTCGATCTCGGCGCGCTGCGGATCTTCGACCCACGTCATCCGGAGCGGGCGGTGGTCGCCGCGGGCGCGCCGTGGTTCATGGCGCTGTTCGGGCGGGACTCGCTGCTCACCTCGTGGATGGTGTTGCCGCTGGACCGGCGACTGGCCATCGGCACGCTGCAGAGTCTGGCGGGCTTACAGGGCACCGAGGTTCGCGCCGTGACCGAGGAGCAGCCCGGCCGGATCCCGCACGAGGTGCGGTTCGGGCGGGCCGCGACGCTGCTGCTGGGCGGTGACACCGTGTACTACGGGACCGCCGATGCCACACCGTTGTTCGTGATGCTGCTCGGTGAGTTGCATCGGTGGGGTCTGGATGCCGAGACCAGGGACGAACTGCTGCCGCATGCGGATCGGGCGCTGGAGTGGATCGAGCACTTCGGCGATGCGGACGGCGACGGATTCGTCGAGTATCAGCGCGCATCCGAACACGGCTTGGCGAACCAGGGGTGGAAGGACTCCTGGGACGGGGTGAATTTCGCCGACGGCACGCTGCCCGAGGCGCCGATCGCGCTGGCCGAGGTGCAGGGATATGTGTACGCGGCGTATGTGGCGCGGGCGGCGCTCGCGGCCGATGTGGGCGATCACCCGACCGCGGATCGGTTCCGTGCCAAGGCGGCGGCGTTGAAGGAAGCGTTCAATAAGGCGTTCTGGTTGCCCGAGCGCGGTTGGTACGCCATCGGTTTGGCTGGGGACAAGCGCCCGATCGACGCGCTGACCTCGAATATCGGGCACTGTCTGTGGACCGGGATCATCGATGCGGACAAGGCGCGGTCGGTCGCGGATCACCTGCTGTCACCGCAGATGTTCAGCGGATGGGGGATCCGCACCTTGGCCACCGACATGGGTGCCTATAACCCGGTCAGCTATCACAACGGATCGGTGTGGCCGCACGACAACGCGATCTGCGCCGCCGGACTGATGCGCTACGGCTTCACCGAACATGCCAACCGCGTGATCGATGGAATGCTCGACGCGTCGACTCGCTTCGGGTATCGACTGCCCGAGCTGTTCAGCGGTTTCGATCGCGCGGAATTCGACGCCCCGGTGCCGTATCCGACCTCGTGCTCACCACAGGCGTGGGCGTCGGCGGCGCCGCTGCTTTTCATGCGAAGTATGTTGCGATTGGAGCCGGGCAGCGGGTCGGCGTCGGTCGCGCCCGCGGTGTCGCAGCGGTACCTGCCACTGCGGGTGAGCGGGGTCCGGGTGGGGTCGGATGTGCTCACCGTCACCGTGGACAGTGCGGGCTGGCAACTCAGCGGACTGGCTGGAAATCTGCGTCGATCCGACTCCTGACCTGGACCGATGACCGAGGAACCCGGCGCGCGACGAAACTTGTCGGTGGGTCGGCCTAGCATGGCGCTGGGGGTATCACGTCTGTTGGACCGACACGATCGAGAAGGGACCACCTGGTGGCGGAACGCCTCACTGTGCGCGGAGCTCGCGAGCACAATCTCAAGAGCATCGATCTCGATCTGCCCCGCGACAGTCTCATCGTGTTCACCGGTCTATCCGGTTCGGGCAAATCCAGCCTTGCCTTCGACACGATCTTCGCCGAGGGGCAGCGCCGGTATGTCGAATCGTTGTCGGCCTACGCGCGCCAGTTCCTCGGACAGATGGACAAGCCGGACGTCGACTTCATCGAGGGACTTTCGCCCGCGGTGTCGATCGATCAGAAGTCGACCAACCGCAACCCCCGGTCGACGGTCGGCACCATCACCGAGGTCTACGACTACCTGCGTCTGTTGTATGCGCGGGCCGGCACCCCGCACTGCCCGGTCTGCGGTGAGCTGATCGCCAAGCAGACTCCGCAGCAGATTGTGGACCAGGTGCTCGCCATGGAGGAGGGCATCAAATTCCAGGTGCTCGCGCCGGTGGTGCGCACCCGCAAGGGGGAATTCGTCGATCTGTTCGACCAGTTGAACACCCAGGGCTACTCGCGCGTCCGGGTCGACGGCGTGGTGTATCCGCTCACCGATCCGCCGAAGCTGAAGAAGCAGGAGAAGCACGACGTCGAGGTCGTGGTGGACCGGCTCCAGGTGAAGCCGAGTTCCAAACAGCGCCTTACCGATTCGATCGAGACCGCACTGCGGTTGGCCGACGGCATCGTGGTACTGGACTTCGTCGACCGCGACGAGCACGCCCACGATCGGGAGCGCCGCTTCTCCGAACGCCTGGCCTGCCCCAACGGTCACCCGCTCGATATCGAGGATCTCGAACCGCGCTCGTTCTCGTTCAACTCGCCCTACGGCGCGTGCCCGGACTGCACCGGTCTCGGCATCCGCAAGGAGGTCGATCCGGATCTGGTGGTGCCCGATCCCGAATTGAGCCTGGCCGAGGGCGCGATCGCACCGTGGTCGCGCGGACAGACCGCCGAATACTTCACCCGGCTGCTATCGGGTCTGGCCGAAGCCATCGGATTCTCCATGGATACGCCGTGGCAGGACCTGCCGCCGAAGGCACGCAAGGCGGTGCTGGAGGGCAGTTCGGATCAGGTGCACGTCTCCTACACCAACCGGTACGGCCGGAAGCGTTCGTACTACGCCGATTTCGAGGGCGTCATGCCGTTCCTACAGCGGCGCATGGAGAGCACCGAATCCGAGCAGATGAAGGAGCATTACGACGGGTATATGCGCGATGTGCCGTGCCCGGTATGCAACGGGGCTCGGCTGCGTCCGGAAATTCTGGCCGTCACCATTGCTTCGGGCGGTGAGCAGAAGTCCATCGCCGATGTGAGCGAATTGTCGATCGGTGATTGCTCGGCATTCCTGAATGCCTTGACCCTGGGGGAGCGGGAGACCGCCATCGCCGGGCAGGTGCTCAAGGAAGTGCAGGCGCGGCTCGGCTTCCTGTTGGATGTCGGACTGGAGTATCTGAGCCTGTCGCGGGCCGCGGCGACGCTGTCCGGTGGTGAGGCACAGCGCATCCGGCTTGCGACCCAGATCGGATCCGGACTGGTCGGGGTGCTGTACGTGCTCGACGAACCGTCGATCGGTCTGCACCAGCGCGACAACCGACGGCTCATCGAAACCCTCACGCGACTGCGGAACCTGGGTAATACGCTGATTGTGGTCGAACACGACGAGGACACCATTCGGGCCTCGGACTGGGTAGTCGATATCGGTCCGCTGGCCGGTGAGCATGGCGGTGAAGTCGTGCACAGCGGTCCGTATCACGAACTGCTCACCGACCCGAAATCGCTGACCGGCGCCTACCTTTCGGGCCGCGAGCGCATCGAGGTGCCGATGGTGCGGCGACCGGTCAGCAGGAAGCGCCAGCTGACCGTGGTCGGTGCGAACGAACACAACCTGCGCAATATCGACGTTGCCTTCCCGCTCGGCGTGCTCACCGCGGTCACCGGTGTCTCCGGTTCCGGTAAGTCGACGCTGGTCAACGACATTCTGGCGACCGTGCTGGCGAACAAGCTGAACGGTGCGCGGCAGGTGCCGGGCCGGCACACCCGGATCAACGGCCTCGATCATCTGGACAAGCTCGTGCAGGTGGATCAGTCGCCGATCGGCCGGACACCACGCTCGAATCCGGCCACCTATACCGGCGTATTCGACAAGATCCGGACGCTGTTCGCAGCAACGACCGAGGCGAAGGTGCGCGGCTATCAGCCGGGCCGATTCTCCTTCAATGTCAAGGGCGGCCGCTGCGAGGCATGCTCGGGTGACGGCACATTGAAGATCGAGATGAACTTCCTGCCGGATGTGTATGTCCCGTGCGAGGTCTGCCACGGTGCCCGGTACAACCGGGAGACCCTCGAGGTGCACTACAAAGGCAAGACCATTGCCGAGGTGCTCGATATGCCGATCGAGGAGGCCGCGGTGTTCTTCGAGCCGGTCACCTCGATTCACCGCTACCTCAAGACCCTGGTCGATGTCGGCCTGGGCTATGTGCGACTCGGCCAGAGTGCGCCGACCCTGTCCGGCGGTGAGGCACAGCGCGTCAAACTGGCGGCCGAACTGCAGAAGCGCTCCACCGGACGAACCGTCTATATCCTGGACGAGCCGACCACCGGCCTGCACTTCGAGGACATCCGTAAGCTGCTGCTGGTCATCAACGGCCTGGTGGACAAGGGCAATACGGTCATCGTCATCGAGCACAACCTGGATGTCATCAAGACCTCCGACTGGGTGATCGATATGGGTCCCGAGGGGGGCTCCGGCGGCGGCACGGTGGTCGCCGAGGGCACTCCGGAGGATGTTGCCGAAGTTGCGCCCAGCTACACCGGCCAGTTCTTGCAGGAAGTCCTGGCACTGCCCGCCGCGACCGACCCGAAGGCGCCCGCCAAGAAGGCGGCGAAGAAAGCTCCCGCCAAGAAGGCCGCAACCAAGGCAGCGGCGAACAACTCGTCGACAGCAAAGGCGACAGCGACAAAGATTCCGGCACCCAACCCCGCCGCCGCAAAGCGCGCCGCACGAAAGGCCGCCGCGCTGCGTTGATCTCCCGCGCCTTTTGGCTCGGCACATCATCCGGGCGGTGTGCCGATCCGCCTGTATCGGGTCGGCGAAGGTGATCCCACTTCGGCCGTCAACGTTCGTTACCGACCGACGACAAAGTCTCCAGCGCCCGGCGCTTCTGCGCGGTAACCGTTGCGGCCGGGCCACTGCGAGGCAAATGTGGCGCGCCTGACCGAGTCGGGTGAAAGACCGCGCCAGTCACTTTCGGCTGTCGGGTGCCTCAGCGGTTCGCGATGGTGTGGATCAGCTCGGCTAATTCCTTATATCTCGACCACATCGGCCAATGGCCGGTGGGCAGATCGATATATTCGGCGTCGATCTCGGCCAACTCGGCGAACAGCGGTTCCTGACCCGCGTCGCGGAGTTGTTCGACCATGTCTGCGGTAATGCTGTTGCAGATCACTGTCGTCGGGATGGCAAGGCGCGCCGGGGAATCGCTCAACCGCAGGGGAGCGGCGGCGATTCCGGTGGGTTCGGAGACGGCACGCTCGCGGAATCGGGCGAGGGATACCTCGTCCAGTCCGGCGAGGCTATTGCCGTCGGCCTCCAACTGGTCCCAATCCGGCAGCGGAGCGATATCGGTGGCGAGATAGGTGGGCGCCGCGCCGGCGGAGTGCGCGACGACCACCACCGTTTCATCCGAGGCGATCTCGTCGAGGATTGCCTGGGCCTGCATTTCCAGCGTCGCATCCAGCCGGTCGTCATCGGCTGGATCGAGTCCGGGCAGGGTCAGTGCCAACGCATCGTCACCCCGGGCGCGCAGATCGGCCGCGACGTCGTCCCACGCCCACGCGCCGAGCCAGAATCCGGGAACCAGAAGTATCCGTGCCATTCCGCGAGCATCGCATGCCGAGCCCGCGAAAGTTAGTTCCCCAGCAGTTTGCCCGGTCACCGAGATATCGACGCGCACAAAGCATTTCATTGATCATAAGTTGAACTGAGATCGGCCCGGCGAAATTGTTCTGTGATAGCACTGCTCATGCCTCGGCACCGCTGTCAGAAGTTCCGGGCCGCGCCGAACCACCGCGACAACGCATCCCGCAGGCGGTCCGCATCGTCACCGGTCTCGCTTGCCCAGGCCACATATCCGTCCGGCCGGATGAGTAGCGCGTCGGCGGGAGCGTCCGGACTTGTTGCGATGACCGTATCGACCCGGTCGGCCCAGCCGCTCGCGATATCGGCGAAATCGGCGTTGTCGGTCAACTGGACCAGCAGGGGGCGCGCCGAGTGCAGCAGATCGGCGATACGGACGCGGCCTTCGGCGGTTTCGAGCGTCAGATCCGGAACCATGCGCCCGGACAGCGGGTGCGGATCGCCGGTGTCGTACCGGATATCCGATCCCGCCATGAGGTGCGCGATATGTTCCGCGTTCTCCGGTACTGCGAGCAGCTCACCGAACAGCTGGCGCAGCGCGGTGACATCATCGCCGGGCGCCATCAGGGCGTGTTGGCTCAGTGACTGCATCATCACTCGCTCGCCGACCGGGTACCGCTCGGAGTGATAGGTATCCAGCAGTTCCGCTGGCGCCCAACCGTTTATCTGTGCGGCGAGCTTCCAGCCGAGATTGGCCGCATCCTGCAAACCCAGGTTTAGTCCGGGCCCGCCCATTGCCGAATGCACATGTGCGGCATCGCCGAGCAGGAAAACATTTCCGTCCCGATAGCGTTCGGCCAGCCGGGTGTTCTGGCCCTCGATCCGGCGCAAGGCGTGTGGTCCCGGTCCGGGCGGCGGCGCAATCGGCAGGTCGACACCGAGTACCCGCCGCAGACTCGCGCGCAGTTCGTCGAGCGTCATCGGGGTGTCGGCGGGCACCGGATCGCCGTCGAATTCCATGGTGGCGACCAGTGGTCGACCGGGGTCGAGCTCGGCGAAGATGAACATGCCCCGTTCGACTCGGTTGTGCCCGAAGGAAAGTCGGCCGCGGCCGGGAATCGAGATGCCGCCGTCTTCGGTGCGCAATTCTGTCGGCAGGCTCACATGTGCCATCCGGACCAGCTCCGATGTAGACGTGGTTCCGGGGAAGTCGATTCCGGTGCGTTTGCGGACGACGCTCTTACCGCCATCGGCACCGACCAAATATCTGGTGGTCAGGTCGTAGACCCCATCGGGACCCGTCACAGTGACGGTCACCGCTCCGTCCTGCTGAACCAGCTCGGTCAGTTCATGACCCCAACGGATTTCGATACCGAGTTCGCCTGCTCGTTTCTCCAGCAGCCGAACCAGTTTCGGCTGAGGAAGCGACAGCGCATACATCGGATTGGCCGCCAGCCCCTTGAAAGATACCGGCAGCCCACTGAATATAAAGCCGGGCAGAGGCTGGGGAGCGCCGGGCGCACCGCCGAATTCGTGGTACAGGCCGCGCATATCCAGTAGCCGGATCACTTGACCGACAAGGCCGTTCGCTTTCGGCTCGGCACTGGGCTCGCGCAGCTTCTCCAGCATGATCGGACGTACGCCGGCCAATGCGAGTTCGCAGGCGAGCATGAGCCCGTTCGGTCCTGCACCGGAAATGACTACATCGAAAGAGTTTTCGGGCATGACAAATACACCTCTTGTCGCGGGTGATCAGGGCAGTGTGCGGTGAATCAGTCGTCGACCGCGGGCGCGGGGAGCCCCGCGGCGACCTCATCGATGGCTTGTCGTAGCAATGTGGTGAGCAGTGCCGGCGGATCCGCGCGGATGTGGATCTCGGTGGCGGCTCGATAAATCGCGCCGATCGCGCCGACCACGAGATGGGGATAGAGATCGCGGACCGGATCGGTTCCGGTGCGTGTCGCGATCACCTCGACCCAGTGGTCGGAGATGGCCTTGGATACCGCGGTCCGGATCTCGGGCGCTTCGAGAAATTCGCGAATGGCCAGCTGTTGCCGCGGCGTCGGCGGGTGGTCCCCGGCGCCGTCGACTTCAAGTGGTTCGAGGACCGCCGCGGTGATCGCGGTCCACAGTGGCTCGTCCGCGGGCCGGTTCCGCAGCGCGATCAGACTGCGCTGGATCCGCTCGGTCTGCCGGTAGGCCAGCGCCTCGTACTTGCCGGTGAAATAGTTGTTGAAGGTCCGGACCGACACGCCCGCGCGGGCCGCGATGTCCTCTCTGGTGATATTGGCCAGTCCGCGTTCGAATGCCAGCTCGAGCGTCGCATCGCTGAGCGCCTTGCGGGTGTCGAGCTTCTTGCGCTCCCGAAGGCTGAGGACTTGCTCATCTGGCATGACACCAGGGTACGGCAAAACTTGCCCGCCGGGCAATATTTCCTGTCGGGCAAAGTTTAGTCGGCTTACTAGGCTCTGTTCTGTATGTCATCGGAGCCATCGGATGATGGCGGCGATGGTGAGTTCGGCCGGGTAGTAGGCGGCGCGTATGGCGTAGCGGGGGCCAGGTCGCGGAATTGTCTGAGTCTGTTGAAGCATCGCTGGACAACGTCGCGTCGCTGGTAGGTTTCGTGGTCGAACGCGTGTGGGGGCGACCACCGGATGGGCCTGTGGCCTTGGGTGCGGTGATCTGGTCGCTGTGTTCGGGGCTGACGAACCGATTCGCCGCCGCCGAAGCGCCCGTCGTGTCGAGGGGTGTGAGTACGCCTTGTCGCCAACCGTGGCAAAGTTCCCGCTGTCGGTTTTACTTGCGCCGTGATGTCTATCTCAACCAGTGTCCGTGACTTGCCCCCGATCGTCACCGGACGCCTTCGCAACACGAAACGCTTTCTCACCGACCCGATTACGTTCCTTTCCGACGCCAGGTCCGAGCACGGTGACGTGTTTCGATTCCAGCTGATCAACGGGGGCATGATCGGCGTTACGCATCCGCACCACATCAAGTACATACTGCAGGAACGTATGGTGAACTTCACCCGCGAGACCGAGATGTACGACATCCTGGAGCCGTTCGCAGGCCGCGGGCTGGCGACAATCGCCGACCACGACAAGTGGCGACGTAACCGGCGCCTCTTGCAACCCGCATTTCATCACAAGAAGATCAATGCGCTCAGCGAGATCATGGTGGCCGAGATCGACGCCATGTGCGACGAATGGGCAGAGCACGCTCGCGCCGGCCGAACGATCGATGTCGGCGAGCAGATGAGCCACCTCGCATTGCGGGTTGTGGTGCGAGCTCTGTTCGGGATGGATCCGCACGGACCGGAGGTGACCGGTTTCTCCAGCGCGACACAGCGGGTGAACGACGAACTGGGAAAGTTCATCCGGATGCCGTTGATCCCCTTGCAGTTTCCGACTCCGAGCCACCGCCGCTTCTGGCGGGCGATCGGCGAGATGGATGCCATCGTCTATTCGGTGATCGACCAGCTACGCGACAACGACAACGGTGGATTGCTGGCCATGCTCATGAACGCCACCGACGCCGAGACCGGCGAGAACTTCACCGACAAAGAGTTGCGTGACGAGGTCGTCACCATGCTCTTCGCCGGTCACGAAACCAGCGCCTCGGCTCTGACATCGGCCATTCTGCTCCTGCAACTGCATCCAGAGGTGCGTGAGCGACTGCGCGACAACGTCGACACCTCGTTGTCCGCCGGTCACGCCACCATGACCGACCTGCCCGCGTTGGCGTACAACAAGCAGGTGATAGAGGAGGTGTTGCGGCTGATGCCGCCGGTCTGGATGGGACAACGCCGCGCCCGCGAGGACGATGAGATCGGGGGCCACCTCATCCCGGCAGGCACCCCGGTGATGTTCAGTTACTACCACGCACACCGCAACCCCGAGGTTTGGGATCGGCCGGACATTTTCGACCCGGACCGCTTCGCGGCCGACGCGGTCGCCGCTCGTGACCGGAACATCTACCTGCCCTTCGGCGCAGGTGGACACCTCTGCATCGGCAACGCGTTCGCGATGATGGAAATGCAACTCGCGCTGTCGACCATCACGCGGCGGTTCGAGTTGACCATCGAGAAGCCGGACCCCACTCCGGCTACGGCGATCACCCTCAGCACCAAGTTCCCGCTGATCGCGTCCCTGACCGAACGGGGATAGCACGCGGGTCCCGCCTGCCACGCGTTCGATTGTGGCGATCCCCGCGGCGCGGGCGATCGCCTTCGACCTCGTGCTCCCGGACAACTGCACCCCCGCACCCCCGCACCCAACAGCCGGTACCGGTCCGGGCCATAACGAATTACAGGACGGAGCCCTAGGCGTAGACCGGGCCGGTGTACTTCTCGCCCGGACCCTTGCCCGGCTCGTCCGGATGCGCCGAGGACTCGCGGAAGGCGAGCTGCAACGACTTCAGACCGTCGCGATACGGACCCGCATGCGGGCCGAAGTATTCGATGGATGAGGTGACCAGCCCCGCGAGCGCGGTGATCAGGCGACGTGCCTCGTCCAGGTCGCGGCGTGGACTGTTGTCCGGATCCTCGTCGGCGAGTCCGAGCTTCTCCGCCGCCGCGCTCATCAGCATCATCGCGGCGCGGCTGATGATCTCGACCGCGGGGATATCGGCCAACTCGCGGAGGTCGGTCGCGTCGGATACTGCCTCGTCACTCATACGCACGAGGATGACATCGTGGTGCGCGGGCGCGGTCGCCGGGGCGGGGCGATTCGGCGATAGCGAGCGGCAATGTTAGACTTTCCGCTGACGACCGCCCCGGGCTTGCTCGGGGCTGATAAGTGGAGCCCGACTCCCACCGTTGCCAACGAGCGATCGTATTGGTCAAACGGTCCGGTCCCCGCCTTTCCAGGGTGGGTTTCTTGTGCAGAGGATCCTCGCGGGGATCATCACGGACAAGATCGACACGAGCCTGCTCGTGGTCGAAGGCCGGTCGACTCGGGCCCCGTGGCGGAATACCGCACCGGGGCCTTTGTGTTGGAAAGGGGTTGCCGTTATTGCGTGCGGTCGTCTGACGACACCGCTTGACCTAGGAGGCCCCATCAGCACTGAGACCCGCATCAACGATCGCATCCGCGTTCCCGAGGTCCGACTCATCGGACCGGGTGGTGAACAGGTTGGGATCGTGCGTGTTGAAGATGCACTACGCGTCGCCCTCGAGGCGGATCTCGACTTGGTCGAGGTCGCGCCGGATGCCCGTCCACCGGTCTGCAAGATCATGGACTACGGCAAGTTCAAATACGAGACGGCGCAGAAGGCGCGCGAGTCTCGTAAGAACCAGGTGCAGACCGTTATCAAGGAGCAGAAGCTCCGTCCCAAGATCGACGACCACGACTACGAGACCAAGAAGCGCAACGTTGTCCGCTTCCTCGAGGCCGGTTCGAAGGTCAAGGTGACGATCATGTTCCGTGGTCGTGAGCAGTCGCGCCCTGAATTGGGCTTCCGGCTGCTGCAGCGTCTGGCCTCCGACGTCGCCGAATTGGGTTTCGTCGAGACCTCCGCAAAGCAGGACGGTCGCAATATGACCATGGTCCTCGCGCCACATAAGGGTGCGAAGACGCGGGTGAAGGCGCAGGAGGATTCGCGGGCACCGCGTCCCACCGCCACCGAAGCGCCTGCTGCTCCCGCACCGACCGCGGACGCACCGGCCGCCGAACAGGTCGCGCCGGCTGACCCGCAGTAACACCGATGAGAAACCGGTGGTCCGGCGAGGACCACCGGTACGAGACAGATAGAGGAATCCATGCCGAAGATGAAGAGCCACAGCGGCGCCTCGAAGCGATTCAAGGTTTCGGGCCGTGGCAAGCTGCTGCGTCAGCAGGCGAACCGTCGCCACCTGCTCGAGCACAAGTCCACCCGCCGGACTCGTCGTCTGGACGGCACGGAGGCCGTCGCGTCCGTTGACGTCCCTCGCGTCAAGCGCCTACTCGGTCTCTGAGACCGCTGGCGACCGCTGATCGGTCGCTCGTAAGGCAGCATCCGCGCGACCGGGATTCCGGACGCCGACCACCGACCAATTCCGGGGCCGCCACGCATGCGCCCCCTAGATCTAAAAGGACTGACCCATGGCACGCGTCAAAAGGGCCGTCAACGCGCAGAAGAAGCGCCGTTCCGTTCTCGAGGCATCCAAGGGCTACCGCGGCCAGCGCTCGCGGCTGTACCGCAAGGCCAAGGAACAGCAGCTGCACTCGCTCGCCTACGCCTACCGGGACCGCCGGGCGCGCAAAGGTGACTTCCGCAAGCTCTGGATCGCCCGCATCAACGCCGCGGCGCGCCTGAACGACATCACCTACAACCGCTTCATCCAGGGCCTGAAGGCCGCCGGCGTCGAGGTGGACCGCAAGATCCTCGCCGAGCTCGCCGTGTCCGACGCCGAGGCGTTCGCCGGTCTGGTCGCCGTCGCCAAGGCCGCCCTTCCGCAAGACGTCAACGCCCCGGCCGCCTGATTCGGCCTGCGTGACGACACAGCATTCGGAACGACCCGTGGACGCGCTTTCCGAGCGCAATCCGCGGGTCGTTTCCGCTGTCAAGCTCCAGCGCGCCGCGCAGCGCCGCAAGGCCGGGCAGTTCTTGGCCGAGGGCGCGAATTCCGTTGCGGCGGCGTTGGAAACCGGTCGGGTCCGCGAGCTGTTCTATTCGATGCACGCCGCAACGCGAGAGCATCAGCTGATCGCCGGGGCCGCCGCCGCGGGTGTGCGCACCACATTGGTGAGCGAGCGTGCCGCCGAACACCTGGGTGAAACCGTCACCGCGCCAGGGCTTGTCGCGGTGTGCGACCAGATCGACATTCCGTTGGCGGACGTACTGGCCGAGCAGCCGACACTGCTCGCCGTCCCGGTGGAGATCGCCGAACCGGGCAATGCGGGCACCCTGATTCGGGTCGCCGACGCGGTCGGCGCGAATGGCGTTGTGCTGGCGGGGGATACGGTCGATCCACACAATGGCAAATGCGTCCGCGCCAGTGCAGGCAGCCTGTTCCACGTGCCGATCGCGCGGCACCGCGATATCGGCGTGGTGCTCGACGCCGTTGCGGCAGCGGGCATTACGGTGCTCGCCACCGCTGCCACGGGCGAGGTCGATCTGGACGACGCCGACGAACTACTGGCCGGTCCGGTGGCCTGGCTGTTCGGCAATGAGGCGCACGGCCTGGATCCGTCGGTCGCCGCGCGGGCCGACCACCGGGTGCGTATCCCGATCCACGGCCGCGCCGAGAGTCTCAACCTCGCGGCCGCATCGGCTATCTGTCTGTATGCGAGCGCGCGGGTTCAGCACACGAAATAGGCCGGGCGCGAACCGACAGGGGGAAGTGGCAGTCCGCTACTCGCCGGACCACGTCGGCGTACCCGGCGAACACAGGTCGCAGTCGGGCCAGCCCCAATTCTGCCTCTCCGAGTCATCCTCCGCCGTAGGCGTTCAGAGGTGGTTCGAGCTCCTACCAGTACGACTGGTTGCGTCGCTGATTCTGCTCGATCAATTCTTCTTCGGTGAGCTCGTCGTCGGACGGTTCGTGCCTCGCCGTAGGCTCGGATGGGACCGGGTACCGGCGTTCCGCGGCCAGCTCGAGGGTCTCGACTGCTGCTGCCATGCGCGGGTCTGCACTGAGTTCGGCGAGACGCTCACGCACGTTCCCGCGAGCCTGGTCAAGGGCCTCATGCACGAGCTCGATGATCAGGTTGCCCAGTGCGGCTCCGAAAGGTGTGACGCTCTCGTCGATTCGAACCGCTTGGAGCGTTCCGTCCGCGAGCACGTCGACAGCAACCCCGTAGCGCGATGCGGTGGACCGGTCGGTCATCAGGGCGCGTTGTACGGCGTCCATCTGATTGGTGATCGGGTCGATATCACCGCTGTTCGAGTACATCTGGACTACACGCTCCCCATCGTGGCTGGTACGAACGTGCTATCGTAGCAACACATTTCGTGGGGCGAGAGTTACATTGAGGGGGTCTCGGGTGTCCGATCTGTATGTGGATCAGGTTTCGCTCGAGCGCATGGTCGCCGTGTTGAACACGGCGCATGACGCACTTGCTGCCGTGAAAGCGACGAGTTTCATGTGGGCTATCGAGAATGCGCTGCCCGGCTCTGGGCTCGGGCACGCCTTCATGAAGGCCGGTGCGCGGGCCGAGCTCAGCGTCCGCGGTGTAAACGTTCAGCTGAAGGAGATCAACGACTCAGCGGGAATCTGCATCGCTGAGTACAACAGGCAGCAACAAGAGCAGGCGCAACGAATCGCGGAGTTGTCCGAATCGCTGGAGCCCGGTCCGCGATGAGCTGGGTACCGCCGACGAAGACTCAAATCCGCAGCTGGACCTTCGATGCGTTGACCTCCCAAGTCGGGGAATGGGGCCAGGACGCACAGCAGATCACCGAGCAGCGCGCCGTCGTCTCCGAGCAGCTCGCGGATTCCCCGGGTTTCTGGCGCGGAGGCGCCGGAGACTCGATGCGATGGAAGGGCGACGAAGCTAAATCGTCTTTGTCGAAGGTCGTTTCGGCCTTCGACAACGCTCAGCAATCCACGTCGCAGATCATCGCCTCGCTCAGTTTCGCCAAATCCGCTGCGGTCAACGCGATTCAGGATGCCGAGGCCGCGCGGTTCACCGTCGCCGACGACGGTGCGGTCAGCTTCTCCGAAGATGTCCTCGCATGGATTGCCAAGGAAAACGACATCGGCAACCAGATGCTCGTCAGGATGGTGGCGACGCGTGTCGCCAAACAGTATGAGGACAAGATCAAGAAGTGTCTCCGGGAGGCCGGCGATGCCGCGGGATCTGCCCGGGAAGCAATCGAGAAGTTGTTCGCTGAAGTTCCGGTGCCGCTGGGCAGCGACCTCGAAAGCATCGTGACCTCGTACCAGGTCGATGATGGCGACAAGCGCTACGTGATGTGGCCTGACGCCGACAAGATTGCGCAGTGGAAGAAGTGGTCCCTGCGAACGATCGACATCGAGCCCAAGCAGATCACCGCTGCGGAGGCGGAAATGCTGAACAATCTGAGCCTTTGGGAACAGTGGCAATTCAAACAGATTTCGGAGAAAGCCCAAGAGGAAGCCTATAAGGCATTCCCTCCGATACAGATGTTGGATCCCGAAGGCAAGCCTGTTATGAATGACCAGGACAACCACACCGACGCGTTCCGCCATGTCTACTGGAATGCTCTGTTGACTCGGGAATTCGGCGAGGATTGGACCAAGGAATACACCTCGAAGCACGAGATGCGAGACGACAACCGGTCGGTGCGCGAGGCGATGGACCTCTACAACAACGAGGTTGGGCGTCGGCTTGCTGTCGAGAATCCGACAAAAAGTGGGTACAGTCCCTTTGGGCACGACCTAACCGATGTCGTCAAAGAAGCTGTCTTGCGAGGCGACACCGTATTGATCGACAAGGACGGTCAACTGAACTGGACCAACCAAGTAAAAATCGGCGAGGCCGTGAACTCTGCAGCCTTCGACAAGAGGCCGGACAGCCGCTTGCCGGGCGCCCCGGTGGCAGAGAAATGACTGTCACCCAAATGATCTAGCTCAGTTAGGAATTCATGCGGAGTAATCTGACCCTCGGTATGCGTCTGCTCTCTACGCTCGGGCTGGCGGCGATCCTGCTCCTGCCCGCCGGGTGCGATCTGTCGTCCTCCGACGAAAAAGTCATCGTCGAACAGGAGAGTCCAGCTCTGGCGGACGCATTCGAACGTGTTCGGAACTCCCGGGGCACTGCGCGACTCGGGGACATCATCATCGAATCCGGGATTCCGGTAGGTCCGTGGGATCGCATGTACAGTTTTCGATCCGCTACCGCGGAAAGTATCAACGATCGTCTCGGGACGGAGGGCTTGGGCTGGTGGGGACTGCCTTTCGCGTCCGATTCGGTCATACAGGTGTTTGTCCACAATGACAAGGTCGTATACGCATACAGTGACCGCAACCCGCGGTACTCCGTTTATAAGTACGCAACACCTGAGTCCGAGGTGAAAGCCGTGCAGGAAAGATTGCCGGGAAAAACGGAAAACGACACCTATTGGACCGTTGAAATCGAAGAGTTTCCAAAATAGGGTTGACGCAATGAGGGTGGGCCGCGTAGTGACTGGGCGAACTCGACGCTGATTGTGACCACATGGTCCAGGCCAGGCGTGTCCCTGTTCCGGCTGTCGAGCTTGATGGATCTCAGTGTCCGGTGAGATCCTCAATACTATATTTAATAGCTACCATCCGGCTGTCACGGATGCTTGGGATGTTTTTCGATGGGAAACAAGCAAGTCTCGGGAGCGGGCAGACGTTTTCGGAAATTCGATTGGGTGCGCCAACATTAAAGAGGGCGCATTCGATGAAACAAAAAGGGAATATTCGACCGAATTCAGGAGCTTCGAATGGGGTGACCTGGCTACCAACCTAGAGAATGAACCATTCGAGCATCCGTACGAATTGGTGTTTCGACACCCGAGGCGACCGCCTATACCTCGATGCCGAATCCTGGTCCGCGCAAAGCGGATCGATCGCGGCCACCGGTGCAATGCAAACGACTGTGTGGACGAACGGCTCACCGGCGAGCGGCGCCGACCGGTGCGGCCGCCGCTGCGGAGAACTGCCGACATCCGGTGATATCCGAGGAGACTGGGCGCAGTGCGTCGCTGTCAGGACTGCCGAGCAGTGCCGGGTGGAGCTGAACGACAATGGAATTTCCGTTGCCTGTCGGTGGTCCCATCTACCGTGACTCCGACAGCGCCTCACCCGAACTAGGTTTGCCATGCCGATGTCCACACCTGCGCACCTCGATCTCTTCCGCTACCTCGCCGCGGATGAGCGGGTCGAATATGTCGCCATCATGACGCGATTCACGGCGTCACTACTTGCGGATATGTCTGCGGCCACTGTGGCCGAGCAACTTGGTCGCGACGGCTTGCTGCTCGATGCGGATGTCGTCGAGTCTCGGTGCCGACAGCTGGTGCGGTGGGGAAATTTGGTGCCCTCGCTGCGCGATGCCCGGGTGACCACTGTGCAGGACTACCTGCGGGCGCGTTCGAGGTATCAAGTGTCGAGTCTCGGCGGCCGGGTGCATCGCAGCGCTGTGGAAATCATGGAAGCCGCCGACGGCGCACGTGAGGTTGCGCGGGAACTACTCGGCGAGATCGCCGAATCGCTGTCAGAGGTCATAACCACTGTGCAGCTCCCGATGTCTTCGGATCGGGCCGACCGGTTGGCCGGCATCGTGACGACGATCTTCAACAATCAGCGGCTCTTCACCGCCAGTGTCACGGACTTCTATGCGTACCTGGCCGGTGTGTTGAGTCGCTTCGACCTGCACGGCGCGGAGTACGCACAGTTCAAGGGGCTGCTGCTGGACTACGTCGACCTGATCACGGCGGATGTGAATCGGCATGCTCCCTTGATCGCTGACAGGCTGACATCGGTGTCGCAGAATCTGGATGAGATTCTGGCCGTGCTGGATTCGGTGCCAAGGCTCGAGCTGGGCAACCTCGCGGCAGTAGAACGTTCGGGCGGTCGCAACCGTTCGGACTGGGAGCAACTGCAGCAGTGGTACACCGGTTCCGGTCAGGACTCGGGCCCGGCACAGCTGCGTGCTGCGGCCGGTCAGGCGCTGGGCCAGCTGCTGGTCAATGCCAAGCGGATGCTCCACTCGTCCTCGACGGGTTTTTCCCGGCGTGCCGATCTGCTGCGACTGGCGGGTTGGCTCAACCAGTCCGGAGACCGCGAAGCCCATCGGATATTCGCCGCGGCGTTCGGGGCCTGGTCGACTCGACACCTGTCACTCGGGCCGGAGGAACCCGACCCCAGGATCGGACCGATGACTTCATGGGTGGCTGCGGACCCTATCGATGTGCCGGTTTCGCTGCGGCAGAGAGGTACCCGGGCCGCAAAGGGGCGATCGGCCCGGGTACCCGATATCAGCGCCGACCGGGCGATAGTCGAGGCCGCTGTCCGTGCTGAAGCAGAGCGCAATGCTCAGGTGGCCGCTGAACTCTCCGCCGCAGGGCAGCTCGACGGCGCCCACCTGTCACCACACGCCCGGGCCGTGCTGCTCGACGAACTCGCCCGCCTGCTTGCGACGGCACCGGATTCGGCAGTGTCTGCGTCCATCACGAATCAGGATCTCGGCGTGATTCTGCACGCGGTACCCGGAGGTTCGACGACAGTCACCTCGACCGACGGATCCTTGGTCGTGCACGGGTATCAGCTCAGGTGCAGTCCGGCTGACGAAAATCCATGGGAGCAGGCGCAATGACCAATTCGGACAGGACTCTCGCCACCAGCAGACAGGATGCCGCCGAGGTCCGCGAGGCCGCGCGGATCCTGCTTCGAACACCGATCGTCACTGCCGCGCGCGCTCCAGAGTCGATGGCGATTATCCGCAAGCATGCGGTGACCCTCCGAAAGCTGTTCGCTACCACTGTCGGATACCACCTTGTGGTGGAGGCAAGTTTCGCGCGGCTGGCCAAGTTGCCGCCGGAACACAGTGCCACGGAGCGAGTCGTGTATCGCCGCAACGGGACACCATTCGGTGCCAGGGGCTACACGCTCCTCGTACTGACCTGTGGCGCACTGTTGGCTCCGGGGGTGGGCGAGCAGATCTTGCTGTCGGCGCTCGTCACCCAGATCCGCACCGATGCAGCCCAGCAAGAGATCCCGTTGTCGGACAGCATCGCCGATCGTCGACTGCTGGTCGCCGCGCTGGCGGTGCTTCTCGAGTGGGGAGTCTTGACCGAGGTGGACGGTACGGTCGCACAGTGGGGTGAGTCGGCCGAGGAGGCGCTGCTGACGATCTGCCGCCCGCTACTACCGCACCTGTTGACGCGGTCGATCGGCTCAGGGGCTGACCGCCGCGATCTGCTGACCCCACAACCCGACGCGCCTCGTCGCAGGCTGCGGCGCCGATTGGTTGAGGAGCCGGTCGTCCTGCGGTCCGATCTCGATCCCGACGAGCTTGATGTTCTGTCCCGTGAGCGATCCGAATTGACTCGAATGCTGGGTGAGGCTTTCGGTCTGGTGCTCGAGGTCCGAGCAGAGGGAGCTCTCGGATACGACCCGGCCGGTTCGTTGTCCGATATCGAGTTCCCAGGGACGGGAAGTGTGAAGCAGGCCGCATTGCTCCTGATCGGCGCGTTGCTCGACCTGACGGACGACGGCGTCACCGGCAGTATGGAATTCGCATGGCCGGTGGTCGACTTGGTGCTCGCCGAACTGGTTCGCGCATACGGGCGCGCCTGGCGATCCGAATATGCCGATGCGCCAGGGGCATTGCGCGACGACACTGTGGCGCTGCTGACGACCTTGCGGTTGGCCGACCCGACACCTGACGCGCTCGTGCTGAATGCCGCCGCCGCTCGCTACCGGCCACAGCCCAAATCCGGCGGCACCCAGCTGACTTTCGAATGAGGAGAATTCGATGACCACCGTGGGTTCGAAGCACTTCGAGAATCGCTGGCGGCTGTCTCGTGCGGGCATGGTGAATGTCTGGCACTACATCGACACCGAATTCACGCTGTCCGGTGGCCGTCTGATCCTGCGCGGCTCGAACGGCTCCGGCAAGTCGAGGGCGCTGGAGATGCTTCTGCCGTTCCTACTCGACGCCGACCGCCGCCGTATGGATGCGACCGGCTCACAAAAGGTGAGCCTCGACGAACTCATGCACACCGGTATCGGGAACCAGACGAATCGGGTGGGATACCTCTGGCTCGAACTGACTCGCCCCGGCGAGTATCTGACTCTGGGCGCGCACATTCGATACAGCGCGTCCGCCAGGCGGAGTGAAGTCCACTACTTCACCACCGAGCGGCGCGTCGGACACGACCTGAAACTTGTCGCGGACAATCGGGACCCACTGGCCCGTGATCAACTCGCCGAGCTGGTCGGGGCGCATCGGCTCGGCGATGCCGAGCAGCATCGGGAGGCCGTCCGCGCGAAGGTGTTCGGCCTGCACGGAGAGTCCGGTCGCGACCGGTTCACCGGCCTCATGCAGTTGCTCCACACCCTGCGGTCCCCGGACGTTGGTAATCGCATCGACGAGGGCAAGCTGCCGCAGATTTTGTCCGATGCGCTGCCTCCGCTGAGTGAGCAGATGCTGGAAGCCGCCGGTGACCGACTCGACGATTTGTCCGAGACCAGGCTGGCTCAACAGCGACTGTCGGAAACGCTGGACTACATGCGGGAATTCCACGACGTGTACCGGCGGTATGCCGCAACGACACTCACCGCCGGTGTTGCGGCACTGGAAGCGGCGCTCGACGCGGTCGAGACGGCTGTTGGCGCGCATGAGGCACGGATCGCCGAGGTCGTCGAGCTCGCCGAGGAGAAGGCCAGGGTCGATCAGACGATCGGTGAGCTGACCGAAGAGCTGGACACCTTGCGGGGCGCGATCGAGGTCCTCAGCGATCGTCCCGAACTCGCGGAGGCTGACGACCTGAAGTTGCGGGACGAGCACGTCGCGGTGTTGCGCAAATTCGCCGACACGGCGTTGGGCGGAGCAGATCAGGCGCGCAGGGCTGAGCAGCAGCTCGTCGAGTCCGTCGAGCGGGGCGTGGCCGCGGTCGACGCGGCGGTCGGTGCCGCTACGGCACAGTTGAGTATCGCGAAGGACCGGCTGTCCGACATCGGCCTGACCGCTGGCGAACTACCGGACGCCCTCAGATTCGATCGGATGACTGTCGGCGCGGTGACGGCCGTGGTGACGGACTCGTTGGATGGGCCGCCGGTGTCGATCACTCGACCGATCCTGCCTCCGTGGACGCTGGAGCCATCTGATCTGTCGTATGCGACTGAATCTGCGAGCCGTTGTGCGGAGGCGGCGCTCCAACGTGGTCGCCTCGTCGAGCGTCGAACAGCCGAGGCGCGCCGGCTCGATACCGTGTTGGATCGGGTGCTGGATCAGGAGAGTCGCGCCGAGCAGGCGGCGGAGACCGCGGAAACCCGCAGGGCTGCTGCGACGGCAAGCGCGCAGGCGCGTGACGAACTGGCTATCGAGCTGAATCGGCGCTGGCGGGAATGGGTTTCGTCGCCGGAGACCACACGGATCATTCCGGGCGCAGTGTGGCCGGCGGCACTATCGGAGGTGCTGGCTGTCGACCTCGAAGCGCTCTGTGGTGATTCTGAGTCCGATGACGTCCTGGCCGAACTCGACGCCGCACCCGAGCGTGCCGCGATACCGGTCAGGGAGGATCTGGCTGTCCGGAGCCGTACTCTGGTGGACGAACAGCGAGCCGATGATCTCTGCCGCGCCGAGCTCGAAGCGCGTCGCAACGACCTGCTGGCCGAGCGCGACCCCGAACCTCCGACCAGTTCGTGGCATCACGTTCACTCGGGGGTCCCGCTGTGGGCCGCAGTCGACTTCCAACCACATCTCACTTCCGAGCAGCGCGCTGGAATCGAAGCCGCTCTTCTTGCTTCCGGCCTACTCACGGCGACAGTCGCTCTCGACGCTACGGTTCAGGCCGAAGACGGACAGATTCTGCTGACCACGGCCGACATACCCGCCCAGTCGCCATTATCGGGCGCACTGCGTCCTGATCCGGCAGCCGATGTGCCAGCTGACGTGATCGGATCGATTCTGGCCAGGGTCGGCCTAGACGATCCCGACAGTCGAACCACGGTCGCCACCGATGGCAGCTGGCGAAACGGAGTCCTAGCCGGTCGCCACACGCAACCCGCAGCGCTCCATATCGGCGCTGCGGCGCGCGCCGCGAACCGTGCGGCAGAACTCGCGCAGATCGAAAGCCGACTCGATGATCTCGCTACCGCGACCGAGAATCGCCAGACTGCACAAGCCGAGATCGACCGGCACCGTGTCGAACTCGATGGACACTTGGCAACTGCGCCACGCACGCGCGAGCTCGATCTGCAGCGGCAGGCCGCTCGGCTCGCCGAACGCGATGCGGCCGATGCCGAAGCCACGGCACACTCGCAACAACGCGCGGCAACCACCGCTCGGGAAGAGTGGAGCACAGAATTCCAGACCCACAGCAGGCAGTGCGATAGTGCGGGTCTCCCCGTTGCAGCCGATCAACTAGCGACGATCGAGAAACATTGCACAAAGGCCGAGCAGTCCTGCCGGGACCTGCGCAAGGCGTTTGGGGAGGTAACCGATGCGGCCGACCGGCTTGTCGGCACGCCTGAGCAATTCGCCGAGGCACGCACTCGACGGGAGAACGCGGAGTTCGCCGCGGAGGCTCGGCGTCGAGATTGGGTGCAGGAAGCCAACGACGTCGCCGCTCGCCATGCGGCGCTGGATCTTTCGGTGCAGCAGCTGCACGACGAGCTCGGACGCAGCAAAAGAGCCTATGCAAACACCAAGGACAAGCTCGGTGAGCTCGGTCGTAAGCAAACCGATCTCGTCTCGAAATGCGCTTTGGCCGAACATGATCGCGACCTCGCAGATGCCAATGTTCGGACCTGTATCGACGAGATGCGGATTGCTGGAGTCGCTGTCGATACCCGCCTCCGGTTGCCCGGCTTGGCGGCTGCCGCTTCGGAGGCCGCCGTGGAGCGGATCGCGGATACCACGGATCGGGAGCGCATCCGTCGGGTGATTCGCGCGGCCCGAACCGCATGGAAGGTGTCGAAGCCGGTCGGACTCAATCAGTTGATCGCTGCGCTGCGGCGTTTCGAGACGGGGGTGAGCGGGCAGCTCGATGTCACCCACCATGTCGAATCGGATGTCTACCTCGTGCATGTCGAGGGTGCGGAGGAGCACCACGATTGCACAGCGGTGCTCGATTACCTGATCCGTCGTGACGAGCAGGGCCGGGCCGCGTTGTCCGAGCGGGAGCGGCGGGTGTTCACCGAGTTCGTTCTCGGTGGTGTCGCCGACGAACTCCGTCGCCGGGTCGAGCAATCCGACGCGCTGATGAAAGCGATGGACACCAGCCTTTCCGGTAGCCGGACCAGTCATGGCATCGGTGTGTCGATCGCTTGGTCCCTCGATACCACCAACCCCGAGCTGCAGCGTCTGATCGAACTCGTCAACACCAACGACGCCGTTCGTTCCGAGGACGCCGATGACGAGCTCGTCGGTCTGATCCGCCGCCGTGTCGAACAGTTGCACGCTGCCGACTCGTCGGTTGGCTACACGGCGCATTTGCGGGCAGCCCTCGACTATCGCGCGTGGCACTCCGTCGAGGTCACCATCGTCGGGCCCGAGCCCAACCAGCGTCGTCGAATCTCGAAGCGCGCCAAGATCTCTCAAGGTGAGACGCGATTCGTGTCCTACGTGACGTTGTTCGCCGCCGCTGACGGATTCCTGTCGGGTCTGCCGGCGAGTGATCAAGCGTTGCGTTTGGTCCTGCTCGATGACGCCTTCGCCAAGGTCGACGAGCGTGCGATCGGTGAGCTGATGGGATTGTTGGTGCGCCTCGACATCGATTTCGTGATGACCGGGCACGCACTGTGGGGGACGGTGCCGGAGGTACCCGCACTCGACATCTACGAGATCCGCAGGATCGGTGGTAGCGCTGTGATCCCTACCTGGATCCAATGGAATGGGCGGAAGAAAACCTTCATGCAGGTGGTGCGACCTGCATGACCATGCCGGAGAAGACCTGGCACTACCTAGCTGACCCAGCCTTGGCGGACCTGTGGATCCGGGTACGCAAGCGGTTGGAGACCACCGGGCACAAGGTCGCGGGGACGGTCACGGTCGACCTGGATGATGATGCCGCGCAGCGGCTCTCAGGTCTGCTCGGACAGCGCATAGCGGTCGGCCGCCGACGCCTGCGACTGAACGAACTCGACGACGCGCTACGGAACAGTGCTGCCCGCAGTGGGTTGGTCCCGGTCGTAGCCCAACTCACCGGCGGTCCGCTGCGAGATCGACCGTCGGAGCGGCTGGCGCGCGGCGATACGCTGCAGCAATTGTGGGACGATGTCGAAAGGTCGTTGTCCGGCAATGGTTTCGGCGCGTCCGAGTGGGCGCGGTTGTGGGTCCAATGGTTGCATCAGTCCACGCTGCTGGTTCGCGGTGGCAGTCGTGCCGTAGCCGAGTTCGATATTGCGGCACGGGCGCTCGCGATCGTGTTGGCCGATCCACGGACCCGGCGAATGCTCGGTGAGCTGGCGAATACTGTCGGCGGCACCGCGCACGCGCTCGACCCGGATCAGCTCGCCGGTCGGATTGCTGTGCGGGGCCTGGGTTTCGCACTCGATACCGCCGATCCCCAGACACCCCGCGATCGCATCGAACTGTGGGAACAGGTCGGTGTGTCGGTGGACAGGATCTCGGGGACGGTCCTCACCTGGGGGTTCCGGCCTCCAGGCAACGACCCTTGGTCCCGGATGATGCAGGCTCGTGCGGATCTGGGCCTGATCAGCCACCTGACCTTGGCTGAGCTTTCAGTCGCACCGCGCGAGCTGGTTCCAGCTACCACGATCGTCAGCGGATGTGAGAACCCCCAAGTGCTGCAGCGCATCGCCGAATCCGGTGTCGATCGGCCCGCAGTATGTTTCAGCGGAAACCCGTCGTCAGCCGGACAGCTTGTGGCCGAACGAGTCCGCCTCCGATACCACGGAGATTTCGACTGGCCCGGCGTGGCGATCACCGGCCGCCTCGTTGCTATCGGTGTCGAACCCTGGCGGATGGGCGCCGAGGACTATCTGCGTGCAGTATCCGCGGGCATCCCCCGCATCCCGCTGACCGGTCGCTCGGTGACGACGCCGTGGGAGCCCGGTCTGGAACAGGAAATGGAACGCGTCGGCCAGGCCGTCCACGAGGAATCGGTCATGGATGATCTGCTGGGTGACCTGTGGGACCGGACCTAATGTTGTTCCGCATCCTGCCAAACGGTTCAGCATGAGCTGCGCGAGCTGGTGACCCGGACTACCTGAATGAGGGTGCCATCGAACCGGAGCGTTGGGCGGCGGCGGTGCCGAGACCGGGTGGGATGTAGTTGCTCATCGCCCCTTGCGCCGGCAGCTGGCAAGTTACACTTAAGCGCAAGTGCGGCAGTGGTTTTCGCCATCAGCGAGCAGGGGTGGGGTTGTGGGACGTGACGATCTGCGGGTGAGTCGGCAAGCACGGATTGTGCGCTATTGGCGTGCCGTCGAGTACTTCACTCCGCAGAAGGTCGACCCGCCCAGTCGTGAAAACGATGTTGTCAACCTGCATCCCGGAGCCACGTTGCCCTGGCATACGCGCCGCAGCACGCCGCAGGACAAGGTTTGGCGCTACACCGTCTACGCGGGTGTCTTCGGTATCAACCGGGTGCGTGAGGTTCTGGACACAGTACTGGCACCTGACGATGAACCTTCCGATCCAGGTGGTCGAAAAGAGGGTGATACCGCCCTGGTGAGCCTGACCCTCGACGACACCGGTCGGCTCTACAAGTCGAGCGTGACACTGTCATCGTGCGCCTGGGCAGTCGGCCGCACGGTTGGTACCCCAGGACCGGGTGCCGATGACTGGCTCGATGGTTTCGCCGACCAACAGGCCCGTATGCTGCGGGTGCTGTTCGACATCGGCGACGGTCGTATTCCCATCGAGGACGGCGAAGTTCGATCTCGCGGCGCGCGGGCCGTGCGATTGGTCGCGGGTGTCGCTGCCCGGATCGCGATCGATGCGGGTATCGGTGGGCTCGCTTCGCTTCCTGGACTGGTGGGTTCGGTGATCGAGTCCCGGTTCGGTGAAACAGCGTCGGCGGTGGCGGAATCAGTGACTGACGCGATAACCGATGACGCCATCGGGACGCTCGAGGACCGCCGTGACGGGACAGACGACGAATCCGGCGGGACGGCGACCGCTGAGAAGTCAACCGGTGAATCGCTGGGCACGAAAGTGCTCGAGCTCAACGACCTGGCCGCCATCGCGCGGTGGGTCTCCGAGGAGCTGGGTGTCGACGAGGTACTCGAGCCGTCACGAATCTGGGTGAAGTGCTTCACCGTGCCCCAGCGTCGGGCCGACGAGGTTTCCGGCGACGAACTGCTCAACAGCTTCTACGTCGGTGACCTCGAACGTGTCGCTCGTGAGCTGGACAGCGGCAACGTCGGCGCCGCGCTGTCGCGATACCTCACCGAGGATGAATCGACGGCAGCGTCGGGCAGGGTCGATGTGCGCCGGGATCCGTCGGTGTTGTTGCGCGCGGTACACCCGCAGAAGATGCCGTTGGGTCGCTGGCCGGAGAAGCCGGCGCATCCGCTGGCGCTGAGTCAGCAGTTCGCCATCAACACGATCATCGATGAGCTCGCCGATCCGCATGCCAGTGGTATTTACGCCGTGAATGGACCACCGGGCACTGGAAAGACGACGATGCTCCGCGATCTGATCGCCTCGATCATCGTCGACAGGGCCACTGTGCTGTCTGAGCTGTCCGGTCCGCGCGCCGCCTTCGGTGAGCAACAACTTCGATGGGAAGAGGGCGAGGGATGGCTGCGGAAACTGACTCCGCTGGTAGACGAACTGACCGGTTTCGAGATCGTCTTTGCCTCCTCCAACAACGGCGCCGTCGAGAACATCACCTTGGAAGTTCCGTCCGTGGGAGCGATCGATCGCGAGGCGTTTCCCGACGCTGAGTATTTCGCGGGCCCGGCGACGTATCTCGCCGAGGTTCCGTGCTGGGGCGCGATTGCCGCCCGGCTCGGCAAGCGCGCTAATCGCAGGGACTTCGCGCAGCGGTTCTGGTGGGGACCCAGGTCCGGGGGCGACGCCACTGACGATCAGACAGAGGTTGGAATCGACTCGATTCTTCGCGATCTGCAGGAGGTAGCGCCCGACGAGCGCGCCCGGTCATGGCGAGATGCTGTGCAGCGCTTCCGCGCTGCCGTCGAGCGTGTCGATGCCATGGCGTCCGCCCGCGCTGCTATTGCGGATTGTCTCGCCCTGACCAGTGGGCCTGATCCGGAGCTGGATGCGCTGCGCCGTCAACTGCTCGGCTTTGACGGTCGGGAGCGGGAGCTGCGCGCACACCGCGAGCAGATAGTGGAAGTGCTGACTCGGGCGCGGGCTGCCGCGCAGCGCGGCAGTAACGAAGTGGAGGCCGCAGAGAGCGCCCTCGCCGACGCCCGGGACGCCGTAGCTCGGGCCGATCACGCCCTTGCGCGCGCCGAGGCGGCCTTCCATGCTCAGGGTGCTTCTCGCCCCGGCTGGTGGCGACGGTTCTTCTCACGAGGTGCTGACCGTGACTGGGCGGATGCCGTGGCGCCGTACGCCGCCGCGGTCGAGGACTGCGTGGGGCAGGTGCGCCGTGCCGACGAATCGCGCGAGGAATGCGATGCGGAACTGCGGGTGGCTCTCTCCCGACGTATAGATCTCGATCGAGCGGTGATCGCCGCACAGGGGCAGTTGGGTGCCTGCGATCGAGAACGATCGTCGGCGCAGCTGACCACCCAGGCCGCTCAGCGTGCGATATCCCGCCGTGAGGCCGAAATAGAGCGTGCGCGTGCACAACTCGACCACGCGCGGCATGAGTGGCCAGGGACTGTGCCTGGACCGGAATGGGGCGCATCGCTCGATGACCGTGGGGCAATGGAAGCACGGGAACGGTCGGCGCCCTGGATGGACGAGGAGTTCGCCACGGCGCGTTCCGAGGTCCTCGTCGCGGCCCTCGACTTGCACTACGCGACGTTGGCCGCCGAACCGAAATTGGCGTGGGACAATCTTCGTGCTGCAATCAATGTGGTGTCCGGAGATTGTCCCACCAACCTCCCGGAATCCACGGTGCTGGCCGCGTGGCAGATGCTGTTCTTCGTCGTCCCCGCGTTGTCGACCACTTTCGCCTCGTTGCCGACGATGTTCGCCGGCCTCGGTCGCGAAAGCGTGGGTTGGTTGTGTATCGACGAAGCCGGACAGGCCACTCCGCAAGCTGCGGTCGGAGCGCTGTGGCGCAGTCGACGGGCGGTTGTTGTCGGAGACCCGCGTCAACTCGAACCTGTGGTGAGTTTGCCGTGGCAAGGCCAGCGCCGCCTCGCCCACACCTTCGATGTCGATGTCCGCTGGGCGCCGCAGCGTGCATCTGTGCAGGCGGTCGCCGACCGCGTGACAAAGTTCGGCACGTGGCTGCCTGATCTGGATTCGCTCGACCAGATCTGGGTCGGCTCACCGCTGCGTGTCCACCGCCGCTGTGACCGCTTGATGTTCGAGGTCAGCAACGCAATCGCCTACGACCACATGATGGTGAACGGGGTCAGCGGCCGGTCGGCAGATTTCGAGTTGGGCGAGCGCAACCTCTGGATAGATGTTCCAGCCATGGCCGACGGACCGAAGTGGAACCCGGTGGAGGGCAAGCATGTCCTTACGATATTGCGGATGATCCGGCAACGTCTTGCCGCGGCGATGGACGTGGAATCAGCGGAGCCGACACCGGAGTGGGCGGGCACGGACAAAGCCCGGAACGACGAACTACGCCGCCGACTCGAGAACTCCGTGTTCATCGTCAGTCCGTTTCGTGATGTCGTGACTGGGCTGGCGAAATACTTGCGTGCCAACGGCATGCCGATCTCGGGCACACGCCTGGGTACTGTGCACACCACCCAGGGCAAGGAAGCCGACATCGTGATCTTGGTTCTCGGCACCGCGACCGACGGCAAGCGCGCCCGTGACTGGGCGTCAGCTACTCCGAACCTGCTCAACGTCGCGGTCACTCGTGCGCGCCGCCGCCTGGTCGTCGTGGGCGACTACGAGAACTGGGGGTCTTTGCGGAACTTCTCGGTGCTGGCACGTCATACGCGGCAGGGTGGGGAGTTGCATCGCTGGCGGCCCGGAGATGGCACGGCGGATGCATGAAATCGAAGAAGTACGACACCACGGCGTAGGCCGCGTTGGCCCGCGGGATACACCAGCCGGTGTGGATAGCCGAATACGAAGCAGGCAAGGAAGGTGCAGATGCCGTGCGGCACGACATTGTGTATCGCGGTTGATATGTCGAGGTCGACCGCAGTGACATCCGAGCCGACGGCACACCGCTTGACAGTTACACACCCGCCACCGCTTTGTGAAGCATCCAAAACTCTTGTGGGTCTTTGCTATTCATTTCCGCGCCATTTGCGCTTGGGCTTACGCTGCGACGCCCGCGCCGGCCAGCACACCGCCCACACCAACACCGCCAACGGCACACCAGCCGCCAGCACCAGCCCGGCCGTGCTCCAGCTCGTCATCCCCGCCGCCCACACGAGAACGCGGTCCACCGAGCGAAAGACATTCGCGGAGCGACAATTTCGACGTCAGCGACACACATAACCGCATGCAACATCAGCACATCCAGATGCAGCGGCGTCGGCGTGATCACTGCATCCACATCCGCACCGCGAACCTGGTCGGCCAGCGGCACCAGCGTGATTTCCGGCGGCCATACCAGCGCGTAGCCGAGCCGCCGTGCCAGCCGCCGGACCTGCGCGGCATCCCATTCCGGCATTCTGGTGACCAGCGGGTCTATCCAACCCAGTGCGGTCGGGCGCGGCCTCATCGCTGCCTTGCATCGTGGGGTGCGGCTGTTGGTGTGAGCCGTGCGGCGAGTGCCGCGGCATCGGCACTGGGGTCGGTCAGTCCATCGAGCAAGGTCTGCATGGGCGTCGCCGGTGGCCTGGGGTCGACGAAATAGCGACAGTCCAGCCGCTCGTCGTGACGACGAGTCTCGATCACGCGCTCCGGCCCATTGGTCCACTCGAAGCGGACTGCTTTCGGCCTTCTCTCGTCAGCATCGGCGGATGTCGATCGCCACTGCGTGTACTGCTGGCAGATGTTGATGTCCGGGCTCATTCCGTGCTGTTCCTCCTGATCACGTATTGGTAAGCACCCGCCGACGAGGAGCAGTCTTCACTGACAGGGTGGTTTGGCTGGGCGGTCGATGTGCCGATGGGGAACACGGCATCGACCTGGCGGTGGGGCTGCGACGAACCGTTGGCACGCCCGGTGCCGGGGGACTCGACACCCCGGCACCGGGACGATTGTGTGGGCATGGGCTGATCTGCCCATTCGCGGACCGCGTCCGCGAACCGTTCGACCACATCGGCTGGTGCGCCGCTGTAGACGGCCGGTGGACCGATGAACGGATCACGTTGCGGCAGTTCCGAATCGTGGTCCACCGCTCGCGGTCGGCGGCGGTTCGAGTTTTGCGTGGTCACCGGCCCTCCTGACTGGTGTTCTCCGCGCGCGGATCGATGTGAAGTTTCCCCACGGCATAGACCAGCCACACTCCGTAAAGGAGGGTGGTGAGCGCGACGATCAGAGAGACGATCTGAGCGGGCATTGGGCTGCACCCCTTGTTGTCCGGTATCGGAGATCTGTTGTCAGGCAGAGGATCTGGTACAGCCCGGGCAGTCGGCGGGCGAATCGGTGGGGTGCGGGTGTCCCGTCTCGATCAAGCGTGTCCAACAGCTGCGCAACATCGCACACGTCTGCACCGTGCAGTCGGTGTGTAGGTCGCGGGATATTTCCCGATGCATCTGGGCCGGTGCCATCGCATGGCTCGGATACTGGTGTTGGATGGGATCGTCGGCCATATCAGAACCCCTGGTGCGGAACATCAGCCGGGACCAACCGTCCGGCATCGATCAGCCGTTTCTTTGCCTGCGCCTTGACCGGGCACATCGACGCAGCGCAGTCCAGGTGGGCCTGCATCACCGCGTGGGCGTATTCGATTGTCATCACAGGCAATTTGCTGTGGTTCGTTACGGGCAGGTCGTGCATGCGGATACTCCGAACATGGATGTGAGGATCTGGAATACCCAGTAGCCGAGGCCGAAACTATCTGTGCGGCATAGCAATTCACTGAGACGTGAGGCGATTTCCCGGCTATCGGGGTGACTTCAGTAGTACGCTCATTGGGCGCACTTTGGAAGATTTCTATCCGCGAATCGCGGAACTTATTCGCGCACTTCCAGATTGCCGCTCATGATCATTCCAAATTCCACGCCAAAGACTAGTGAGGCTACGTAATGACCGGTTCGGCTGTACCGCGTCGGATGTTGGGCCGTGAGTTGAAGAGGCTCCGCGAGGAGTCTGGTGTATCGCCCACCGCAGCGGCCAGGGCTATCGAAGTGTCGCCTCAGACGCTGTGGCGGATGGAGTCGGGCCAACGCGGTCCGAAGCTGAAGGAGCTGTACGTCGGCGTCCTGTGCAAGATATACGGCGCGACCGCAGAAGAGAGTGCGGCGCTGGCTGGTCTCGTCGCGGAGACGAAGAAGCCGGGGTGGTGGCACAGCCACGGCGATGCGGTTCCGGCTCATTTCGACCTGTTCATCGGGTTGGAGGAGGCCGCGAAGCGGTTGACGACCTTCCAGCTGACCCTTGTTCCTGGCCTGCTGCAGACACCGGATTATCGGCGGGCGCTCGCCTGGATCGAGTTCCCCGGCCATGCTGCGGCGGCTCTGGAGACACTGATCGAGGTCCACAGTCGACGGCAGCTGAGGTTGCGGGACAGTGCAAGCGACTTCGAACTGCGGGTGCTCCTCAGTGAGTCGGTGCTACACCATCAGGTAGGCGGTCCAGCCGTGATGGCGGAACAACTCCGGCATCTCGCGGACGTCGGCCGGTGGCCGAACGTGTCGATCCGAGTGCTCCCTCAGCAGGTGGGAAGCCACCGTGGACTGATCACGGGATCGTTTGTGTTGATGGAATTTCCAGTGCATCCGACATCTCGGCTGACTGAGCCTCCCGTGGTGTATGTGCAGGGCTACACGGGGGCTCTTTACTTGGACCAAGAAGCGGAAATCACGCAGTACCGAACTGCAATCGCGCAGATCCAGCAGGTAGCGTTGGATGAAGACATGAGCAGGGAACTGCTACTGAAAGTTGCAAGGGAGTACCAAGCGTGAGCATCGACCTGTCCGGCGCAGCATGGTTCAAGAGCAGCAGGTCAGCCAGCCAGGACACATGCGTGGAAATCGCACACCTCGACGGCGGCATGGTCGGGGTGCGGGACTCGAAGGACCCGATGAGCCCAGCTCTTGTGTTCAGTCCCGCCGAGTGGGATGCGTTCACGGCAGGTTTGCAGAGCGGGGGGCTTGAGCTGTCCTGAGTGGCGTGTGCATGTGAAATCGTAGGAACCCCAGGAGCTTTCCTCGGCATCTGGGGTTGGTTGTGATTCAGTGCTCGTCCCGGATTGAAGCCGCGATGATCCCTTTGCGTGCCGGTGACCTGGCCGGTACGGTCTAGACGAGCTTGCAGGGGGCGGGAAGCCGGTCCGGCCCCAGGTCTGGGATGGCATCGGTGCGGGAGGACGAGATGGCGAGCTGGAGTGGTGTGGTCCGGGGTATGGCTCTCGGTGCAGGGCTGATTATTCTGGTTTCGGCGTGCAACTCCGGTGGGGAATCGAAGGGCAGCACGAACACTGCGGCGGTGACGCCGACCATCGCGGCGGATGTTCCGGCGGGGTTCGACGCGTGTAAAGACCTCCCGCAGGCTCTCATTCAGTCGGAGAAGCTGAAGAACAAGGGGCCTGACACTGCAGATAGACCCGGTGGCATTAAGTGGCGCGGCTGTGGCTGGGTTCAGGCTGGCGGCGATGGATACGCCGCCACGATCGACACCACCAACCTCACTCTGGCGATGGTGCGAGCCAACAAGGACTTTACGGTCGATGAGGAGCTAACGATCGCCGGGCGGGCTGCGCTCACGTCCCACGTCGGCGCCCAGGATCCGCACGCGGACTGCCTGATCAACGTCGAGCTGAAAGGCGGCAGCCTCGAGATCACCATCAATAACCCGCCGTGGCTCCGAGATACTGGGAATCAGCATGCTTGCGAGATCGCGAAGCGCCTTGCGGGCCAGATTGTTCCAACGGTGCCTGCCACCCTTTAGGCTGGAATCGATCTCCGGTTGATCCCGGCCGGAATCCCCTGGGGAGGAAAACGAACTATGAGCGGCGAATCCACGACACCGTTATCAGCGGGCCCGCTGGCTAGCGCGATCAAGGATGCCCAGGACGGTAAGCTGACAGTCAGTTTCAGCAACGAAGTCCGGGTTAACGCCGACGAGTTCGTGTATATCGAACGCGACTGCGAAGCCTTCAAAGAAGAGATCCGGGACCTTCAACGGATCGCGGAAAAGATCTCGCACCGAGAGAACTGGGGTCTCGGCGAGACGACGGACGGCATGAGCTCGGCCAACACGCTCGTGGCTCGCTTCCGCGGCAAGGCCAAGATCGTCGATCCTGCCAAGGACTCGGACAACAACGTATTCGACATCCTCGCGCAGCACTACCAGATCGTCGATGAGATCCAAAACCTCCACCGCACAATCGCCCAGAAATACGTCGAGCAGGATCAAGAATTCGCCGCTCGCTACAACGAGTTGAAGGCGGATTGGGGAGTCAGCCAGATCGGTACGACCACCCAACTGGGCGTAACATCGCCCCCGGCCGTCGGTGCCTCGAAATGAATGATTCGAATCATCTGGGGTGCGCAGACCAGCGCGATCAAGGACGCCCGGATGCTGAATTACCCCGCAATGGCCGACCATGTACGAGCGCCCAGGAGTTCGCCGCCCCCACGGGATGGATCTGTAGATGACGGCCCCTCGGTCTACTGATCGAGTTCAACAGCCACGCTGCGGAGCTCGAAGCGGGCGACCCCAACAACGCAGCAATCGAAGGCGCCACGCTGAGAGCGTGATTGGTTGAGGCCAGTCAGCGCATGACGAGCCGGGAGGCCAACCAGATGCCAAGCGCCCCAACAGCGCACGTCAACGATGATGGTTCGGTGTCGCGCTGCACGGCTGCTGGAGTAGCAATCACCCTGGCGGCCAGGCAATCAAGGATAAGGAAGATCATCGCCACCTTGACAAAACCGAACGACGCCCGAGAGGCTGACAGGCAGTCGTCGCCGTAGGGGGCAGCCAACTGCAGGGGAGGGGTTCGATGTCAATTCAAACCACAAAAGGACACTGTCCCGCTCAGTGGTCAAGAGGCTATGAGGTGATGTGATGGTGGCCGGGGGATACTTCAATCACTACGACGACCCCGACGAGTACTGGGACGAAGAGCCACTTGTACCGAAGAGGTCCAACACCGCCCAGTCTGTTTCGGTGCAACCTCCTGTCGAGCCGAAACCATCACCGGCCGTCACCAAGTCGACGCCGCAGGCTCAGGCCGCCTTTGCGGCGGCTGACTCATCCGCAACTCCAACCCGTGTCGGGTCATCCTTCGCCTCAATGGAACTCGACCGCGGATGCCTTCCAATCCGCATTCTGATTCGTCCGCAGTGGAGCCGCTATGTTGCTCCCCACGAGGTAGGCACCGAACTTATGGCGGCCTACAGAGCCGCTGTGGAGAAGCGTATAGACCAGTTGTACGCATCTGGTCGTCGGCCGACTCCGCAAGAAATTTCGGAGGCAGCGATCCCGGATCACCGGACAATTCTGATGGTGTTGCTCGAGACTCGGACCTGGGAGGAATACAGCATCGCGTCCAGCAGCATGATCAACAGCGGCCACTTCCAAGCATCGGGGCAAGTCGTATTTCACGGACAACATCCCGTCAGGCTGATCGCTGACGTATCCCGAGTGCTGTCGATCGAGGTGCGAAATGATTGGGCAGCGACCGCGCAGCCCGATCGGATCGTAGACGAAATCCTGTGGTGCGCCGATCAGATCCGTTCCATGCGTCCAAAGCGCATCGTACGGGGGGACTATTCACGTTATGCAGACGATGATCTGGAATATCAGTTGGACCACCATCGGCTGCGGCTCCTAGAAGAACGGATGGGTGATGGCAGATAAGCTGACACTTAACCTGCGAGCGATGAGATTGGCTGCCGCCAGCTGGGGTGAAGCTGCCAGCAACCTGAAGGCGGGAGTTGAGACAACTAAAAAACTTGAAATCACTGCGTCAGAAGCAGGCACGTTCGCGGAAGCCCTATCGAAGTATCAACCAGCCCCTGGCTACTTCCGAGACAGGTTGAATGAAGGTGTCACCGTTTTCGAGGATATCGGCAAAGTCCTTAAATCTGCGGCCGATACGTATGAAGCGGAAGACCTCGCTAGTAAAGGAAAGCTGGCAAGGCTCGAGGGGGAGATATGACAGCCGCAGATAACCGGCAAAGCTTGCTCGAAAAGTCATCGTATCTTCGCGCGAAGGTAATTGAAGTGGGAGATCTGCCGGCAAAGGTGGACTCAGCCTGCGGGCACCTTGTAAAGCTTGTCCGAGCAAACGGGTATGCCGGCGTCGTGAACAACCCCGTGGGGGTGTTGACCGGGTCGGTTGAAGATGCCGTCGACGAGATTTGGGCCGAACGTGACAAGGCAAACGCTGCCATTCGTGAAACCTGGGAGAAGCTCAAGAAACTCGAACCCGATCTAGATGTTCCAGTCAAGTTCATCGACGTCGCGAACGAGTGGCGCAACCTCAGGAATAACCTGGTCGCCGCAGGAGGCGACTTCATTAACACCAAACTCTCGGAGTGGTCGGGCGATGCGGCTACCAGGTACGAAGAAATGCGCGCAACCAGGCAACAGCCTGCACTGGACAACTTACCGATAGAATTTAATCAAATCGCAGCCAGCTTGGAAGCAATCGCTGCGGCAGAGTTGACTCTATACGGCGAGATTGCCACGAAAGTGCAGGAGTTGATCTCGAAGGTTGAGGACGGCTTCTTCAACAGCGTCAAGAGTATGCTATCCATATCGTTCTCGGGTGCGCTCTCTGTTGCGCAGGAGTTGGTAAAGGTGGTTGAGGCTGCAAGGACCTTTATTGTCGGTATCGTGAAAAGTATGGGGGATGCCGCCAAGACCAATATGATTGAAGGTAACAAAATATCGCAGACTGTGGAGATTCAAAAGGGTCTGCCTGATAATAAGTGGCCCAGTGGGGTCAAATCTTCGTACGGTACTGGAATCGAAGGAATCCGGGAAGCAATCGGCGACGCGTCGACGAAGGACGGGGACAAGTCGGATTGGACGGTGCCTCAGTGAGGATTGGCTTGCTGACCGTGGTCGCCACTGCTGTGCTGGTCTTGGCGGCCGGATGCTCCTCGTCGCCGCCCGTTGCAACACCCGTGTCGTCTCAGGCTCAACCGACGATGACGCAGGGACAGCTGTGCGATCTTCTGAAGAACTTCTTCACAACCGAGTTGCACGCCGTCGAAGTGCGATCCATCCCAATCGTCTCGACAGACCTCGTCCTTAAGTGGAGCGGAGGGTGCTCGCTTGCCCAGGGGCAGAACCCGATTGGGAACTACCAGGTGGAAAACGCACCGGACGATGCGGACCCAACATGGGGCCGCCGTGGATTCGTGAAGCAGCCAGAGCTGGGCGAGGCGGTATGGGTTTACGACCTGCGAACAGACCGTTCGAACAGGGTACGGTTCGCTACCCGAATCAATCAGTGGAACGCAATTCTCGAGATCTCGGATACCGAAACCCAGACGGATAAGGGCGACCTCCACCTGACAGACGACGACAAACGCAAATCCGTTCAATTCCTAACCGAGCTGACCAAAAAATTTGCGGTCGATTGATAGCCGGTCCGGTGAGCACCAAGCGACGGTGCTGGAGGCGCGATTCAACCAGTTCTTCAGCCTGTTGGCGCTGTCGGCGGAAACCTTTCACGAGACTGACCTCGATGCCGCGATGCGGCTGGCCGCTGTGACCTACCTTTCTTTCGCGAGGTAGGAGGAGGGAAAGAAAGGTTCGAGCCATTCCACGCCGACTTCAACGATCCGAATTGGGAGCGAAATAAGCCGACGGCGCTGGGTACTTTCGAGCGATCCGCCGTCAGTCGTGGTTCTGCGCTAGTGAAACAACGTGATGGCGTCTTCGCGCATGGCCTGATATCAAACTCTGTTTTCTGGCAAGCAGCAACGGTGGCAGTGCCCCTGGCTTCGGCCGACGGCCGTGATGCTGTTCGGATTGGTGAACGGCATCCAGCGCCGTGCTGTGGACCTTCGATCTCCGCGTGTTCGACGGGGTGCGGTGAACAGAGTGGCCGCGTCGCTGAAGCTCGGTCCGGTGTCCCTCGAAATGTCGAGATCGGTAGCCACGCCGCGGAACTCAAAGCGGGCGACCCCAACAAGGCGGCTATCGAAGGGGCTACTGACCTACACGCCGAGTACCCCAAGGTCTCCCAGCTCGCTCTATCGCTACCTCAGCGGGTGTCGGTTAGGATTCGCGTTATGAGTGATGGGGGGACACCAGCCTCTGGCCAGAACCTCTTGGTGGTGCCCGAGAAGGTGCGCGAGGTCGGCAAGTACGTCTACGAGTTGGCCGAGGCGCTGCGCACGGCGTTGGATTCCGCCGCGAAGGACGTCGCTTCACTGACCGATGGCAGCTGGACCGGGGACGCGGCCAACAAGTTCTCCGAGGGCTGGACAGAAGTACGTGATGGCGGTGTCCAGATCATGACCGCCCTGACCGGCATGGCGGAGAAGCTCGGCGTCACCGCCGACACCTACCAGGCGGGAGATGAGAGCAACGCCATCCCATTGAACACTTCGAGTTTGGATCTGCCATGAACTCTCAATTCTCGGTTGATCTCGACCATCTCGATGAGATCGTGGTCCGTCTGTCGGGTCTGGCTGGCTTCATCGGCGAGCATCTCGATGAGATCGACGACCGGGTCGCTACTCTGACCGGCAGTGGGTGGGAAGGCGTTGCCGCCCAGGCCTATGCCGATGCCCATGCTCAATGGGTCACTGGCGCTAGGGAATTCGTTGAGGGTGTGAAGGATGTGAGCGACGCGGCGAAGGCGGCCCACGC
>NZ_JBFANN010000026.1:0-108735 GCF_040674855.1 Nocardia sp. NPDC049707 | reverse complement strand
CCCACACCTACGCTAGTCTTCCGCGCCACGGTCCGCGGCCCGCCTCGCGTCCGAGTCGTCGAAGCGCATGCGCCGTAGGCGCGAGTCTCGACGGCTCGGACGCGAGACAGCAGGGGGCCGCGAACACGCAGCGCCGCAGGCGCTGCAAATCAAACACAGCGCGGGCGAGGAACACCGCCTACGCTCGACCCATGGTGGATCGAGTTCTTGTCACACTTGACGGCGCCGTCCAGGATCCGGACGCTCCGTTGTTGTTTGCCGACGACATCGGCGTGCTGCGCGGCGATGGTGTCTTCGAGTCGGTTTTGGTTCGTGCTGGAAACGCGTGCGCGATCGAATTTCATCTAGGCCGACTGCGCCGTTCTGCGCAGGCGCTCGATCTACCCGAGCCCGAGTTGGGGAAATGGCGGGACGCGGTCGAGACGGCGACGAAGGAATGGGGGACCGAGCGCGAGGGTCTGATGCGGCTGGTCCTCACCCGGGGGCGTGATACCGAGCTTTCGGCCCCGTCCAGCGTCACCTCGGGTGATCTCGCGGCCGCGGTGCCGGTGCCGACCTCGTACGTGCTGGTGCTGCCGGTGCCGGAGCGGGTGCAGAAGGCGCGCACCGATGGCGTCGCGGTGGTGTCGCTGGCGCGCGGGATCTCGGTCGATCTGGCTCAGGCCGCGCCGTGGCAACTGCTGGGTGCGAAGACGCTCTCCTATGCCACCAATATGGCGGCGCTGCGGTTCGCGCAGCGGATGGGCGCCGATGACGTGATCTTCACCAGTACCGAGAACCGGGTGCTGGAGGGGCCGCGCTCGTCGGTGGTGATCGTGCGCGATGACCATTTGATCACCCCGCCCGCGAAGAATGGCGTACTGCCCGGAGTTACCCAGCGCGCGCTATTCGCCGAGGCCGAAAAGGCCGGGTGGAAGTGCAGCTACGACTCGTTGTTCACCGCGGACCTGCTGACTTGCGACAGTATTTGGTTGCTGTCGAGCATCACGCTCGCCGCCCGGGTGAATTCACTGGACGGATTGCGCATGATGGCGCCGGACAATGCGGCCGAAATCATCGAGTTGGTCGACCGGGCAGTGGAGCGGGCCGGGGCAATCGGCGATTGGTGAGTTCGCCGGGCCGTGATCTTCGTCCTACTACAGCAGGTAGGAGTACGGGGCGAGCTTGGAAAACGGGTCGTTGAGGGTCGTAAGCCCCGGTATGTCGTGGCGTAGGACTCCTTGATGGACCCTTCTCCGGGCGTACTCTTACTACGTCATGTCGTAGTACGGCGGGAGGTCGGTTTTGAGCGTCCTGGACTTATCACGTTGGCAGTTCGGCATCACGACCGTTTATCACTTCATTTTCGTACCGTTGACGATCGGTCTGGCCCCATTGGTGGCAGGCATGCAGACCGCTTGGGTGATTACCGGCAAAGAGCATTGGTACCGGCTGACCAAATTCTTCGGAAAACTGTTCCTGATCAACTTCGCACTCGGTGTCGCGACCGGCATCGTGCAGGAATTCCAGTTCGGCATGAACTGGAGCGAATACTCCCGCTTCGTCGGTGACGTCTTCGGCGCACCCCTCGCGCTGGAGGCGCTCGTCGCGTTCTTCCTCGAGTCGACGTTCCTCGGACTGTGGATTTTCGGTTGGACCCGATTGCCGAAAATGCTGCACCTGGCGACGATTTGGCTCGTCGCGATCGGTGTGAATGCCTCCGCGTACTTCATTGTGGCGGCCAATTCGTTCATGCAGCACCCGGTCGGCGCCAGATACAACCCGGAGCGCGGGCGCGCCGAACTCACCAGCATCTGGCAGGTGCTCACCAATAACACGACGCTGGCGGCATTTCCGCACGTGGTGGCCGGGGCATTCCTGACCGCCGGGACCTTCGTGGTCGGCATTTGCGGCTGGTGGATGGTGCGCAATGCGCGCAGTGGTGACGGCACCAAAATCGCCGAGGCACGAACGATGTGGCGCTCCGGTGGACGCGCCGGCCTGTGGGTGATCGTGGTCGCCGGTGTCGCGCTGTTCTTCACCGGCGATGTGCAGGGCAAACTGATGTTCGAACAGCAGCCGATGAAAATGGCTTCGGCGGAATCGCTGTGCAATACCGAAACCGATCCGGACTTCTCGGTGCTGACCATCGGCACGCACAACAACTGCGACAGCGTGACGCACGTGATCGAGGTGCCGTATGTCCTGCCGTATTTGGCCAAGGGCCAGTTCAGCGGCGTCACCCTCGAGGGCGTCACCGATCTGCAGCACGCCTACAACGCCAAGTTCGGGCCCGGCGACTACCGACCCAATCTGTTCGTCACCTACTGGTCCTTCCGCGCCATGATCGGCCTGTCGGCCGGTGCGATCCTGCTCTGGTTGGTCGGCCTCTGGCTGACTCGCGGTGGTCGGATCACCGATAAGCGCTGGTACTCGTGGCTGTGCCTGATCGCCATCCCGACACCGTTCCTGGCCAATAGCGCGGGCTGGATCTTCACCGAAATGGGCAGGCAGCCTTGGGTTGTCGCGCCGAATCCGACCGGTGACCAGAGCCTGCGGCTGATGGTGCAGCAGGGCGTCTCCGACCACGCCTCGGGCACAGTGATCGCCTCGCTGGTGGTCTTCACCCTGCTGTACGGCGTCCTCGCGGTGGTGTGGTTCTACCTGATGCGGCGGTACACGATCGCCGGACCCGAAGCGCCCGCGACGATTCCGCCCGGCGGGCCGGACGATACCGGTGGCGGTCATCGGGCCGAAGAACCTGCCGTCGAACAGCTTTCCTTCGCCTACTAGGAGCCGACGATGAATCTGCAACAGTTCTGGTTTCTGCTGATCGGCGTTTTGTTCACCGGCTACTTCGTGCTGGAGGGCTTCGACTTCGGGGTCGGCATGCTGATGCCGATCCTCGGCAAGGGCAGCGATACCCGGAGGCGGGTGGTGCTCAATACGATCGGGCCGGTGTGGGACGGCAACGAGGTCTGGTTGCTCACCGCGGGCGGTGCGATGTTCGCGGCCTTTCCGGAGTGGTACGCGAGCCTGTTCTCCGGTTTCTACATCGCACTGCTGCTCGTGCTGGTCGCGCTGATCGTGCGGGTCTGCGCGATCGAATATCGCAGCAAGATCGACGATGCGCGCTGGCGCGCCTGGTGTGACGCCGCGATCGGAATCGGTTCCTGGGTACCGGCATTCGCGTGGGGCTGGGTATTCGCGAATGTGGTACGCGGGGTGCCGCTGAACGAGAAGAAGCAGATCGTCGGTTCGGTGTGGGATCTGCTCGGACCGTACGCATTGCTCGGCGGGCTCGCGACCGGATTGCTGTTCGCGCTGCACGGTGCGGTCTTCCTGGTGCTGAAGACCGGCGGCGAGGTGCGCCACGATGCGGTGCGGACGGTGCGGTTGTTGCTGGTGCCGACCGCGGTGGTGGTCGGTGTGTTCGGGGTGTGGACGCAATTGGCCTACGGAACCGGATGGACCTGGATTCCCTTGGCGCTGGCCGTAATCGGGCTGCTGCTCGCGGGTGCGGCGAGTTTCGCCCACCGCGACGGGTGGGCGTTCGTCGGCACGGCGGTCACCACCGCCGCCGCGACGGTGCTGCTGTTCGGGTCGCTGTATCCGAATGTGCTGCCGTCCACCATCAGTGACATGTTCAACCTGACCATCGACAACGCCTCCTCGACGCCGTACACGTTGAAGGTGATGAGCTGGGCGGCCGTGGTCGTCACGCCCGTGGTGCTCGGCTACCAGGGGTGGACGTATTGGGTCTTCCGCAAGCGGATTACGGTCGAGCATATTCCGGCGCCGATCGGCCTGCCGCTGGAAGCCGCCAAGGACTGATCATGGCTCGTCCGCCCGTCGACGCCCGGTTGTGGAAGTACGCACGCTCGGCCCGCCGCTATCTGGTGCTGAGTGTGGCACTGTCGGTGGTGATTACGGGTTCGATCGTGGTTACGGCAGTCGCACTGGCGAAGGTGCTGGCCGGGGTCGTCACCGATCCCGGTCGGCGCAGCTTCGGTGCGTGGACATTCGAGTTGATCGTGCTCGCGGTCGCCATCGGCTGTCGGGTGCTCGCCACCTGGGTGCAATCGCGGATCGCGCATCGGGCCGGGGCCGCGGTGGTCACGGAACTGGAAACCAAGGTTCTTGCCGCTGGAGCTCAGCTGCCGCCCCGCGAACTCGAAACTCGACGAACCGAACTCGCGGTTGTCGTGAGTACCGGGCTGACCGGGCTGCGGGCGTATCTCACCGGATATCTGCCCGCGCTGCTGCTCGCCTGCCTGGTGCCGCCGATCGTCTTGGTGGTCATCGGATTCCACGATCCGATATCCGGTGCCATCGCGGTGGTCACGTTGCCGTTGATTCCGGTGTTCATGGTGCTCATCGGTCTGCTGACGCAGGGGCGGGCGGCGGCAACGCTCGCTGCGACCACTCGGCTGTCGGATCAATTGCTCGATCTCTTCGCCGGGATGCCGACATTGCGTGCGCTGGGGCGGGAGGGGCGCGTCGCGGGGCGGACGGGTTCGATGGAGCATCGGGTGCGCGAGCTCGGAGATGCGTTGCGGCAGCGCACCATGCGTGCACTGCGGATCGCGTTCCTGTCGTCGATGGTGCTCGAGATGCTCGCCACGCTGAGCGTCGCACTGATCGCGGTGTCCATCGGTCTGCGGTTGGTATATGGCGGGATGAGTCTGTATGCCGGGCTGGTGGCATTGATTCTCGCGCCGGAGGTGTACCTGCCGCTGCGGATGGTGGGGGAGCGTTTCCATGCGGCGCAGGACGGAATGGCGGCTGCGGATAAGGCTTTTGCTGTTCTCGAACCTCGGGTTCAGCCCGAGTCGGGTGCCGATGGTCCGGTTACCGCTGGGAATGCGGGTGCGGAAGCCGGCAGCGAGAGTGCGGAACCGAGTGGGTCCGACGGCCGGGATATCAGTCGACGCGGTGTAGAAGCGTCTCTTGGCGGTCATACCGACCCGGGGCCTAGTGGTGGAGATGACTCGGGCGTCATCGAGATATGTGAGCTCTCGGTGCGTGCCAGAGATGGCTTTGCCCCTGCCGGACTGACAGCGGTGCTGCGGCCGGGGGTGATGACCGTATTGACCGGCCCCAACGGGAGCGGGAAATCGACTGCGCTGCAAGCAATTCTGGGTTTGCTCACCCCTGAGCTCGGCTCGGTGAAGGTCGACGGCGCAGATGTGCGTGCGCTGGATCAGAACGCGTGGTGGTCCCGTATCGCCTGGTTGCCCCAGCGACCGGTTCTGGTCCCCGGAACGCTGCGCGAGAACCTGGAACTGCTCGGCGCACACACATCCGTCACCACGGCGAAGAGCGCGGCCCGAGTTCTCGACGAACTCGATGCCGCCTGCGTCGCAACCGGATTCGACACGGTACTCAGCGAACTCCCCGACGGCTGGAACACCATCGTCGGCGCGGGCGGCATCGGTCTATCCCTCGGCCAGCGCCAACGCCTCGCCCTCACCAGAGTCCTCGCCGCCGACCGCCCCATACTCCTGCTGGACGAACCAACCGCCCACCTCGACCCCGCCGCCGAAGCCACCGTCCTCGCCGCCCTACAACGGCGAGCCCGCACCGGCGCCACCGTAATCGTCATAGCCCACCGCCCAACCGTCCTCACCGCCGCCGACCACATAATCCCTGTCCACGCCAGCGAACCCCAGGCAGTCGCCTCATGAACAGCACGGGAGACACTTCGGTGCCGCGGGCAACGGCTCGTCGCGGCGGTAGCACCGTGCGGGCGGATCTGCGGCGGATATGGGGACTGCTCGAGTTGTCGCTGTGGCGAGTTGCGGTGGCGATCGGGTGGGGAGTGTTGGCGCTGGGGAGTGGGCTCGGGCTGGCGGCGTTGGCGGCTTGGTTGATTGCGCGTGCCTGGGAGATGCCTCCGGTGCTCGATCTCAGCGTTGCCGTTGTCGCGGTGCGGGCGCTGGGTATCTCGCGCGGGCTGTGCCGGTATCTGGAACGCCTCGCCACTCATGACGTTGCGTTGCGCGCGATGACCACTGCTCGCACAACCGTTTACCGGACGCTCGCGCACTCCGATGTCTGGATGCGGCGGGATATGCGAGGCGGCGATTCGGACGGAGCAGCCGCAGCCAATGGCAGCGACGGCGTACTGTCCGGTCGATCCGGCGCGGCGTCTGCGTTCGACCGGGGAGATACCTCGGACCGAAGTGTGAGTCGGCCGGTTGCCGTGACGGATTCGACGAGCGCGGCTGGTGCTGCGTCGTTGCGGCGTGGAGACCTGCTGGTTCGAATCGGTAGCGATATCGACGATCTCGGTGCCGTCGTTGTGCGCGCATTCGTGCCGATCGCGGTCGCGATTGTGCTGTCGCTGGCGGCGATCGGACTCATGGCCACGATTTCGGTAGGCGCGGCGGCGATCCTCGCCGTATCGCTCGGCATTGCCGGAATCGTCGCGCCGTGGCTGTCGGGTTGGGCGGCTCGTGCCGCCGAACGTGCGTTGCGCGCCGACCGCGCCGAATTCACCGCGCAGTCGCTCACCGTTCTCGACCACGCGGCCGAACTCCGTGTCGCGGGCAAGCTGGATGCCGCGCTGGCGGCCGCCGACCGCGCCGGACAACGTGCGGTAGCCGCCGAAGATTCCGCGGCCGCGCGCAGCGCCTGGGCCGCCGCGGCAACGCCCCTCTCGATCGGCGCCAGCGTCATCGGCGCCCTCCTGATCGGCATCGCTACCTACAGCGCCGATCCGCCCGTAATGACCCCCATGGCCCTGACCATCCTCGTCCTGCTCCCCCTCTCTGCCTTCGAAGCAGTCGCCCCCCTCCCCGCCGCCGCCCAGGCCCTGACCACTGCCCGCGCTGCCCTCCACCGCCTGCCCCTGCTCGAACCCACCACCCGAAACCCGGTGCGATCCACTACGAACCACCACAGCGGCTCGGCACAAGACCATCTGCCGGACAAGGCGACCGGCCGAGCCGACGACCGCATCGCCTGTTCGTCGCCGACCGGTGGCCCGCGCGTATCCGATCGTCCGAATGCCGATGAAGATATCCGTCGCGGAGATTTATCGCCGTACAGTGCGTCCGGCCCAGCGCAGGACCGTGTGTACGGCGTTGCTGGCTCGCCGTCGGACGGCATTCCGCAGGCATCCGATCGTGGAAGTGCTGATGCGGCTGTCCACGACTCACGAAATCTATTGCCCGGCAACCTTCCCGAGCGTCCCACGGGTAAGCGGATTGCCGTCGTCGGACCGAGCGGTGCAGGGAAGACCACACTGCTCATGGCGTGGGCGGGGCTGTTCGGTACACCCGTGCCCGGCGTGACATTCTTTGCCGAGGATGCGCATATCTTCAGCACCTCCGTGCTCGAGAACCTGCGTGTCGCGCGTGGGGATCTCACGGTTGCGGAAGCCGAGAAGGCTTTGTGCGCAGTCGGTCTCGGGGATTGGCTGGAATCGCTGCCGGATGGTGTGCATACGGATCTGGTCGGGGGTGCGGCGGCGGTTTCGGGTGGGCAGCGGCGGCGGATTCTGCTCGCCCGCGCGCTCATTTCGCCCGCGCGGGTACTGCTGCTCGATGAGCCGACCGAACATCTCGAGGCCGAGGCGGGTGGCCGAATGCTGCGCCAGCTACTCGATATCGACAGCGGCTTGGTCGAACCCGACCGAATTGTGGTTGTCGTCACACATCAGCTGCCTTCCGACCACCGCGCCGCGGTGGTGCTGCACATCGATGCATCAGGCCAGGTAACGACCGATTTCGACGCCGAGGAGCTGACCGCTTCAGCGCCCCGCGAAATTCCGTTGCCGACGCACTGACCGTTGACTAGATTCGTTTGTACACAAGGAAGGAGGTGGTTCGAAGAATGTATGTTCATAGGACTTGTGAGGTGGCTGTCCGCTAGCGCCACCGCTGCAACGGATTTCCGTTCGCGCGAGCGCTGAGCGAATTCCAGGCAGCCACCCGGCCCCCGAGCTACCGGTCTAGTCCGACCGGGACCCATGCAGGCTTTACCGTCGGCAGGGTATGGCTCGGGGGTCGTTCCTTTTCCGGCGACTACTCCTACATCGCCCTGTTCTCCACTTCGTGCCGTGCGGGGCGTGGGAGGCCGTCCACATCATCGATGGGTTGCTGCGCAACGACTCCGACGCGCAACCGGACACGATTTACGCCGACACGGCCCCGAACTAAGGTCCGTGGCCCGAGCCGCAGTAACTGGTGACTGGGTTTACGGTTCCGGTTCGTGCGTCAGGAGTGTTCGCCCGAGGAACTGGTCGGGTCGTGGACGCTGGTCGGTGACGATTGGCGGCTGGTTGGCAACAAGAGCGGTGCAACGCCCTCGGATCCCCCGCCGGTCAGGCGCTTCAGATCGTTCAGGACCCGAACCAGGACCCTGGTCATGCCGTTGCTCAATCCTGGCTAGGCCATGAAGTCGCCTGCAGCACAAGTAGTTCGCTCGTCCGATGGGGTGGATCCGACCACGGTCACAGGCGTGCTTGTCACGGGCCACTAATGGCCGGCGGTTACCGGACACAACAACAGGCCGTATGGTCGGATCGTGAGTGCAGAGCGTCGGCCACTGGTGTTTCTGGGTCTGGTTGCGGTGTCCTCGATTCCGCTGTTCGTGCTGGGCGCGGTCGCCGGCGGCATGCGGGTGGGTGCGATGTATCTGCCGCCGAGTGCGGTCATGTTCGTGGTGCCGGTCATTGTCGCCACGGCGCTGACCCGGTGGCATTCGGGCGGAGCGGCCGCAGCGGGGTTGCTGAAGCGTGCGGTGGATCGGCCCGCGGCGCCGCTGCGCTGGTATGCGCTCGCGGTGCTGCTGGTGTCGGTGATCGCCGTGGTGTCCACTGCGTGGGCACGCTGGGCGGAACAGCCCGCGGCGGCACTGCCGCTGTCACTCACCGCGGTACCGGTTCTGCTCGTGGTCTCCGCGATCGCGGCGACCTGTGAGGAACTGGGCTGGACCGCATATGCCACCGAGCCGTTGCAACAGCGCTTCGGCATGCTGCGGACCGGGTTGGGGCTGGGTGTGTATTGGGCCGCCTGGCATCTGATTCCGCTGCTGCAGGCCGGGCACCCGGCGACCTGGATCGCGGGCTGGTTTCTCGGCACTGTCGCACTTCGCGTCCTCATCGTCTGGCTGCACGTCCGAACCGGATACGGAGTGAGTGCCGCGATCCTGATGCACACCATGGTCAACGTGATCGCCGTCTACACCCCGGGGTACGACCGGCCGATCAGTACGATCACCACCGGTGTCGTCACGGCCGCGGTGGCCGCTGCCGTGGTGTGTTTCGGGTGGCTACGGGCCCGTGACCAACGATCTTGTGAATACCGCCGTGGTGAGCGTGTCCAGGCCCAGCGTACTGGCGGGCCCGGGTAATCAACTCCCGCGCGGCGCACGTCGGCCCGATGCCCGCCGACACCGAGGCCGCGGACACCGTCGGCCAGATCGCCGCCGAGTTCGGTGTCACCCGGCCCACCATCTACCGGCACCTCAACCAGACAACCCCATGGCCTCGCTGCACTGAGAGCTTCGTGGATTTTCGGCGATTACTACCGGAACCCCGATGATTGTACGAAGCGGTCGAGTCCGGCGACCGGTTCGATACGAGGGGTAGCCAATGCCATCGGAGGGACTCGCAGCAGTGGTTGGTCGCCAGATCAGGGCGATTCGCCGCATGTTCTATGTACACGGCACCGACGTCGACCGCACCGAAGGCCCGATCGAACTGACCTTCGACGATGGTTCGGTGCTGCTGCTCGACGCCGGAACCGACGGCGAAGAACTCCGCGTCGGATCAACACCATGGTGCGACCCCTTCGCGGGCCTCACCGAACCCGAATACATCGACTACATCGCCGAAACCGGCAAATACACCGCATTCGACGTCGGCGCGGAACTCCCGTACGCACAGCTGCTCGGCTGCCGAATCGCCGCCGTCTCCGAATCCCGCCTGCACGACGATCGCCTCCGCGCCGCTACCTTCTTGGTGAACGGCTCGAAACTCGCCATCGAAACCCTCGCCGACGAACTCCTCGTCACTTGGCGCCCAATGTGATCCGCCCGCGCTGCTGTCCTAGCCGTCCCTTTTTCGGTGAGGTTCCAACCTGGCAGGCGCTAGGCTGGGGCAATGACCGTTGAGCCGATTCCCGACTGGTTGATTCCACCTGCTGGTGGATTCACCGTCGACGACTTCTTGACGCTAGGCGGCCTTCCCAAGCACACCGAGTTGATCGACGGGGGTCTGGTCTTCGTGAGTCCGCAGGAAAAGTGGCACCGTCAAGTCCTCTCACTTTTCCGCCGGGAACTGGACCAACAGGCACCGTCGAACCTGCGGGCCGATCGAGAGATGGCGGTGCGACTCGGTAAGCGTCAGATGCCGGAACCGGACGTCCTCGTCGTGACTGAGGAGGCGTTCCTGCGTGGGGACCCTTCGACGTACTACTTTGCCGAGGATCTTGTCCTTGCGGTGGAGGCCGTGTCCCCGGACTCCGAGGAGCGCGACCGCGAGACCAAGCCGGGCAAATATGCCAAGGCTGGGATTCCGCATTACTGGCGGATCGAGCGGCGAGACACAGAGGCCGTCGTCTACGCCTACGAACTCGACCCAGTCGTGCATTGCTATGTCCCCGTGGGCATCTTCCACGACCGCCTGAAGATCAGCGTCCCGTTCCCGATCGATATCGACCTGACATCGATCGGGCGGCGCGGCTAACCGATGTAGCGCTGCAAACGGGCCGACAGGCGTGGCTCGAGGGGGCCGTCGGCCACAACGCGCTCCTCGACGTAGGCCAGGTCACCACCTTCGACGATGCCGTACAGGCGCTTGGCGCCGCCGACAACGATGCCGGATTGGCTGCGGATGACGACATCGGTGGCCAATTCCCAGGAGGACTGGGTCAGCGCGGTGCCATAGAAGAGTTCGACGATGCCGGTGCTGTGGGTCAGCAGCAGTTCGATGACTTCGTCATCGCCGTCGATACCGACCCGCCAGAAGCCGCTCTCACGCAGGTCGGGGCCACCGTAGGAGCCGTCGGTTTCGATGACCCAGGAGCGGGAGTCCCAGGACAGGTAGTCGCCACCGTCGTGGGAGACGATGATCTGCTGTCCGAAGCGGTAGTCGCCGCGACCGGGATCGTTGCCCTCGCCCTCACCGCGCCAGACCCCGACCATCGGTAGCAGCGCCAGCATCGATGAACTCAGATCCGGCCCGAGCCGCAGGTTAGCGGTGTCCTCCGGCAGCGGCAGATCCGGTAGCACCGGAATATTGCGCACACCAGTCGATTTCGCCCGTTCGGCCGCGCCGGCCACGGCCTCGTCGCCGCTGCGGCGTGGTGCCGACTCGGCCGGGCCGTTGCCGTTCAGTTGTTCGCTCGCTCGCTCGGCCGGGTTGGAACCTTCGCTCGCGAGTTCACTCATGATTCGGTGAACAACCGGTAGAAGACGTACAGGCCGAACCAGCCGATGAGAACGGCCACGGCCACCAGCAGAATCTCGAAGAAGAGGACCACATTTGGAGTCTAACGACTCGCGCCTCGCCCAGCACAACGGCCCCGTTGCTTCCCGGCTATCGGGAAACGACGGGGCCGTCGGTAGTACTACTTACTTGGCGACCGCCACATCCACAGCGTGGATGCCCGCGCCCGCCGGACGAACCTCGGCCGAGCCGTTGCCCGAGGAGGACAACGCCCGCACGGTCCACGTGCCCGGCGCCGCGAAGAAGCGAAAATCACCGGTGCCCGAGGCTACGACCTCGGCGGTGAAGTCACCGTTGCCATCGAGCAGGCGCACGAACGCGCCACCAACCGGCTGACCGTCGCTCAATACGCGGCCGGTGATGACCGTTTCCTTCTCGACATCGACTCCGGCCGGAATGGCCTGGCCTTGGGTAGGTGCTGCGCACATGTGGTTAAGCTCCCAACTCGATAGGTGCACCGACGAGCGAGCCGTATTCGGTCCAGCTGCCGTCGTAGTTCTTGACATTCTGGTGGCCGAGCAGCTCCTGCAGCACGAACCAGGTGTGCGAGGAGCGCTCACCGATGCGGCAGTAGGCGATGGTGTCCTTGGATCCGTCCAGCCCGGCCTCGCCGTAGATCTGGGCCAGCTCGGCATCGGACTTGAAGGTGCCGTCCTCGTTCGCGGCCTTGCTCCACGGCACGTTGATGGCGCCGGGGATGTGGCCGGGACGCTGGCTCTGCTCCTGCGGCAGGTGCGCCGGAGCCAGGATCTTGCCGGAGAACTCGTCAGGGGAGCGCACGTCGACCAGGTTCTTGGCGCCGATAGCGGCGATGACCTCATCGCGGAACGCGCGAATGGACAGGTCGGGCGCGGCGGCCTTGTACTGGGTGGCAGGGCGAACCACAGCCTCTCGGGACAACGGACGACCGTCGAGTTCCCACTTCTTGCGGCCGCCGTCGAGCAGCTTGACGTTGTTGTGGCCGTACAGCTTGAAGTACCAGTAGGCGTACGCGGCGAACCAGTTGTTGTTGCCGCCGTACAGCACGACCTCGTCGTCGTTGGCGATACCGCGCACCGAAAGCAGATCGGAGAACTGCTCCTGGTTCACGAAGTCGCGACGAACCTGATCCTGCAGGTCCTTCTTCCAGTCGAGCCGAACGGCACCCTCGATGTGGCCGCCGTCGTAGGCGGAGGTGTCCTCATCGACCTCGACGAAGACTATGCCGGGTGCGTTGAGGTTCTCTTCGGCCCAGTCAACGGAGACCAGGACATCGGAGCGGGCCATGTTGTTCCTTTCGGGTGGTGACTTGCAGGGTCAGTTCGCCGGGGATCCGGCGGTGTCCGCGTCGGGCCAGGAGGCGGTAGCTTGTGTGACCACGGAGGGCCCGCGGACACCGCCCATCGGATCGGTCCGGCGGAGGCGGGCGACCAACGGATAGATCTGGCAACCCAGGCAGATCTCGAACGCGGCGTTCAGGAACGCCGCGAACAGGGCGAAGCCGGCGAACACCGCGCCGACGACGGTGGAGCCGACCAGGAAACCCAGCAGGCTGACGGCACTGAATACCAGGCCGAGTAATTGGGCGAACCGCAGCGGGGCCACTGGTTCGGTTTCGAGGGTCGGACCCAGGCGCGGCGCGACGAACGCGGCGAAGATGCGGCCGTAGGGATGTCGCCGCGGTCCGTAGGCCGCGCCGATCGCGAAGACCGCCGCCTGCACGGCGATGAGCACCGCGGCGAGCGGCGTCGAAACGGCGGCGGCGAGCAGAACCAGAACGAGCGCGCCGGTGGTGACCCACGCCGCGAAGCGTGGACCGCGTACATCGACTAGAGCTGGATTTGCGGCGCTCCCTGCCCCTGCGTGGTTACGCAAGCTACCGTCTCCGGGCCTGAGGAAGTGCCGCAGGGACGGAATTCCGGTCTCAACCAACGTGTTTCGGGAATTTGTAGACATTGTGCGTGCTCCTGCGCTGAATTTCGCTGTTGGCGGGAAAAATGCCAGTTCGCCGGGGGATCAAAGATCACTCGCACGACGGACGCAGGTCGGCATCAGAAATTTTGCGGGAGCCGACCGCTCAGCCACACAGGCAGCAACAACCACCGAGGCGACACAGATCAACTGTGCGGCGTCGGGTGAGCATCAGCTCGTGGTTGGCTTGCACGCAGAGCAGTTTACCTGGTTCTGCCGGAGAATTGGACCCGGGGTTCGTCACAGTTGCTACAAACCCTTGTCACGCCCTGGTTTTCCACCGTCAGCCGCGATCCACCGGAAGAGTTATCCCACGGTCAGCGGCTCGAGTGCGGTGCGCAGGTCCGCGGACTTGGGGACGCCGGAGATCCGGAACCGTTCCCGCCCTTCGATATCGAAGACGAAGGTGGTCGGCAGCGAGAGCACGTTCAGTTCCTTGGCCAGCGCGGGTTCGGCATCGATATCGACCTCGATATCCAGCGGTGGTCGCGGCGATCCGGACAATTCCTCGGTCACCCCGGCAACCACGTGGCGCACCGCGGTGCAGGGTCCGCACCAGTCGGCGGAGAAGTGCAGCACCGCAGGGCCCGAGTGGTCGGCACCGACCGATGCCAGCAGATCGGTACGCGCCGACTCGACCTGTGCCTTGGTGTCGCTCGCGCGCAGCTTGCCGTCGCGGCGCTGCAGCACCACGCCGACGGCCACGGCGGCAAGCACCACTGCCAACAGGATTGTGATTTCAGTCATGGTCGCCGCAATCTGTCCAGGTCGATGGTCACGTTCTCGGCCTTGCCCTCGATGACGATCTGTCCGCCCTGTGCGGACACCTTCGTCGGCCGCAGCCCGAACGGCAGTTCGTTCGTATCGATGGTCCGGGTGAACGACTCGAGCACCTTGGGGCGGTCGCCATCGGTGACGACCGCGGTCGTCGTGGCATCACCCGTGCCGTGGTAGATGCTGGTCGCGATGATCTTCACCTGATCGCCGTCGACCGTGAGGTCTGCCGTCACACTCACATTGTCACCGCCGAGCGGCGCGCCCGGCTTGGTCGGCGTCTTGCCCGGCATGGTTCCGGTGAGCAGGAGTTGCCCGCCGGTGGTCATGCCGGACCCGCCCGATCCGCCCGTTCCGTCGGATTTATCCCCCGGCGCCGAATGTACTTGCAGGTCCGGAATTTTGAACAGCCTGCCGAGTTCGGTCGGCTCGAGCCGCATCTGCCCCTCGACCCGATCCACCGGCACCGCGCTCACATTCCCGTCGGTGAGATCGCCCATGGAAAGGTGCGCTCCGGTCAGCTTCGCGCCGACCGAAATCTCACCCGGGATATCGGGGCGCATGATGCGCGCGCGAATATCGACGGTCTGGTACCGACCGTTGAGCGCCTGGGTGAAAAACGGGAACCCATAAATGATCACGTCGGGATCCGCGGTGAGGTCCGCGCCGACACGCAGGGCACGCGAAACGCGGTACTCGGAGTAGGCGGCGGTGCCGAAATCGACGACTACCGCCAGTACTGCGAGGCACAGCAGCCCGATGATCAGCTTGCGCATGCGGGCCACACTACTTGGCATGCTTTTCGGGTATCGAATGTCTCGCCCGAGATGCCACACTAACCCCGGATAGCGAGGTCATCGGGGTTCACGCGCTAATCTTGCATCCGATTACCTGTGACTAGCGACGTGCCCCGGCGGTGTGGCTGTTTGCCCGGAGCTACTAGATGGGAGGAGGGCTTGTGGAGCTGCTCCTGCTGACTTCCGACCCCAACCCAGAGTCGGTACTGCCCGCACTGTCGCTGCTGGCGCACCATGTGCGCCCGGCGCCGACCGAGGTTGCGTCCCTGCTCGAGGCGGGGACCGCGGATGTCGCGCTGGTCGACGCACGTACCGACTTGGCCGCGGCCCGCGGCCTGTGCCGGCTGCTCGGCAGCACCGGCTCATCGGTCCCGGTGGTCGCCGTGCTGACCGAGGGCGGACTGGTCGCCGTCAATGCCGACTGGGGTCTGGACGACATTCTGCTACCCGGTACCGGACCGGCCGAGCTGGACGCCCGGCTGCGCCTGCTGGTCGGCCGCAATGGCGGTGTCGCGAGCCCGGAGAACACCGGCAAGATCACCCTCGGCGAATTGATGATCGATGAGGGCACCTATACCGCAAGGTTGCGCGGTCGCCCGTTGGATCTCACCTATAAGGAATTCGAACTCCTCAAATACCTTGCGCAGCATGCGGGCCGGGTCTTCACCCGGGCTCAGTTGTTGCAGGAGGTCTGGGGTTACGACTTCTTCGGTGGCACCCGCACGGTCGACGTGCATGTGCGACGCCTGCGGGCCAAACTCGGCAGCGAATACGAATCGCTGATCGGCACCGTCCGCAATGTCGGCTACAAGGCCGTCCGCCCCGCACGCACCAACACCAAGGGCGAACACATCACCTTTGCCGACGACGAATCCGCCGAGGGCACCGACGATTCTCCGTCCGTCACCGTCAACGGTTCCGTCTCGTAGTCGCGCGAGATCGCAGGGAATCCATGGCGGTATTCGTCGTAAAGCCACACCACCAGTTCCACCTGACCTCGAGCCGATGGAATGGCGCGCTGGATTCGCACGTTCATCGCGGTGACGGGTTCGACGAGGGAGACGCTCATGGGTGAGACGACGCTGCGATGGAACGTGGGGCTCGATGCCTCGGTGGCGCGGGCGGTGCGTGAACTGTTGGAGCGAGCGAGTGCCGCGGACGGTGTTGCGCCGGTCTCCGAACAGGCCGTGCTTTCGCTCGTCGCGACCGATTCCGCGGCCGAACATCTGCTGGCGCTGCGTGACGGTGTCGTCGCCGGGTACGCGAATCTCGTTCCCGCACATAACGAACACCCCGCAATGACGGAGGTCGCCGTCGATCCCGCCGCGCGTGGCCATGGCATCGGTGCGGAATTGGTCTCCGCGGCGCTGGCGAAGGGCGGACCGGGTGCTCGGGTCTGGGCGCACGGAAATCGGCCCGCCGCCGCAGCGCTCGCGAACCGGCTTGGACTGCGCATCGCACGCGAGTTGTGGCAGATGCGACGGTCGCTGGCAACGCCAGAGCTACCGGAGTTGGTCATGCCGGAAGGTATCGCGTTGCGGATCTACGAAGGGCCCGCCGACGATACCGAACTGTTGCGCGTCAATAACGCTGCCTTCGCCTGGCATCCGGAACAGGGCGGATGGACCCGGCGTGATATCGAGGTCCGGCGCGCGGAGTCCTGGTTCGACCCGAAGGGCTTGTTCATCGCGGTGGATCGGGCCGATCCGGAGCGCATCCTCGGATTCCACTGGACCAAGGTGCATTACGAGGAGAACCCGCCGGTCGGCGAGGTCTATGTGGTCGGCATCGATCCGGCCGCGCAGGGGCGGGGACTCGGCCGCCTGCTCACCCTCGCGGGCCTGCGCTACCTCCGCGAACGTGGGCTGTCGGAGGTGCTGCTCTATACCGAGGCCGATAACACTGCGGCCGTGCACACCTACACACGACTCGGCTTCGTCACGGCGCATGTCGATGCCGCGTATTCGGCCGCCGACTGAATATCAGGCGGACCGCCGGGGGTACTCGAGTAACGCCGGGGCAAATCTCACACGCAACGGTCGCAATCGCGCCGGGCTGTTCACCTGTCGTTCACCCAGCCTGGTCCAAATGTCAACCGAACGACCTTACGTTACATAAGGGCGGCACCGTTGCCGCCTGGTGCGCGAGTTCCTCGCGAACGGCACCACGAAACCCGCCCGGGCCGGTGAGGGACCGGGCGTGTCGAACGCGATTCCCCGGAGGAAGAAGTGAACTTCAAGCGCAGCAGCGCCCTGATCGGTGTGCTGGCCGCCGTCGCCATGCCTCTGGCCGCCTGTGGCAGTGACGACAACACCTCTGCCAGCGGCGATTCCACCGCCAAGGTCGATGTCGCCTGCGGCGGTAAGAAGGCCCTCAAGGCCAGCGGTTCCTCGGCCCAGAAGAACGCCATGGACCGTTTCGTCGCCGCTTACGAGGCCAACTGCAGCGGCTCCACGCTGAACTACACCTCCAGCGGTTCCGGCGCCGGCGTCAACGAATTCCTCGGCGGCCAGACCGATTTCGCCGGTTCCGACTCGCCGCTGAGCGCCTCGAAGGGTGAGCCGGCCAAGGCGCAGGAGCGCTGCGGCGCCCCGGCATGGAACTTGCCGACCGTCTTCGGCCCGATCGCCATCACCTACAACATCGACGGCGTGACCGATCTGGTGCTCGACGGCCCGACCGCCGCCAAGGTGTTCAACGGCACCGTCGCGACCTGGGACGCCCCGGAGATCAAGGCGCTGAACCCGACCGCCAAGCTGCCCTCGGACAAGATCGCGGTGATCTTCCGCAGCGATGAGTCGGGCACCACCGACAACTTCCAGCTCTACCTGGACGCCGCCTCCGAGGGGGCGTGGGGCAAGGGTGCGGGCAAGACCTTCAACGGCGGTGTCGGTGAGGGTTCCAAGGGCAACGAGGGCACCTCGGCCGCCATCAAGACCACCAAGAACTCGATCACCTACAACGAGTGGTCGTTCGCCAAGGCGCAGAACCTGTCCATCGCGCAGGTCGTCACCTCGGCCGGCAAGGATCCGGTCAAGCTGAGCCCGGAGTCCGCGGCCAAGGCCGTCGACAGCGTGAAGATCAAGGGTGAGGGCAACGACCTGGTGCTCGACACCTCGTCGTTCTACAAGCCGACCGCGGCCGGTGCCTACCCGATCATCCTGCCGACCTACGAGATCGTCTGCTCGAAGTACGCCGACGCCGATACGGCCAAGGCGGTCAGGGCCTTCCTGACCTCGGCCGTCAATAATGGCCAGCAGGGTCTGGACACCGCGGGCTACGTCTCGATCCCGGACAAGTTCAAGACCAAGCTGACCACCGCGATCAACGCCATCAACTGATAGCCGCAACGCCATGACCGTGCACCATGAGGTGTCCGCCGCGGACCAGTCGGACTCGACTGGTCCGTTGGCGGCTGGAGATACTGCCCCTATGTCGAGTGAACCGAGCACCGAACCGGCCTCACCGAAGGATCCGGCGGCGACACCGGCCAGGAAAGGCCACAACCAAGGGGCCGAGGTTATCTTCCGGTCGCTTGCCACCGCAGCGGGTGCCACGGTCGTGGCGGCCATCGCACTGATCGCCCTATTCCTCTTGATCCGGGCCTGGCCCTCGATCATGGCGAACGAGGCGAACTTCTTCACCAGCAGCGAGTTCAGCACCTCCAATGCCGACCACCTGCGGTTCGGCATTCGGGACCTGCTCATGGTCACGGTGCTGAGCTCGATGCTGGCGCTGGTGATCGCGGTGCCCATCGGCGTGGGCATCGCGCTATTCCTGACCCACTATTCGCCGAAGTCGATGGCGCGTCCGTTCGCGATGCTCGTCGACCTGCTGGCGGCGGTGCCGTCGATCGTATTCGGTCTGTGGGGCTTCCTGGTGCTCGCGCCGAAGCTCGAACCCGTAGAGACATTCCTCAACGAAAAGCTCGGCTGGTTCTTCCTGTTCGCCGACGGCAATGTGTCGATCTCCGGGGGCGGCACCGTCTTCACCGCGGGCGTGGTGCTCGCGGTGATGATCCTGCCGATCATCACCTCGGTCTCGCGCGAGGTCTTCAACCTGACGCCCGTCTCGCATATCGAAGCCGCGCAGGCGCTCGGCGCAACCAAATGGGAAATGGTGCGTATGACGGTGCTGCCCTACGGTCGCAGCGGTGTGATCGCCGGATCCATGCTCGGCCTCGGCCGCGCGCTCGGTGAGACGATCGCGGTGTTGGTCATCCTGCGCACCTCGGCGCAGGCCGGAAACTGGTCGCTGTTCGACGGCGGCTACACCTTCGCCTCCAAAATCGCCGCCGCCGCTTCGGAATTCAGTCAGCCACTGCCGACCGGTGCCTATATCGCGGCTGGCTTCGTGCTGTTCGCACTGACCTTCATCGTCAATGCGCTGGCGCGGCTCGTATCCGGTGGAAGGGTGAACGGGTAATGACCACCACGACGACTCTCGACAAGCCGGTCAAGGCGGCCACCTTCCGGCATGTCAGCACGGCTCGCCGGGTCAAGAACAATATGGCCACCGCGATGGTCTGGCTCTGCTTCGCGATCGCACTTGTGCCGCTGATCTGGGTGCTGTTCATGGTCGTGTCGAAGGGCATCGACTCGGTCGTCTCGCCGGATTGGTGGCAGAAATCGCAGAAGGGTATCCTGCCGGATCAGACCGGTGGCGGTGTGTACCACGCGATTTACGGCACCATCGTGCAGACCGTTGTCGCCGCGATCCTCGCGGTGCCGCTCGGCATCATGGCCGCGGTGTACTTGGTCGAATACGGCCGTGGCGTGCTGGCCAAGGTGACCACCTTCATGGTCGACATCCTCGCGGGTGTGCCGTCCATCGTCGCGGCCCTGTTCATCTTCGCGCTGTGGATCGCGACATTCGGCTTCCCGCAAAGCTCCTTCGCGGTATCGCTGGCGCTGGTGCTGCTGATGCTGCCGGTGGTGATCCGCAGCACCGAGGAAATGCTGAAGCTGGTACCCGACGAGTTGCGCGAGGCGTCCTACGCACTCGGAATTCCCAAGTGGAAGACCATTGTTCGGATCGTCGTGCCGACCGCGGCGCCCGGCATGATCAGCGGTATCCTGCTCGCGCTGGCCCGAGTCATGGGGGAGACCGCGCCGGTGCTGGTGCTGGTCGGCTACAGCAAGTCGATCAATACCAATCTCTTCGACGGCAATATGGCCTCGCTGCCGCTGTTGATCTACCAAGAGTTGGCGAATCCGGAGCCTGCGGGCCGGGCGCGCGTGTGGGGTGCGGCGCTGACGCTGATCCTGCTGATCGCCCTGCTGTACGCGGCGGCCGCCGTCGTCAACAAGCTGCTCACGCGGAACCGATGATCGCATGAGCAGGTCCGGCCCGGAGGAGGCAGCTTGCGTAACCACGTAGGGCCCACGCTCATGCACATTCAAATACAGCGAACGGATATTCAGAGATGGCCAAGCGGATCGACGTCAAAGACCTGAACATCTACTACGGCAAATTCCATGCCGTCGCCGATGTGGACCTGACAGTGCTGCCGCGTAGCGTGACCGCATTCATCGGCCCGTCGGGTTGCGGTAAGTCCACGGTGCTGCGTTCGCTCAACCGGATGCACGAGGTGACCCCGAGTGCCCGCGTCGAGGGCGCGGTGCTGCTGGACGGCGAGGACATCTACGGCTCCGCCGTCGACCCGGTCGGCGTGCGCCGCACCATCGGCATGGTGTTCCAGCGCCCGAACCCGTTCCCTACCATGTCGATTCGCGACAATGTGGTGGCCGGGCTGAAGTTGCAGGGCGTGCGCAGCAAGAAAGAGCTCGACGAGGTCGCCGAGCGTTCGTTGCGCGGGGCCAATCTGTGGAACGAGGTCAAGGACCGGCTGGACAAGCCGGGCGGCGGCCTCTCCGGCGGTCAGCAGCAACGTCTGTGCATCGCGCGCGCCATCGCGGTCTCGCCCGATGTGCTGCTGATGGACGAGCCGTGTTCGGCGCTGGACCCGATCTCCACCTTGGCGATCGAGGACCTGATCACCGAGCTGAAGAAGGAATTCACCATCGTCATCGTCACGCACAATATGCAGCAGGCCGCGCGCGTGAGTGATCAGACCGGCTTCTTCAACCTGGAGGCCCAGGGCAAGCCGGGCAAGCTGATCGAGATCGACGATACCGAGAAGATCTTCTCCAACCCGGGGCAGAAGGCGACGGAGGATTACATCTCCGGCCGCTTCGGATAGGCTCCCTCGCCTTCCCGGATCTTCAGGTGCCAGACTCAGGTGCGGGAAGGCGATGTTGGCGGCCAGCGGTATGAGCGGATCAATTCAGCCCGTACCCGGCGAGTTACCCATGTGCTAGCGCAATCAGTTGAACCCGCTGTATCGAAAAGGCCCGCGTCTGACGCGGGCCTTTTCGATATTTCACACCGCGGCGTCGGAATCCGGCGGCAGCTCGCCGGTCACCAGGAAGATCACCCGGCGGCCGATCTCCACGGCGTGGTCGGCGAAGCGCTCGTAGTAGCGGCCGAGCAGCGTGATATCGACGGCCGCGGCGACGCCGTACTTCCAGTCGCGATCCATCAGCAACGTGAATAGATGACGGTGCAGATCGTCCATCGCCTCGTCGTCCTCGTTGAGCTGCGCGGCGCGCTCCGGATCGCGGGTCTCGAGCACCTCCTCGGCGCTGGCGCCCATATTCACGGCGATGCGGCCCATTTCCGCGAAGTAGCCGTTCACCGCCTCGGGCAGCGCGTGGTTGGGGTGGCGGCGCCGGGTCACCTTGGCGACATGCAGTGCCAGCGCGCCCATCCGGTTGACATCCTGGACGATCTGGATCGCGCTCACCACCTGCCGCAGATCACCCGCCACCGGTGCCTGCAGCGCTAGCAGGGCAAACGACTTCTCCTCGGCATCGGCGATCATTTCGGCGATCCGGTCGCCCTCGGTGATCACCGACTCGGCCAGAGCCAGATCGGCCTGGAGCAGAGACTGGGTGGCCCGCTCCATCGCCGAACCCGCCAGACCGGCCATCTCGCCCAGCAGGTGGGCAAGGTCGGCCATTTGCTCGTTGTAGATGACACGCATGAAAACAGACACTAGTGCCATGTGCTGACCTAGTCACCAACACGGGGTTAATGGGTGGTGCCAAACGATAGCGGGGGCGTTGCCCCAGCTCGGAGCGGCTCTTACTTGCAGGTTTCGTCGGCGGCGTTGACGTGCTCGAGGTCCGAGGGCAGTGTGACCGGTTCCGCACTCGATACGGTGACCGAGACGTTCGGGATCGGATCACCGACCGGTGTAGGAGTCCGAATGGTCGGGTTATCGGCGCCGATCACGACCTCGACGATGCCACCGAGACTATTCGACTGCTCCATTGTCGCGCCGGGCAGGGAACTGGCCACCGTGGCCGCCTCGGCCTCGTGACCGGCCCCGAAACGCACCCTGGTGGCGACCTCGGAATTGCCGCCGGAGTAATTGCCGGTGTTGTAGATCTGGAAGCCCTGATTGCCGAGCTTGGTCGCCGCCTTACTGGCCGCGCCGGACGTCTCCGAACCATTGGAGACCAGCAGCGATACCGTGCTCGGATCGACCGCGATCAGCTTCGGCGGCGCCGGCTGGGCCGACGGGATCGAACCGGGGGCCGGGGCCGACTTCTTCTCACCGGGCAGCGGCTGGTCATCGATGATGGCGCGGAAGATCGCCTTGATATCCGAATCACGCGGAATCTCGTTGCCGTAGGAGGTGGTGCCCGCGGTCGGGATGGTCAGGAAGGTGACCGCGCCCGCGTCGACCTTCTGCAGCGAACGGCCCAGGGTCAGCAGGTCGGTCGGTTGCACCTTATCGACGAAGGTGTGGGCGGTGAATGCGGAGATGAAGCCGTTCAACTTGCCGGGATCGAAGAGCACCCGGCTCGACAATGCGCTGCGCAGCAGTGAGGCCAGGAACCGCTGCTGCCGGTTGATCCGGTCGTAGTCGCTGCGTTCCTCGCCATAGACGTGTCTGGCGCGCACGTAGTTGAGTGCGGTCTCGCCGTTGATGTGTTGGTGGCCCGAATTTTCCAGCACGGTGCCGAGGATGCCGTCGATGATCGGCTTGGGCGTGCAGACATCGACGCCGCCGACCTGATCGACCATCGCCTCGAATCCGGCGAAGTCGATGCCGATGAAGTGTCCGATGCTCAGGCCCGTCATCTTGCGGATGACATTGACCAGGCACTTCGGTCCGCCGAGCGCGTACACGGCATTGAGCTTGTCGCCCATGGCCGAGGGGAACACCTCATTGGTGTACTCGGCCTTGTCGTTATCCCAGCCGTTGCACTGCGGCCGGGTGACGTCGAGATCGCGGGGGAACGAGACGAGCACCACACGTGAGCGGTTCTTGGGGATGTTCACCAGCATGACGGTGTCGGCGCGGGCGCCCTCGGCGTCGTCGACGCTGCCCGCGCCCACCTGTCCGTTGGCGCCCGCGCGGGTGTCGGTGCCGACGAGCAGGTAGTTCTCGTCGCCGAGCTGGGCGCCGGAGTCGAGCACGTCTTCCGGGTGGTCGTCGAAGGCGGAAACCTGGGTGAAGCCGTTGGCGGTCGAGCGTAGATAGCTCCAGCCGCCGCCGGTGACCAGCAGTGCGACCACCGCGGAAATTGTCAGGGTGGCCCGGCCCGCGACCTGCAGCCGCCTATTGCGGCGCTGTCGACTCGCCGCGAGCCGCGAAAGGCCGACGCGGGTGGATGCGGCAGCGGTTTTCGGGGCATCGGAATCGGTGGTCGGCCAGCCGCTGGTGCGCGTCTTCGCGGGCGGGGTGTCCTCGACCGGGTCGATGATGTCGGTGACCACCTCGGGCGCCTCTTTCGCGCCGGATACGGTCGAGGCGCGGCGTTTGGCCGGACGCGCGGCCGTCGTCGGAGTGCCCGCGATGTCGTCGACGACCGGGGAGGCCCCGGACCGGCGGGCGGCGTCGGCCTTGGCGGCCGATGGGCGGGGTGCGTCGCCCTTGCGTGCGGCTGGGGTGCTCGACGTGCGGGGTGCGTCGGCGTTGCGTGCGGCCGGGGTGCTCGACGTGCGGGGTGCGTCGGCGTTGCGCCCGGCAGGCATAGCCGATGTACGCGGTGCGTCCGCTTGACGTACGGATGGGCCGCTCCCTGTGCGCGGCGGAATATCGGCTTGTCGTGCGGCTGACTCCGGCGGCTTGGGGGCAGCCCGATTCGCGTGCGTGGGCGGCGTGTCCGGTGTTGTTGGTCGACGTCTGCGCCCGCTGCGTTCGTTGTCGACCCGCTGGACCAGGTCCTGAACGGTCAGCGGGGCCGAGCCGGAGTCGGGATCGTTATGTCGGGATCTGCGGGACGACCGTGCGCCGTCGTGGTCGGGGTAATCCTCCGCGGGAGAGCGCTCCCACGGGGCGCGACCTCCGGGCCGTGGCGACTGCCCGTGCCGATCGTCACCCACCTACGAACCTCGCTTCGTCTCTGCTGCCGTTCGGCCGCTTTCGACCGGCATGACCGATTCCGCCAATGATAACGATTCCGCCACGGTCAGCCAGCCCAGTGCGGACTCGACAGGCCGAGTTCGCATTCGGCATCCGAATGTGTGCTGGTCGGAGAGTACTCGAGGATCGGATAACGGTGCGATTGCGGAAAAAGGTCAGCCGCCGCTGTGCATCAGATCCGCGCCCGCGGGGACGGCCGGATCGTCGGGATCGTCGAGCCAGCCGTGCGGCAGCGCCACCTTGCCCGGCGAACCCTGGCGCCCGCGTGGGCCCTCGGCGTCGCGGGGGAACGGCGCGGTCGGGTCGAGTTCGCCGATGAGGTCCTGCAATCGAGTGAGGCTCGACACCGTGGCGAAGGAACGGCGCAGGTCCGCGCCGACCGGGAAGCCCATCAGATACCAGGCCATATGCTTGCGCAGATCGCGCATGGCCTTGTCCTCGCCGAGGTGTTCGGCGAGCAGGGCGCCGTGCCGGTACAGCACCTCGCCGACGCGGCCGAGATTCGGCGCCTCGGGCAGTGCCTCGCCGCGCAGCGCGGCCTGCAATTCGGCGAACAGCCACGGGCGGCCGAGGCAGCCGCGGCCGACAACGACACCGTCGCAACCGGTTTCGTCCATCATGCGCACCGCGTCGGCGGCGGAAAAGATGTCACCGTTGCCGAGCACCGGAATCGTTGTGACGGCCTCCTTGAGCCGGGCGATGGCCGTCCAGTCGGCCTGGCCCGAATACCGCTGTGCGGCGGTGCGGGCGTGCAGGGCGACGGCCTCGGCGCCCTCGGCCTCGGCAATGCGGCCCGCGTCCAAGTAGGTGAGGTGGTCGTCGTCGATGCCGATGCGGAACTTCACCGTGACCGGAACACCGGCCGGTTCGGCGCCGGAAACCATCGCCTTCACGATCTTGCTGAACAGCGCGCGCTTGTACGGCAGCGCCGCGCCGCCACCCAGTCGCGTGACCTTCGGCACCGGGCAGCCGAGGTTGAGATCGATGTGATCGGCCCAGCCCTCGCCGACAATGATGCGCACGGCCTCGCCCAGTGTGGCCGGATCCACACCGTAGAGCTGCATCGAGCGTGGATGCTCGTCCGCGTCGAAGGACATCATGTGCAGCGTCTTCTCATTGCGCTCGACCACGGCCCGCGCGGTGATCATCTCGCACACATAGATAGAGGTAGCGCTGCCGAACTCCCGGCACAACTTGCGAAACGCCAGGTTGGTGATGCCCGCCATCGGCGCGAGCACCACCGCCGGATCGACCGAGTAGGGGCCGATTCGCAGTTGTGGTCGGGTCTCGATGGCGGCTGTCATGTTCTTCAGTCTGTCAGATTCCATCTCGTGGCCGAGGTCACCGTAGGTGGCTTCGGCATCGGGTGAAGCGATGGTTCGGCCGGTCTCGGCTGCACGTGCGGCGCTGATCAGATCGTCGACGCCGTTGCGATATGCCTGCGCGGCGCGTGCGGGCGATGGGTTGGGCGCGCCATAGTTCGTATCGATGTGATCAGCGAGATTTTCGCCGTTGATGATCTTGACCGGTTCGGCTGTCCAGGCCGCGCACGTAAAGGCGCTGTGCTGCGCGGGCGACCAAAGTGCCTTCCGCGGAGCGGATTTCGGTTACGTGGGTGGTCACCGAACATCCCTCGGCGTCGATACTCGCGCGGATGATGTCGGTCTCAGCGGGGGTGAGTTCCATGGTGGCACTGACCGTTCCGCGCCCCGGGGACAGGAATTCGATGGTTCCCGTGGTATTCCAGATGCGGTGGCCGGGGCCGAGTTGGCCTGCTGCCATGACGGCGTAGAAGGGGTCGGTCATGGCGAAGAGCGTGCCGCCGAACGCGGAGTGGTTGAGGTTGGAGTTCCAGGGGCGGACGCGGTGGGCGACCGTGATGGCGGTCCAGTCGGGGGTTACTCGGGTGACTCGAACGCCGGCGAAGAGCAGAGGTGGGTAGAGGCCCATCACGAGGCGGAAGCGGGCGGGACTCGCGAGGGAGAGCGGGATGGGAGTGCGTTGCCGTCGGGGGAGTGGGGAATCCGATCCGGGCATGGCGCAGCCTTCCGTGTCGATGGGTCAGGCGGGTACGACGTATCCGGGCGGGGCGTCGCCCAGGAATGCGGGGACGCAGGGGACACGATTCCACTGTGGTCGGGGAAGGGCCGGGCGAGGCGGGATCGGATTGGATGTCTGCGGGGCTGGGCCGACGATGATGTGGGCGTTGGTGCCGATGATTCCGAAGGAGCTCACGCCCGCCAGTGGGCCGGATTCGGTGGTCAGCCAGGGCATCGACCGATTGGAGAGCTGAATATCGTTGCCCTTCAGTTCGATTCGCGGGTTCAGGGTGTCGAATTGCACCAGGGGCGGGACGGTTCGTTCACGGACCGACAACAGCGCCTTGAGCAGGCCGATCGCTCCGGATGCCGCTTCCAGGTGTCCGAAGTTCGTCTTCACCGAGCCGACGTGGAGGGGTTTGCCGCCATTGCGGGCGGCGAGCGCTGCCACGATCGCACTCATCTCGATGGGGTCGCCAAGGGCGGTGCCCGTGCCATGGGCCTCGATCAGACCGAGATCGGCTGCGCTGCAACCGGCGTCGGCGAGCGCGGTTTCGATCACCCGGCGTTGCGCTTCGGCGTTCGGGGCGCTGAAACCGGAGGTGCGGCCGTCCTGATTCATTGCGACGCCGTGGATCACGCCCAGGATAGGGTCGTGGTCGCGTTCCGCGTCCGCCAGGCGTTTGAGGACGAGCAGGGAACAGCCCTCGCTGCGGACGAAACCATTGGCGCGGGCGTCGAAGGTCCGGCACAGGCCGTCCGGGGAGAGCGAGCCGGTGCGGTTGATGGCGCGGGTGGATCCGGGCGCCAGGATGAGATTGACGCCGCCGGCCAGGGCGATGTCGACTTCCCCGCGGCGCAGGGACTGCACGGCGTGGGCGACGGCCACCAGCGCAGAGGAGCACGCCGTGTCGAAAGCTACTGCGGGGCCGGTGAATCCGAAGGTGTAGGCGATACGACCTGGGGCGAAACTGTGGCCGTTGCCGAGTGCCCAGTTGGCGTCGGCGTACTGGCCGGCCCAGTCGGCGTAGTCTTGGCGGCCGGTGATGCCGACGAAGGTGCCCACCTGTTCGCCGCGCAGCGTAGCTGGGTCGATACCGCTGTCACACAGGGCTTCCCAGGCAACTTCCAACAGCAGGCGGTGCTGCGGGTCGATAGCCTGCGCCGCACGGGGCGTGATACCGAAGAATTCCGGATCGAAATCGAGAGCGTCATGGATGAAGCCGCCACGCAATGGCAGTTGCGCCCACTCGTCCTCGAACGGCCAGCGGCGGTGCATGGGCATCTCGCCGATCATGCCGCGGCCCTCGAGCAGGGCCGACCAATAGCCGTCGAGGTCGCAGATCCCGCCGGCGAGGCGCAGTCCGGCACCGATGACCGCTGTCGGGCCCGTCTCGGAGCGCTGAGCCAGTTCGGCCCGTAATCGCTTGATGGTCTCGGTGGCGCGGCGCAGGGCGGCACCCTGCGGTGCGCCGGTCTCCGATTCGTCCATATTGTCTCTCCTGATATTCATGGGGAGGGCACCGGCGCTGCCAGCTGTTGTCCCAATGCGGTGGCGAGCGCCTCGGCCGTGCCGTAGGTCCACAGCACCGTCGGCGAAAGCCGCAGTGCGAAACTGGATTCGAGCTTGTTGCGCAGTTCCAGGCTCATGAGCGAATCCAGACCAAGCGATCGCAGGGGCGTATGGATATCGAGATCGTCCGGGGTCATGCGCAGTACGCCCGCGGCGAGTTCGACGATCTTGCCCAGGACCAGGCGGGGGCGTTCGGCATCGGCGACTTCGAACAGGGTCGAGCGGAACTCGCTCGCTGCCGGTTGCGGGCCGGTGTCGGCGGTGCGCCGCAAGGCTTTCCAACTGGGTTGCGCGGCACAGTCGGGGTAGGCGTCGAACCAGCGGCGCGCGTGGAAGGACAGATAGCCGACGACCTGACGATCCTCGGCGAGGAATCCGGCGAGCGCCTCCCATGCTTCGGCCGCGGTGATGCTCTCCATACCGTGTACGGCCAGCCGATTTCCTCGATTGTCCTGTGCAGCAGCCAATCCGATCTCGGCGAACGGACCCCACTGAATGCTCAACCCCGGTCGGCCCTCGTGGCGACGGGCTACGGACAGGGCGTCGAGGTAGGAGTTCGCGGCGGCGTAGGCAGCCTGACCCGGATTTCCGATGAGCGCCGCGGCCGAGGAGAACAGGACGAACAGGTCCAGCGGATCGTCGGCCGTCAGCTCGTTCAGATGCCGCGCACCGTCGATCTTCGGCCGCAATACTCGTTCCATTTGGTCGGCGGAGAGCCCGAGCACGGTGGCGTCGTCGAGGATTGCGGCGGCATGGAAGATCCCGCGCAGCGGCGGCGCCTCGGCGCGAATCGAATGCAACACCGCGGCAACCGCTTCCCGATCGGAGACGTCAACGCGGCGACTGAGGATCGACACCTGGTCGGGCAGCATGTCGAGATCGAACTCCCGCAACGGAATCGGCCCGTCCGGTGCGTTGCGTCCGAGCAACACCACACATCCCGCTCCGTGCTCGAGCAGCCAGTGCGCGAGACTGCGTCCCAGCGCGCCGTGGCCTCCGGTGACGACATAGGTTCCGTCCGCGCGGAATCGCCCGTCCGGCATGGGTTCCGGAGCAATACGCGAGACCGTCTCCGGATGGTTGAGCACGAACTTGCCGATGTGATCCCCACGGGCCATGCGTCGCAGCACTTCTGGAGCCTCGGCCAGCGGGTGTACCGAGATGGGCAGCGGCGCGAGGCCGCCGTCCTGAATCAGCTGCCAGGCTTCAGACAGGGCCGCCGCGAACCGATCCGGGCGACGAGTCATCATTCCGGCCAGATCTATGGCCAGGAAGCCGATTCCCTTGGCGAAGGCGCGTGAACCCAGCCGCCGGTTCGCGTAAATGTCCTTCTTCCCGACTTCGAGGAAGCGGCCGTCCTCGGCGAGCACCTCGAGGCCCAGGTCGATGGCGACGCCGGACAGGGAGTTGAGCACAACGTCGACACCCCGCCCGCCGGTCGCGGCAAGCACCTCATCGGCCCAGGTCAATGCACGGGAATCGAAGACGTGCTCGATACCGTGCGCGCGATGCAGGTACTCGCGACGTTCGGCCGAACCGGCGGTGGCGAGCACCTGCGCACCCAGGTGGCGCGCGATCCCGATGGCGGCGAGGCCCAATCCACCCGTTCCGGAGTGGATCAGCACCGTCTCGCCCGGGACAACGTGCCCCAGCATGGCCAGGGCGTACCAGGCCGTGGTCGTGACCATCGGCAGCGCCGCCGCGTCCTCGAACGGCATGTCGGCCGGGATCGGCGCGGTGTGATCGGCACGCGCGGTGAGATGCGAACCGATCGCACCGAATCCGCACACGATCACTCGATCGCCGACGGACCGATCGGTCACACCCGGGCCCACCTGGCGAACCACACCCGCGCCTTCGACACCGAACTCCCTCGCCCCGGCGGAGCCATCTGGATAGGTACCCGCCGCTTTCATGACATCAATGAAATTGATTGCCGCCGCGGTGATTTCGACCATGACTTCACCCGGACCCGGCGTGCGTACCGAGAGCGGCGCGAAGCGCAGGCCGTCCCAGTGCCGACCGGCAGCCGACCGCAGGCGGAAAGGCCGGTGCTGCGCCCGCCATGGCCGCGGCTGCGGACCTCCGGAATGTTCGCCCTGCTCCAGCCGGCCGACGTAGCGACGCCCGGCCCGCAGCACTACCTGATCTTCGCCGGGCGCGGCCAGGAGCTCGGCCGCACATTCGTCGATCTCCCGCGCGCCCGCGATATCGACGAGGGTGGCGGACAGTTCGGGATGTTCCCGCCGCAGGACGCGGACGAAGCCCCAGAACATCGCGCTCCCCGGATCGGGGCGATCATCGGATGTGGGTGATTCGGCATGCTCCGTCACGACGACCAGCCGCGGCGGTGTCGAGCCGGTGCTCGTAGCCGCCCGCACCGCTTCCGTCAGGGCCGCGAGCCGAGTTCGCTGGGCCTGGAGATCGCCCGAGGGCACGCAATATACGAGCGTACCGCCCGCGTGCGCGGCACCGCCGGAATGTACCCGAGCTCCGCGCCGACGCAACGCATCGGCCAAGGCGGCATGCCAGGTCACGTCACCGTCCAGCACGATGTCGGCACCGTACCCGCGCGAGCCGTCGCCCTCGCGACCAGTCGCCTCCGAACGTTCGGCCGCATGCAGTACGAACCGGAACTCCCGATCGAACCGGCGACAGACCGTATCGCCGCCGTCGATAGCGGCCAGTTGCAGCCCGCGGACCGTGGCGAACGGAGTGCCCCGGTCGTCGAACACATGGATGTCCGCCGACGTATCGGAGCGCCGGACCGCGAACACCCGTGCGGTATCGATGAATGTGTCCGGCACGGCGTGCAGGCGCAGCTCCTGGACCGCCACCGGTACGACGGTTCGTGCGTCGTCGAACAAGGCCAGGGCCGCTTGCATCGCACTGTCGATCAGCGCTGTGTGCAACTCACCCCGATGCAGCTGCGCCCGGCATTGCTCGCCGAGTTCGATGTCGGCGACGACCCCGCCGTCGACATGCCTGATCACCTGCACGCCTTGAAATTCGGGGCCGTAGTTCAATCCGCGCCCGGCGCACAACCGGTAGAACTCGGCACCGGGAACGTCAGCCCCGGGCTGTGTACCGGGCAGCTCCGGGAGATCCATCGCTTCGATGGTGTGCATGGCCCGGCCCCGGGCATGAGTGGTCCAGCTCTCGGCCGTCGCGGCGAGTGAGCGGAGTTCGAAGCTCGCGCCGCCGGTAATGTCCTCGCGCAACGTCATATCGAGGCGCACCGGCGCGGCGGGCAACGTCAGCGCCTCGGTGAACCGGATGTCGAGCAGCGCCGCGGGCTGATGCCCGTATCGAGTGCGAGCGACCGCGATGGCGAACGCCATCATCATGGCGGCGGGCACCACGACCGCAGCCCCGACCCGATGGTCGCCGAGCCAGCCTTCGTGGTCGAGCGATATCGAGGTATCGGCCTGCCATGCACCGGATTCCATGACGCTGGGATATACCGGAACCCGCAGTCCCTCCGCCTGCGTCCCACCCGCTTCGGATTCAGGCAGCCAGAATGAACTGCGCTGCATGGGATACGGCGGCAGCGTGACCGAGGCAGCGTGGGAGATATCGGCGAAGGGATGCAGCCCGCTCAGGTAGGCGCGGGCGCGACTGCGCCGCATCTCGGCGATCGGGTCCCGGTCGCGGTAGAGCGACGGCACCACCACCGGCGGGTGCGATCGGGTGGCGGATAGCTGTTCGAGAGCCGCGGTCAGCACCGGGTGCGGGCTGATCTCGATCACGTGGGTGACGCCGGAGTCGAAGGCCGAAGCCATGGTCTCGGCAAAAAGTACTGGGCGGCAAAGGTTGTCGATCCAATAGTCGCCATCGACTGCACCGGGTGCGCACGGCCGTCCGGTCACCGTGGACAGCATCTCGACCGATGTCGGCCCAGGTTTCACCTCGGCCAGCGCCGCCGACAATGCGGGGCGCAACGAATTCATATGCGGACCGTGCGAGGCGTAGTCCACCGCGACCATTCGGCAGAACACTCCGTCGGCCGAGAGGATCTCGTGCAATGCCTCGATGGAATCCCGATCCCCGGCAAGTACGCACGACATCGGACCGTTGTGCACGGCAAGTGTCACCGAGTCTTCGAAACCCGCTATCCACGACGGAAGTTCATCGACCGGCAGTTCGACGGCCAGCATTCGGCCGGTGCCCGCCACGGCACGCAATGCGGCACTGCGGCGCGCCACCACGAGCGCAGCGTCCGCGAGACTCAGCGCACCGGAGAGGGTAGCGGCCGCGATCTCGCCCTGACTGTGGCCGACGACCAGATCGGGAACGATGCCCATGGTGCGCCACATAGCGGCGATCCCGAGCGACAGCGCCCACAGCACCGGCTGCACCTGATCGACGTGGTCGAGCCAATCCGGCCCAGCCGCACCGGAAATGACCGCGAGGGGATCCCAGTCGACATGCGGTGCGAGCGCAGCAGCGCAATCGTTCACCATGGCCGTGAAGGCCGGGTCCGTGCCATACAACACCGTGCCGACGCCGTGCCATTGCGCGCCTTGTCCGGGGAAGACGAAGGCCACGAGACCGATTTCGCGGGTTCGCCCCACGAGGACCGCAGGATGCTCGGCAGCGGGGTCGGCGGCATGTCGCCGTAACTCCGCAGCGAGCCTGTCCGGCTCGGTGCCGAAAACCGCTATGCGCCTGGGTAGTTGATGGGCTCGTCGGGCGAGGGCGGCCGTCACCGATCCGATTCCACTCGGATCGGTATCCAACAGGTCGGCGATGTCGTGGCAGCGCAGACCCAGCGCATCGTCGGTATGCGCCGAGAGGGGCAGGAACCCGAGATCAGAACCGGAAAGATGCGCTACCGCCGCGACTTCCGCGCGACTGAGCACAGCATGAGCATTGGTCCCGCCCCAGCCGAACGAGTTGACACCGAGATGTACCGGTCCGGTCTCGGGTAGGGCGAGATGCTCGCGCACCACGGCCACATTCAGTGCGTCGAAAGCGATTTCAGGATTGAGTTCCTCCGCGTGCAGGCTCGGCGGGATCAGCCCGCGTTCCAGACACAGCACACCTTTGATCAGCCCAGCGATCCCGGCCGCCGCTTCCAGATGCCCGATATTGGTCTTGATCGATCCGATGGGCAGCGGCCCGGCAGCCGATCCACGTGGCCGCGCCAGCACCTCTCCGATCGCTCCGGCTTCGATGGGATCCCCTCGCCCCGTACCGGTTCCATGCGCTTCCACGTACGCCAGCCGATCGAGATCGAGTCCCGCGTCCCGGTAGGCTCGCCACAGCAGATCCCGCTGCCCCGCCGCATTCGGCGTGACCAGGCTTTCGCCACCGCCGTCATTGTTCACCACGGTCGCAGTGACGAGCGCCCGCACCCGGTCGCCGTCACGCACCGCCGCGCTCAACGGCTTGAGATACACCGCCGCGACGCCTTCGCCACGAACGAACCCGTCCGCGTCGGCACCGAACGCCGCGCAGCGACCGTTGGACGACAGTGCCCCGAAATGCGTGAGCCCGATCGAAACATCCGGGGTCAGAATGAGATTAGCGCCGCCGACGATGGCCGATTCGACATCACCGGTGCGCATGGCCCGCACGGCGAGGTCGAGCGCTACCAGCGCCGACGAACATCCGGTCTCGACGACGAGACTGGGCCCGGTGAGGCCGAGCAGATACGACAGACGCGCCGCGATCACGTCGAGCGCGGTACCGACCAGACTGTGCTGAGTGGCGCCGATCCCGCGCTGCTTGCGCAGCGTCTCGTAGTCGTGCCAGGACGCGCCGACGTAGACACCGGTTCGGGTGCCGCGCAGGGTATGACCCGGTATGCCCGCGTCTTCCAATGCACGCCAGGCGATTTCGAGCATGAGCCGCTGTTGTGGATCGATATCGGCCGCCTCGCGCGGGGAGATGCCGAACAGCGCGGCGTCGAACTCGTCTACCCCGTCGAGGAATCCGCCCACCGCCGGTACCCGCTTACCGCCGTCCAGGGGTGTGTCCGAATTCCAGCGCTCGGCAGGCACCGTACGGATCGCCGTACCACCGGAGCTCAGCAACTCCCAGAGGGCGTCGACGTCGTCGGCCCCGGGGAATCGAGCCGCCATGCCGACGATCGCAATGGGTTCGTTCATGGATTCCATCCCGGTTCCGTCCCGAGTCCGGCGACGATTGCCGCTGTGAGTTGCTGCGGGTCGGTGATCGGCGACCAATGGCCGGAGTCGATTTCGGTGAGTGCCAGATGCTCTGCCGCGCCTCCGACGGCGCGGATCGCGACAGCATCCGCCGACGCCAGAGCGGCATTCGTGCCCAGTACCGCGCCCGAAGCCAGCATCCAGCACGCCACCAGCGCGATCGCGCGATTCATGCGACCCGTCCACCGGTGACGAACCCGCGCTCCCACGCGGTCAGCGGCGGCTCGGACCGCACGGGCCGTCGCGGCCCGAGCAGTGCACCGGCGATTACCGCCGGATGCCCCATTGCCAGCGCCGGACGGACCAGGAACATCACCTCCGAGACGACGGCCGCGACTGCGGGCCGCGCCGACGCCGCCTGGAAGACTCGCTCTCCGTAGCGCAACTGCACCCGCTCCAGCACGGAGGCCCCACGGCCCTCGGTGCCGCGGAACTGACGATCTTGGCTGGTCGCCATCTGCCAGGGATCCTGCGCCGCCCGACAGATCGACTGTTGGAGCTGGACAGCGGCAGCCGGATCGACACCGCGCGCGGCGAATCCCGAACGCAGTACGTTCGCGCTACGCGCGGCCACCGAAAGTCCCTGGCCGTATACGGGATTCATCGCCGAGGCGGCATCTCCGGCTACCACGAACCCGCGAGGCCACGCGCGCACCCGGTCGAATCGATAGCGCCTGTTGCATGTGCTGCGGGAAGTCATTGTGCCGCTGAGTGGTTCGGCTTCGGCGAGGAGTTCGCCGATCAATGGATGCGGCACGCGCTCGCGCGCGAATTCCAGGAAATCGTCATTGCTCGCGGGCATGTTCATGCCCCGGGTGCCACCGATGGCTACGAGCCACTGCCCGTCCTCCACGGGCAGCAGAGTGGCATTGCCGCCGGGACTCCCGGACCGGCCGTCGGCGTGGATGAGGATCAGCGGGAAACCCGATTCGGCCCCCGGCCTCGCGCGATACACCCGGGTGGCATACGCGTGCCCGGAGTCGACGATCTCCGCCGCCGGAACGACGATCCCCAACTGGTCGAGCCATTGCCCGGCCTGCGATCCGCGACCAGTGGCATCGATCACCAGGTCCGCCTCGAACACTTCGGTGGCTCCCAGCCGCTGCTCGCGCACCCGCACCCCGCGCACAGCACGGCCGTCGCCGAGCAGGCCCACCACATCGCACTCCGGTCGGAAGGTCACCCCGCCCCGCTCCCGGACCATCGTGCGCACCACGTGATCGAGCAATTGCCTGGTGCAGCTGATGCCGTAGCGCCCGGTGTCCTGACGGTGCAGCCAGCCACCGGCGGCCGGACGGAACAGCAGGTCGGCTCCGACGCCGATCCGATTGGCCCCCGCCGCCAGCAGCCGGTGCGTCACGCCGGGCAGCAACTGTTCGAGCCCGAGCACGCCACCGGGTGCCAGGAAGTGCGGATGGCGAGCCTGCGGTTGCCCGCGCCGCGGTTGCGGCCCCTCGGGAAAGGCATCGCGCTCGAGCACCGTGACCTCGCGCGCATCCGGGCTCGCCGCGGCGGCCGCCAGCAGTCCGGTGAACCCGCCACCGAGTACCAGCACCGAACTCATATCCGTCCTCGCAGATCACGGGGAGCCAATCGCACTGCGCCGCACCACAACCGGGATCGGTCGAGTCGCGGGCCGGGTGTGATTTCCGGCAGCAGCGTCGTCGCGCGCAAAGGCAACGGCGAACGGCCCCACCGTGCCGCGGCCAGGAACGTCGAGCGGGCGATCTCGGCCGACCACCCCGGAAAGAATCCGAGCGGGGCCGCGAAAGTCCATCGTGCCGAACCCAATTCGCGACCCATGGTCAGATTGACCATTCGCAGCATGGCGGGTGACCAGTGATCCATTACCCACCAACGCGTTCCGGCTGCCCGCAGCTGCTCGCTCAGGATCAGCACCTGGTGCGCCTGGAGATAGGGCAGCAGCCCTTCGGTTATGACCAGCGGCCTGCGTGCCCCAGCACGCGCCTCGGCGAGGAATGCCGTGGTCGCGGCCGCATCGGTGATGTCGAGTGGCACGGCGATCCGCTCACACCGCGCCTGCCTACCTCCCAGTCGCGATTCCTTGTACGTGACCAAGTCCGGCAGATCCGCTTCGTACCAGCGAATTTCGGCTGGTAGGTCCAGCCGGAACGGACGAGTATCCAGCCCCGCCGCCAGATTGATCACGCGATCACACCCCTGGCCGAGCGCACCGAGGATCACATCGTCGACGAGTCGGGTGCGGACCACCGTCGGCCAGTGATCGCGGGCCCCGCGCGGCAGCATCCCGGATTGCGTGAGCGCACTCCCCTGTTCACCTGCGAGCGCTGCAGCGAGCTCGTCACGGAACAGTGCGTCCGGCCGCGCCGATTCCAGCGCACGATAGATCGCGACCCAGCGCGCGGTATCGGAGACGTGCCCGATGGCCGGTGGTGTCATGATGCGCCCCGCTGCCCGGCTCGCTGCTCGCGCTGCCCGACGGATGCGCAGGTGCTGAAGGCGTAGTCCGCCAGTGGGAATCTGCGCATCCGCCACCAGGCTTCGACGCTGGTCGAGGGCCGGAACAGCGGCACGTCACCGTTCTGATCGAAATAGAAACTGCGGGCCTGTTCGCAGTTGGAGTTGTAGAAGATGGACCGCGCCTGCCGGGTGATCATCTCCTCGGCGAAGCGAGCATAGGGTTCGGCCTTCACCGCGACCCGGGTCGCCCCGCGCCGGCGCCCCTCGGTGATGCACCGCACGGCGTGTGCGACGGCGTTCTCGATGGTCATGAAGAACGACCCGGTCATCGAGTACGGGCCGTGAATGACGAACGCGTTCGGGCAGGGTGGCACGGTGACGCCCTCGTAGCAGACATTGCGATTGTCGTGCAGGTAGTCGCCCAGATCGACGCCGCCGATGCCGGTGATCGGATAGCGGGGCAGGCTGGTGCGCTCGAATACCTCGAAACCCGTTGCCATGACCAGGGTGTCGAGCTCATGGTGCTGCCCGTCCGCGGTGCCGACCCCGGTCGCGTCGACCAACTCGATATTCTCGGAGACCAGCCGGACATTATCGCGAGCGAAGGTCTTGTAATACCGGTTGGACAGCGTCAGGAACTTGCAACCGAACCGATAGTGCGGCGAAAGCCTTGCGCGTACGTCGAGATCGGGTACCTGGCTGCGCAGAGCCGCGCCCGCCAGCCGCTCCAGGGCGGTCACCGTGACCGGCGACTTGAACCGAAAGACGCCGTTGTACAACAGTTCCAGCCACAGGAGCACGATCCAACGCGGAATCCTCAGCAGGAACGGGAACATTCGAAAGCCCATGCGCAGCAGTCGCGGAATGCGGAAGTCGGGCTTGGGTATCACCCAGATAGGCGTGCGCTGGAAGACCGTGAGCCGCTCGGCCCGCTCGGCGGCCTCGGGAATGATCTGCACCGCAGAGGAGCCGGTACCGATCACCCCGACCCGGCCCGCCAGCGGCACCGTGTGATCCCACCGGGCGCTGTGGATCAACGCGCCCCCGAAGCTGTCCAGTCCAGGGATATCGGGCATCTTGGGATGCCCGAGTGCCCCATAGGCATTGATCACGAAGCGAGCCCGTATCGCCCCGCGCCCGGTCTGCAGGACCCACAGGTCGAGGTCGTCGTCGAACCGCATCGCGGTCACCTCGGTCCCGAGCTGCAAATGCTCACGCACCCCGTACTTTTCGACACATCGGGTGGCGTAGGTCTGTAGTTCGTGCCCTTTGGCATAGGCATGCCGCCAGTCCGGATTCGGTTCGAACGAAAAGCAATAACCCCAGATCGGAATATCAACGCCTACATCGGGATAGGTATTGTCCCGCCAGATACCGCCCACATCGTCGGCCTTGTCGAGCACCACGAAGTCGTGGATCCCGGCCTGCCGCAATCGGATCGCCGCGCAGATACCGGAGAACCCGGCACCGACCACGACCACCTCGAAGTCGGTTCGGCTCGCCGCGATCACGGTCGCCGCCCGATACCGCGCAGCAGACTCCGGAAACCGCGTGCGGGCACCATTTCCGGGTTCGCCGCCGGTGCGCGAACCTGACCGCCCGAGGTCATCACATAGCTGGTGAAGGTATCGACGAACAGATCCGCGGTGTCGAAGTCATTGCGCGCCATGAGTTCCGCCATCACACCGCTGATCAGCTCCGGTGCGGCCAGCTCCGCCAGCCGGCCGACGACGGCCGGATTGATGAAGGGCGCGGCATCGGCTACCACCACGGGATCGATGGCCGACAGCATGGCCAGCGAGGCCGCACTGCGCCCATCGAGCAGTTCGGCCGACAGCGAGCGGCCTAGAATGCGCGGCGGCAGCACCCGGGTGGCCAGCGGTAGCGACAAGCGCAGCGGAACCCGCCGCGCCAGTGCCGAAAACCGTCTGTATTCCCGCGGATAGCGGGTGTGCAGCACGCGCACGATCTCCTCGCGCAGCACCGCCAGCCGCTCACCGCCAAGGAAACTCAGGTACTCGATGCGCGAACTGGGCACGTGCAGCGCGGCGGCCAGCTTCTCCAGCTGATCGCGGGTCATCTTCTCACTCATCGCCGTCTCCTCAGCAGCACCGCCCGCAGCACGAATCGCAGCGCACGCGGCTGGCGGGCCAGATTGTCGGCCAGTTCGGTCTCGGCCAGCGCGCGATCGCGCCGGGGCGCGTCGTCGAGCAGGGCCAGCAGGTCGGCACATTGGTCATCGGACATCAGGTCGACGGCGGCCAGCCCCGTGCCGAGGGCCTGCTCGAGTCCTTGTCGTCCGGCGATCGGGTCGGTCATCGTGGCAGCGTTCCTTGTTCGTCGATAACTTGTCGGGATTCGACTTTTCTGGTCAGACCGCGAGCGAGCCGCCACGCGCGGGCGGCGGCCCGTCGGCCCAGCGCACTCCCCGCACGCGGCGATTCAGTCCGGCCCGGAAGGATTTCCCGTAGCAGCGGTTCGGGCAGTCCCCGCCGCTGCCATTCCCGTGGATAGCCGATCGACACTTCCTCGAAGCGCACCCCGTCGAAGTGATCGGTGCGGCGAATATGCAAGTGCCCGTAGACGACACAGCGCACGTTGTAGCGGCGATGCCAGTCGGCGGTCAGTTCGGTGCCGCACCACAGCGCGAACTCCGACCGGAACAACCGCTCGACCGGTTGGCGCGTCAGCGGGAAGTGATTGATCAGGACCAGCGGCATCCCGGGATCGAGCGCGTCGAGCCGCGCGCGGGTGTACGCGACACGCTCCCGGCACCAGTCCTCCCGTGCGGCGTACGGGTCGCAGGTGAGTAGTTGCTCGTCGGTGGCGACCGACCCGCGGGCCTCGGCCAGCGCGAGGCCTTCCCGTTTGGTGCGCGCTTCCGGCGGCAGAAAGCTGTAGTCGTAGAGCAGGAACATCGGCACCAGCAGCACCGGGCCGCCCGCCCCCTCCCACACCAGGTAGGGATCCTCGGGGGTGACGATGTCCAGGGCCCGGCACACGTCGACCAGATGCTGGTAGCGTCCCTCGCCCCGACGATGCAGCGGATCCCGTGCGGTGGTCCACAATTCGTGGTTCCCGGGCACCCAGATCACCTTCGCGAACCGGTCGCGCAGTGTACCGAGCGCCCACCGGATCGCGTCGGTCTTCTCCGCCACGTCGCCCGCCACGATCAGCCAGTCGTCCGGGGAATCGGGCCGGATCGCCGCCACCACTTCCCGATTCCCCGTATGACCGATGTGTAGGTCGCTCACAGCGAGCAACCGGGTCACGAAACCGCCTCTGGGGCAGCGGATCCACTCAACCGACCGACCGCGCCGGAGAGTCGGGCCAGCAGTTCGCCGGGCATCTGCGTCTCACCGTGGATGGCGGCCAGGCGCTCCAACAGCATTTCCACCTCGGCCACGATCGGATCCGCCAGTTCCGTGTCCTGCGGCGTCACCTGATCGAGCACATGGCGGGCCAGCAGATTGACCGTCGGGTACTGGAAGATGACCGAATTGGCCAGCTTCACACCGGTGATCGCGCGCAGATGCGCGCCGAGCTCGATGGAACTGAGCGAATCCACACCCATCTCGGTGAACTCGCGATCCGGCAGCACCGCATCGGGTGAGTTGTAGCCCAGCACCATGGAGATCGGCGTCCTGAGCAGATCCACGATCACCTCGTGCTGCTCGGTCGGGCTCAGCCCCGCCAGCCGCTTGGCCAGCTGCGAGGAGTCGCTCATCTGCTGGGTGGCGCGCGGCCGAGTGTGCAGCAGCGCCCGGAAGAACGGCGGCAGCTCGGTCACCTGGGCGGCCACCCGCAGCAGCGACAGGTCCATACCGACCGGCAGCACGTACGGGCGGCCGGTCCGTAGGGCGGCGTCGAACAGGTCCAGCGCCTCCTTCGTCGGCATGGGCGTCACACCCATGCGGGTCAGGCGAGCGCGGTCCTTCTCGTCCATACCACCGGTATTGGAGGTGTCTTCCGCCCACCAGCCCCAGGCCATCGACGTGGCGGCCAGGCCCCGGTGGTAGCGGTGCCGGGCCAGGCTGTCGGCGAACACATTGGCCGCGCCGTAGTTGGCCTGGCCCGCGCTACCGAAAGTGCCTGCGGCAGAGGAGAACAGCACGAACATGGACAGATCCAGATGTTGGGTCAGCTCGTGCAGATGCCACGCGCCGTACGCCTTGGCCGGCAACACCACGTCCAGGTGCTCGGGGGTCAGTGCGGCGAAGGTGGCATCGGCCAGCGCCGCGGCCAGATGCACCACGCCGCCGAGCGGATGCTGTGCGGGGATCGAATCGAGCACGCCCGCCAAGGCATCCCGATCACCGGCATCGCAGGTGGCCACCGTGACCTGTGCACCCGCGGTGGCCAGTTCCGCGATCAGCTCCTCGACCCCCGCGGCCCGGGAACCGCTACGGCTGGTCAACAGCACATGCTTCGCGCCGTAAGCGTGCACGAGATGCCGCGCGATGATCGCGCCGATGGTGCCGGTACCGCCGGTGATCAGGACCGTCGACTCCGGGTCGAACGCGGGCGGCCAGGTGAGCACCACCTTGCCGGTATGGCGCGCCTCCGACAGCAGGCGCAGAGCCGACGATGCCTGACGAATATCGAAGCGGTGCAAGGGCAGTGGGGCCAGGCCACCGTTCGCGAACAGGTCCGCGAGTTCGGCGAGCAGGCCACCGAGCACATCCGCGCCGAGCGCGCCGAGTTCGAACGTCTGGTAGCTCACGTCATGGTCGGAACGCACCTGATCGGCATCGCGCACCACGTCCCTGGCGATCTCCACGAACCGGCCGCCGGGGGCCAGCAGGTCGAGCGAGCTGTCGGTGAAGGTGTCCGGCAGCAGGTTCAGCACGATATCGACGGACAGATCCGCGAACCGGGCGGCGAATTCGGCGGACCGGGAATCGGCCAGATGAGTCTCGGCGAAACCCATACCGCGCAGGGTGTCCCGCTTGCCGTGGGACGCCGTGGCCAGTACATCCAGGCCGAGACGGCGAGCCAGGTGCACCGCGGCGGTGCCGACACCACCGGTGGCGGCATGCACCAGCACCCGCTCCCCAGGCTGAGCCGCGGCGACCTCACGCAAGGCGTACAGCGCGGTCAGGTAAGCCACCGGCGCAGCGGCGGCCTGGGCGAACGACCACCCCGAGGGGACCGCGGCGAGCAAGCGCCGATCGGTCACCACCGTCGCGGCAATCTCGTCGAACAGCCCGAACACCGGGTCACCAGGCGCGAGACCGGTCACATCGGGGGCGGTGGCGACCACGACGCCCGCCGCCTCGTGCACCAGCCGCGCCGGAGTTCCGGAGGTAGCAGCCAAGCCCGTGAGCGCCACCGGGAACGACAGTCCGGCCGCCCGCAAGGCCACCGATACCGTGCCTGGCGGCAGCGCGGTGTCGTGTGCCGCGCTTGCCTCGGCCAGCGTGACATCGTCGAGATTGCCCGAGGCCGGGATGTCGAGCCGCCACGGACCGGCCAATCGAGCGCCCACGGTGGCCGCGCTGTCCAGACCAGAACGCAGGCGGCGGCCGAAGAACTCACCACGGCGCACTGCCAATTCGGGTTCGTCCAACTGCACTGCGGTGCTGAGCTGATCGAGACCGAGATCGTCCTCGTCCAGATCGATCTGCTGGACCCGGTCCTGGAACTCCGATTGCGCACTGCGCACCAGTGCCCAGACCGTCGCACCGACCAGATCGGAGACATCCTCGGCCAGATCCACGCCCTGTACGCGGCGGGTGAGCACCACTAGCTTCGTCTCAGCGAAACGCTCGTCGGCGAACCAACCTTGCAGCTGAGCCAGCATGCGGGCCAATTCATCCCGGACCGCCGTGGTCACCTGCGCACCTGGCTCGGTGCCGGCGGAGGCAGTCGACCGCGGTAGCAGCACCACCTTGGGCACCTCGGTCCCCGCCGTGATCGCCGTGCCAAGGGCATCGAGATCGGGGTAGGAGGTCAGGGCGGCATCGGCGGCGATGCCGGACAATTCGCGACCGACCACCACCCATTCGCCCTGGCGAGCCGAATACCGCACGCGCGGTGCGGAAACGGCCAGCCAGTCCACCCCGAACAGCGAATCCTGGCGGCCGGACAGACCGCGCGTGGCCAGCGTGCCCATGGAGATCGAGCGCACCTGCAAAGTGCCGACCGCCACCACGCGACCGGCGCTGTCGGCGAGCACCCAGCGCAGGCGATCGTCACCGGCGGGAGTCAGCTTGACGCGCAATGCCTTCGCGCCCACCGCCCGCAATTCGACGCGTTCCCAGGCGAAGGGCAGCCGGATCGCGCCGGCCTCCGACGGCATGAGCGCGGCAGCGGCGGCGCCACACTGCATGGCGGCGTCCAGCAGAGCCGGATGCAGACCATACTTGTCGGCATCGGACACCGAATCCGGCAGTGCCACTTCCGCGAATACATCCTCGCCGCGCTTCCACACCGCCTTCATGCCCTGGAACACCGGACCGTACTGGTAGCCGAGCGCGGCCAGGGTGATGTACGCGTTCTCCGGCTCCATACCCTGTTCCGCGCCGACCGGCGGCCACAGCTCCAGGCTCTGCACCTCGGCGTCATCGGATTTCGTTGCCGCGGTCAGGAATCCGTCCGCATGCAGGCTCCACTGGCTCGCGCCAGGAGCCTCGTCCTTGACCTCCGGCCGCGAGTAGATGGCCACCTTGCGACGGCCGCCGCGCTCCGGTTCACCGACCACCACCTGCAGGTGGATGGCATCGTCGGCGGGCAGCGTGACCGGTGTGTACATGGTCAGCTTCTCCACCCGCGGGCTGCCGAGCTTGTCACCGGAGTGCAGCGCCAGCTCCAGCAGCATCGCACCGGGGACCAGCACATTGCCGTGCAGGGCGTGATCGGCCAGCCACGGATGGGTTGCCAGCGCCAACCGAGTGCTGAACTGGTAGCGGTCCGCGCCGGGCAACTCGGAGATCGCGCCCAGCAGCGGATGACCCGCCTCGGCCAGGCCGAGTCCGCTGGGCTTGCCGCCGCCGGTGCCGGAAACACTTGCCAGCCAATACTTCTGACGCTGAAAGGCGTAGGTGGGCAGCGGTGCCGGGTGCGCGGTACCGGGCGGGTACAGCGTGGACCAGTCCGGCGACACACCCTGCACATGCGCTTCGGCGACGGCGGTCAGGAAGCGGCGGATACCCGCTTCGGCACGCTTGAGCGAGCCGACGATCAGGCATGAATCGGCGAAAGAGCCGAACTGTTCCAGGGATTCGTGCATGGCCGAGGTGAGCACGGGGTTCACGCTCATCTCGAGGAAGGCGTTGTAGCCGGACTGGAAGGCGGCCTGAAAGCCCGCCTCGAAATCGACCGGCTCACGCAGATTCCGGAACCAGTAGTCGGGGCCGAGCTCCTCGCCCGGCAGCACGTCACCGGTGACGGTGGAGAAGAACACCACATCGGTGCCCTGCGGCACGATCGGCGCGACCGCGGCCCGCAGCTCCTCGCGCAGCGGGTCGAGGTGCGGGGTGTGCGCGGCGTAATCCACCGGAATTCGCTTGGCGCGCACATCATTGTGCTCGGCCAGCGCGACGATGGCGGTGACCGAGTCCGCGCCACCGGCCACCACCGTGGTGGACGGCGAGTTGATTGCGGCGATGTAGAGATCCTCGAGCCCGGCCATCAACTCACGCACCCGGGCGACCGGAGCATTGATCGAAGCCATCCCGCCGGAACGGGGCAGGCTGCGCAGTGGCTTACTGCGCATGGTCACGATGCGAGCGGCATCGCCGAGCGACAGCGCGCCGGCCACGTACGCCGCCGCGACCTCACCCTGCGAATGCCCGAGCACCGCCGTCGGCTCGATACCGTACGAACGCCACAGGGCCGCAAGGGAAACCATGGTGGCGAACAGGGCGGGCTGCACCACATCTACACGTTCGATGGACGGCGCGCCGTCTACCTGCCGCAGCACATCGGTCAGCGACCAGTCCACATAGTCGGCGAAGGCCGCCTCGCACTCGCGAATCCGGTCGGCGAAGAACGGGGATTCCTCCATCAACTGCGCCGCCATGCCCGCGTACTGCGCGCCCTGGCCCGGGAAGACGAACACCACCTGGCGGTCCATGGCCTGCCCGCGAATCGGCCCGACCGGCTTGTTCTCGGCCACCTCGGCCAGACCGGCGAGCAGATCCACCCGATTGCTGCCCAGCACCACCGCGCGATGCTCGAAGCTCGCGCGAGTCGTCCCCAGCGCGCAACCCACATCGCGCAGGCTGAACTCCGGGTTGGCCTTGACATGATGGGTTAGGCGCACCGCCTGATCGGCCAGTGCTTCGGCGGTTCGGCCGGAGATCGGCCACACCGCCACCGGCACAGCCGATTCCGGGGCAGCCGAGGGCCCCGTGACGACCTCGGGAACCTGCTCGAGAATCACGTGCGCATTGGTGCCCGCGATGCCGAATGAAGACACGCCGGCACGGCGCGGACGGTCGGACTCCGGCCACGCACCGCGCTCGGTCACCAGCTCCACCGCGCCGCTCGACCAATCCACCGCAGCGGTGCGCTCGCCGACATTGACAGTGGCGGGCAGCTCACCGTGGCGCATGGCCTGAATCATCTTGATCACCCCGGCCGCGCCTGCCGCCGCCTGGGTGTGCCCGAAATTGCCCTTGATGGAGCCCAGCTTCAGCGGCTGCCCGTCGGCGCGGTCCTGACCGTATGTGTCGAACAGCGCGCGCAATTCGATGGGATCACCTACCGGAGTGCCGGTTCCGTGTCCCTCTACTGCATCGATATCGGCGGCGGTCAGACCGGAACTGGCCAGCGCGGCCTGGATCAACTTCCGCTGCGCGAGTTCGCTCGGTACGGTCAGGCCCTTGGTGGCGCCGTCCTGATTGATCGCCCCGCCGCGGATGACGGCCAGCACGCGGTGACCATGGCGGCGCGCGTCCGACAGGCGCTCCAGCACCAGCATGGCCACGCCTTCGGACATGCAGAAGCCATCGGCATCGGCCGAATACGGCTTGCTGCGACCGGCTTTCGAGATGGCGCCGTGCTGACCGAGCGCGAAGAATCCGGTCAGCGTGGACATGATCGAGACGCCGCCGACCAGGGCCAGCGAGCACTCCCCGGCCTGCAGCGCCTGGCCGCCCAGATGCATGGCCACCAGTGAGGACGAGCAGGCGGTGTCGATGCTCATGGTGGGGCCCTGCAACCCGAGGATGTAGGACACCCGTCCGGACAGCACGCTCTGGCTCACACCGAGTGAGACGTACCCGGGATCCAGATCCTTCTGCCCGGGAATCAAATACGCGTAGTCGCCGCCCATTGCACCGACGTAGACGCCGGTATCGCTGTCGCGCAGCGTATTCGGGTCGATGCCGGCGTCTTCCAGTGCCTGCCAGGTGGATTCGAGCACCATGCGTTGCTGCGGATCCATGGCTTTGGCTTCGCGGGGACTGATCCCGAAGAACTCCGGATCGAACAGGCCCGGTTCATCGATGAAGCCGCCCATCGGGGCCATGGCCGCCGCGACCTCGGGCGACGCCATATCGGCCAATTCCGTCATGGACCGATCTGAGGGAAACTTGCTGGAGACATGGCTCCCCTCGGATAGGAACCGCCACAGCGATTCCGGAGAATCGATACCCCCTGGAAAACGACATGCCATTCCAACAATGGCGACAGAATCCGGCGAGAGATTTTTATCCATCGCGAAATCCCCCCTTCCCCAGCATGCGAAAACAACATGCAGATAGAACACGTTCTTGTAGATGTCGGCCGACAAGGCCCATAGAGAGATCTATTTGTGTGATTGATCTCTGAATCCCCGCAGTCAGAGTCACTGTAATCCACGGCTTGGACGCATACAACACGTTTCAATTTTTTAATTGATGTGACACGCGGTCACTTGTACCTTGGCGGTTGGTCATGAACACTCACAGCCAGATTCACGCCAAAGCACCACTTCCTGGGGGAGCCGGGACCCGTGTCCCGTCGAGCTGCCGAAGCCGATTCGGCGAGGAAGTTTGCTGCGTAATTACAAGGGAGGGCGCTCTCATGGCCAAATTCGAGGTCACCAACGCATTGGAAGTCAATCCGATGCGGCTCTACACCATCATCGCGGACACCTCCAGGTGGGGAGATTGGTTCCAGCTACACGGCGGGTTTGCCGAAGATCCGCCCGAGCACATCGGCGTGAACTCGATGCTGGCGCAGAACATCCGGATGCTCGGCATGACCCAGCGGCTGGACCTGACCATCACCGCATTCAAACCGCCCATGGAACTGACCCTGTCCGGCCGCAGCCCGGCGGGGATCACCTGCGAGTTCACCTTCGCCATCGAACGCCGCCCCGGCGGGTGCCAGCTCACCATCTCCGGTGACTTCGCGGGCCCGGTGCTGACCGGGCAGCTGTCACAGGTGATCGAGAACGACGCCCAGACCCAGCTGGTCAAATCCATGGCCAAGCTACGTGAGATCGCGGCCGCCTGATGCTGGTACTCGACGGCGTCGTTCGGACCTATCGGATCGGCGGACAGGGTGTGCGCGCCCTCGACGGCATCGACCTGACCATCGAAGCCGGCCAGTTCGTCTCGGTGGTCGGCCCGTCCGGAGCCGGCAAGAGCACCCTGCTGCATCTGCTCGGCGCGCTGGATCTCCCCGACAGCGGGTCGATCCGGTTCCGCGGCAATGAAATCGGGAAGCTGAACGACGATCAGCAATCCGAATTCCGGCGGCATCACGTCGGATTCGTCTTCCAGTTCTTCAACCTGCTGCCCACGCTTTCGGCATGGGAGAACGTCGCGGTGCCGAAACTGCTGGACGGCACCGGACTCCGCGCCACCAAGGCCCGCGCACTGGAGCTGCTCACACTGGTCGGACTCGGTGATCGCGCCGAACACCGGCCAGCGGAACTCTCGGGCGGGCAGATGCAGCGTGTCGCGCTCGCCCGCGCGCTGCTGATGGACCCGCCGCTCATCCTCGCCGACGAACCCACCGGCAATCTCGACTCCAAGACCGGCGCGGACATCATGGCCCTGCTCGCCCGGATCGCCCACGAAACCGGGCGCGAACGCGCGGTCATCATGGTCACCCACAACACCGAGGCCGCCAGCACCACCGATCGGGTGATCACACTTGCCGACGGTCGCATCGTGCGGGACGAGACCCCCGGCGCACCAGTGGTTTCCGAAGAATTCGCCGGAAAACTCCGGTGACGGCGCTGATCGACCGCTGGCGGTTGTTCAGTCTGCGGGAATTCGCGACCCACCGCGGCCGCACCCTCGCCTCGGTGATCGTCATGGCGGTCTCGGCCGCGTTCCTGGTGTCGGTGTTCGGCATCTTCGGCTCCCTCACCGGCTCGGTGGACCGGCTGGTCGGCGGGCTGGCGGGTAATGCGGCACTCGAGGTCACCGGGGTCACCGACTCCGGATTCCCAACCTCGATTCGCGACGAGATCGCCAAGACCCCCGGCGTCGAGCAGGCGGTCCCGATGGTCCGCACCCAGATCGATTCCGACACCGGGCCTTTGCTGCTGCTGGGGACCGACGCGTCCGCTACGACGCTGGGCAGTGATCTGCAGGCCGCCGTCGAGCAACAGTTCGCCGCCCTCATCTCGACCCCCAACGGCGTCTTGGTCGGACCCGGTATCGGCGTACAGGCCGGCGATACGTTGCGCTTGGGATCGCGCCGGGTCAAGGTCGCGGGCGTGACCCACGGCGGCACCGCGGCGCGGCTCAATGAAGGCCACTACGTCCTCACCACACTCGCCATCGCGCAACAGGTCAGCGAGCATCCAGGGCGACTGGATTCAGTGCTGGTCGTCGCCGCGCCGAATACCGATCCGGGTTCGCTGCGCAGCGCCGTCGACGGCGTGGTCAACGGCCGGGCGCTGGTCGCCGAACCCAGCGTGCGGGCGGTGCAGACCGGCAGCGGCGTGCGCATTCTGCAATACATGACGCTGATGGGGGCCGCGCTGGCATTCATCGTGGCGGCGTTCCTCATCTACACGACCATGACGATGGCAATCGCCCAACGGCGGCCGACGATTTCGATGCTGCGTGCGATCGGCGGACGACGGCGAACCATCGTCACCGATCTGCTCACCGAATCCGCCATCGTCGGATGTGTCGGTGGCGCACTGGGTTCGCTGATCGGAATCGGGTTCGGCCATATGGCCATTCGAACCCTGCCGGTCGCACTCATGCAGGCGGTGGAAGCACGTACCACGTATTTGCTACCCGCGTACGCGATTCCGATCGCCATCGGCGCGGCCGTGTGCACCAGCGTCGCCGCCTCGGCCGTGGCCGCTTACCAGGTGTACAAGGTGTCGCCGATCGAAGCGCTCGCGCCGGTCGGCGCATCCGTCGCCGACCAGGTCCGGCCGTGGCTGCGGCTGGCGGCGATCTGTGTGACGGTCGGCGGCATCACCGTCGCTATCTGGCTGGTGTGGCTGCGGTTGAGCAACTTCCTCTTCTCCGGCATCGCCCTGTCCCTGTTCTTCGGTGCGGGCATCGCGGCCTGCTTCGCCGCCATCGGCGCACTGGTGCGGGCGGCGGCCTGGGTGGCACGGCAGTGCGGTCGTGCGGGCGACCTCGCCGCGGCCACTCTGGAACGCGCGCCGCGCCGGGTCTGGGCGACCATGATGACCGTCTTCATGGCGGTCGCGGTCACTGTCACCATTACCGGCGCGAACAATGACCTGCTCAATGCGGTGCGGACCTCGCTCGGATCGGTCGGCGACGTGGACGTGTGGGTAGCCTCGCATCCGCCCGAAGAGTTCCCGACCGGCGTGCTGCCCTCCGGGCTGGCCACCGATATCGCCGCACTGCCGGGCGTCGAGCACGTCACCGAGGGGCAGCTCGCCTACGCCACGCTCGCCGACGAGAAGATCATTCTGTACGGGTTGCAGGACGGGAGTGTCAGCCCGCTCTACCAACAGGTGTCGGCGCAGACCAGGGCCGACCTTGTCGCCGGGCGAGGGGTGGTGCTCTCACGTGACCTCAGCCGGTCCCTCGGCGTGCACACCGGCGACGAACTCGCCGTTCGCACACCCCGTGGGCTGCAACATATTCGGGTGCTGGAGGTGGTGTCGTACTTCTCGGCGCTGACCGGGACGGCGGGCATCGGATTGCCGCTGATGCGCGACTGGTTCGACCAGCCGGGGGCCACCCTGTTGCAGATCGACGGCCGTCCGGGGGTGGACAAAGCCCAACTGCTGCAATCGATTCGGGATGCGAGTCCGGCCGAGGTGTACGTGTACTCCGGTGCGGAATCGCTGGCCGGTGTCGAGGGGGCCATCCGGCAGGGCATGGCCGTGGCCAATGCCGTGTGGGTGATCATCGTCCTGATCGCCGCGGTCGCACTGCTGAACACCCTCACCCTCTCGGTCCTGGAGCGACGCCGGGAAATCGGCGTGCTGCGGGCGATGGGCGCGAGCCGGCGCGTCACGCTGCGAATGATCCTCGCCGAAGCGGCGGGTATCGGCGGCGTCGGCGGCGGGCTGGGATTGCTGTTCGGACTGGCTAGCCAGTACTTCTTCGACAGCGTCACTCCCGGCATCATGAATATCGACGTCGGCTACTCCCCGAGCGTCATGGCCATCGTATTCGCCGCAGCCGCAGTGGGTTTGAGCCTGCTCGGCTCCATTCCTCCCGCGATCCGGGCGTCCCGGCTCAACATCATCGACGCCGTCACCATCGAATGACGAAGCAGGAGAACGTATCCATGAAGACGACTCGTGTCCGGGTGGTAGCGATCATGCTCGGTGCGGCGCTGGCGCTCACCACGGCCGCATGTGGCGACTCCGAGAGCGGCAGCTCGAAACACGGTGCGGTGCAATCGACCACGAAGGTGGTCGTCGACCAGCCGCCGATCCCGCTGCCCGGTCCGGGCGATCTCAATGTGGGCCTCATGATGGCGCTGGACCCGAACACCTCCCGCGACCAGAAGATCGGCGCGGTCCAGGGCGCGGATATCGACCCCGACCTGGTCGACAAGATGACCCAGGCCGGAGCCGCCAACAAGGTCACCATGACCGTGACCTCGGTCGAATATGTCGGCGATGGCGTCATGCAGGCCAGCACAACCCTCACTCTCAATGGCAAGCCGGTGGAGGGGCAGGCATCGATCCCCTTCGTCGCCGAGGGAGGTCGCTGGAAGCTCCAGAAGGCCTGGGCCTGCCAGATGCTCGCCAACGCGCAGCTCACCTCGACCGCCTGCAACTGATCCGGGGTACCACCGTGACAAACCTCGAGCCCACCCTCGTCGACGGCATGACCTCCCAGGAACTCGCCGCCGCCATGCCCGACCTGGTGGCGTCCTTCGCCGAGCGTGCCGCCGAACAAGCCATCATGTGGCGAGACTGGTCCGTACGCTGGCTCGATGCCTGGGACCGGCACGACCTCGACGCCGTTGTGGCCCTGGTCGCCGAGGACATCCGCTACGAAGACCCGTCCCTGTTCGGCGAACACCTCCTCGGTAAATCGGCTCTCCGCGAGGTCGTCACCATGACCTGGCAAGCCTTCCCGGACGTGCGCTTCGAACTGGCAGGCACCCCCTACCTCGCCATCCTCGGCACCGGCATGGCCGCCCCCTGGCGCATGCGCGGTACCTTCGCGGGCGATATGGGCGGCGGTCCTTCCCCGCTCGGAATCGCGCCGACCGGACACTACTTCGACACCCGCGGCGTCGATGTCTACGAACTACGCAACGGTTTGCTCACCCGCTGGTCCACCACCACCGACCTATTCGACCTGGCCCGCCAGGTCGGCCTGCTCCCTGCCCCTCGAACCCGCCTGTTCCAACTCGTGATTCGGCTGCAACGCCTCGCGGCCCCGGTCCTGCGCACCCTGCACCGGTACCGTACGCGGGGCTGACCTGCGGCCTCAGCCGAAGTTCCGCTCCCGCATGGCAGGGCTCGTACAGCACGTGAGTCCCGGCGATCGTCGGTCTGCGTGCGCACCGAGCGGATGGAGCCCCGAGCCCGCGCGATGATCGCGAACCCGTATCTGCACCGGACCGTACTCGCAGAAGTTCGCGGGAATCCGGTGTGCGGGGCCGCATCGCCCGCTTCAGCGGCCTGCCGATGAGGTCGAGACGTGCGCAGCGGCCTATTCGCCGCGGAGTCTGCGGTGGTAGATCTCGCGCAACGCGGGGTCGGGTTGGGTGAAAGCCGTTGTCGCGCCGGTGAATTTGGCGATGCGCAGTTGTGCACGGTAGGGCAGCAGCTGCGCCGATTTGATGATGGCCGCGAGTCGGCGCGGCACGGTCACCAGCGGTTTGTCCTGCCGTACCAATTTCACGATCGCCTGCGCGACCTCCTCCGGATCCACCGTGGTCACCGGTGTAATCCAGGCGGGCATGTTGGTACCGGCGGATAGTTCGGTGCGGACGATGCCCGGCAGCACGGCGCCGACGTGTACGCCGTGCTCCTTCATCTCCCAATGCAGCGCCGAGGTGAACCCGACCACCGCGTGCTTGGTCGCGCAGTAGGTGGCCAGACCCGGAAAGCCCTGTGTCCCAGCCAAAGACGCGATATTGATCAGGTGTCCGGTGCCGCGGTCCTTGAACCGCTCGACGGCGAGCCGCGAACCGTGGATCACTCCGTTGAGATTGATATCGATGATTCGATCGGTCATCGCCTCGTCCTCATCAACAAATAGGCCGGTCGGCATGATGCCCGCATTGTTGACGAGTACATCCAATGGCCCCAGCTCGTCGTCCACGGTGTCGAGGAAGGCGGCGAACGAGCTGCGATCGGTGACGTCGAGCGGTAGCCCGACGACCTTGGCGTCCGGGTCCGCACCCAACTCCGACGCTGTCTTGGCCACCAGTTCGACATCGATATCGCCGATCGCGACCGCGGCGCCCGCCGCCAGAAATGCCGCTGCGGTGGCGCGTCCGATACCGCGCGCCCCTCCGGTGATCGCGACGACCCTACCGGTGAGCGCCCCGTCGTCCTTCGATGTGCTCGACATGTCCTCGGCCTCCTACGGTCCTCTGAGCTTTGGCCGGTCGGCGCGGCGGGCCGTCGGCGGCCAGCCGCACCGCCGGTTCGACGGCGATACCTTCAGTGTCGACGTTTACGGCCGGATCGTCGGCGGATTCGGAATGGGGCTCGAGCGGCCCGGCCCGCCTCGTGCGCCGAGGGCGCTGCGACCTTCTCAGACGGCCTCAGTAGCCTGTTACTCGCGGGTAATCGCCCGTGACCACCAGAATCATCGGATAGGGCGAATGACGGAACGGATCGGGGGCAACAGATCGGGGCGGGACGACGACTCCAGCGTGGAGTTGGGTGAGACTGCCGAGACGAAGGCATCCGAGACGAAGGCCGACAAGTCCGGACGACAGTCGGGAACCGTTTCGGTTCGCAGCTCCACCATGGTTCTCGGCGCGACCGTCGGCGCTTTGGTAGTCGCGGTCTGCGTGTCGACCGGATTTCTGTGGTCGGCGCGCCGCGATCTCGCCGATCGAAACGATCGGGCGGCCGCGGATAAGAAGGCCGAACAGGTGGCCACCGAATACGCGGTCGGCGCGGCCACCGTCAATTATCAGGACATCCCATCATGGGTTGCCAAGCTGAAAGCGAATACCGTTCCGCAGTTGGCGAATAAGTTCGATGCGACCGTGCCCGAACTCGAACAGATTCTGGTTCCGTTGAAGTGGACCTCCACCGCTGCGCCGATTGCCGCAAAAGTGAGGTCGGACCAAGGCGCTATCCGCAAAGTCGATGTGTTCGTCACGGTGATTTCGACGAATGCGCAGAGCCCGAAGGGCGCGCAGACGACGGTTGCCTACAACGTCACGCTGGACAAGAACTCGGATTGGAAGGTCGTCGATGTGGGCGGTGTCGACGGTGCATTGCCGGTTAAGTAGCGCCGCAACGAGTTTGGTGGTTTGAACCGATAAGTTCGCCGCCGAGAGCGGCATTGCCGAACATAAACGCGCCGCCGTCGGAGAAATCCGGCGGCGGCGCGTTTACGTTTGCGGGAGGTCGGGATCAGCCGGCGACCCCGGCGAGCTCGCGCTTCTTCGCCTCGCGGGCGAGCATGCGGTCGCGCTGCTCTTCGAACTTGATGGCGTCCTGGCCCAGCTTCTCCAGGAACAGGCCCAGCCGCTCGCGCACAGCCTCGCCGCGTGCGGTGAAATCGGTGCGTTCGAAGATATTCCACTTCTTCAGCACCGGCTGCACCACCTCTTCGAGGTGCTGGCGCAGATCGTAGATGCCGTGCTTGGCCATCAGCACGCCGTTGCGGCGGAAGTTGGGCATGCCGGCGCCGGGCATCTGGAAGTTCTCCAGGATCAGCGTGATCGCCTCGAGGGCCTGGTCGGGGCAGAGGTCCAGGGCCGCGCCGCACATGTTGCGGTAGAAGATCATGTGCAGGTTCTCGTCGGCGGCGACCCGCTGCAGCATGCGGTCGGCGATCGGGTCGTCACAGACCTTGCCGGTATTGCGGTGGCTGACCCGGGTGGCCAGCTCCTGGAAGGTCACATACGCGACCGAGTGCAGGAAGCCCGCATCGGCTTCGGTCGGCGACGCGAATCCATTGGTCATGTGGATCATGCGCGCCTCTTCGAGCGCGACGGGATCGACACCACGGGTCACCACGAGGTAGTCGCGCATGACGATGCCATGGCGGTTCTCCTCAGCGGTCCAGCGGCCCACCCAGGTACCCCAGGCACCGTCCTGGGAGAAGTTCTCGGCGATCTCGCGGTGGTAGGAGGGCAGATTGTCTTCGGTGAGGAGATTGGTGATCATGGCCGCCTTCGCGACCTCGCTCAATCGGGACTGCTCAGGGTCCCAGTCGATTCCGCCGAGTGCCGCGAAGTTGCGGCCCTCATCCCACGGGACATAGTCGTGCGGATGCCATTCCTTTGCCATGGAGAGGTGCCGGTTGACGTTTTCTTCGGCAACCGGCTCCAACTCCGTGAGCAGCTCGAGTTGAGTCAGATCCCTTGCCATATACAAGCCCTTCATGTGTGTGCGCTCTTGCTGGTCAGTTCCCCGGGGTGGACCGTGTGCCGATGCGGCCATACCTTACGGCACCGTAGGTGTGATGCGAAACGCATCGGGCTGACAGGTGGGACCCCGTGATAGAGGTCATACGCCGACGTCGGCGTTCGACAGCCACACCGAGTGTAGGGGTTCAGCCCGCAACGAGGGGTTTATCGCTACCGGCCGAGAGTCGTTAGCAGGGCGTGCGGTAACGCACACAACCGCCGATGCCGCACCCGCCCGACTGCGTCTACGGGGCCGCGCCATCGCCGAGCCGCTCGGCCGATAGGCCAGCTCGACATCGATCCGATCGACATCCACCGTGCCCCTGCTCTCGCCGAGTTCGCCAGCGCGCCCACCGAAGCGGCCACACCCTCGGGCACGGTCGCGTTGGCCTGCAATCCGCCGAGCAATGCCGCCTTTACCGCATTCGTCGCGGTGGCCTGGTCGACACCCAATTCGTCGGCGATCTGCGCGATGGGAACCTGGGAGAATGCCCGCACGGAATGTGGTGTTTCACGGCCGGACCGGATGTGCGTTGTCACGGGCGTTCGACCAGGAAATGGCTCAGGCGTCCGGTAAACCGGACGCCTGACGCGGTGCCCCCAGTAGGGCTCGAACCTACGACCTGCGGATTAAAAGTCCGTAGCTCTACCAACTGAGCTATAGGGGCGCGGATGGACAGTGTAGTTGGCCGGGCGCGGATCGGGTAACCGGGGGCCGGGGTGGGTCGGCTCGGGCGTAGTTCGGTTCGCTCCGGGTTGTCAGGGGCCGGTACCGAGTCGTGCTGCCGCGCCGGGTAACACGACCCGTGCGGGTAGCGATGCTGCCGGTAAACATTTGGCACCCAGCTTTGTTCATTCCTACCGAGCCGGGATACGATCCAATCATGTTGCGTACCAATGTCTTTGGATTTGCGGGAGGGGTAGGGCCAGCGTGTGGGGGGACGCAGCGCGGCGGCTGGCCGGTGTCGCGCGGTCGGCGCCGCGGCGACCGGGCCGCTGGTCGAGTCGGGTGAACGATGCTGCGTCGCTGTCGAATTCGGAAATCCGCGGCAGCACTTTGCTCGATTGCGTGAAGTTAGCTGTAACGGATATCCAGATGTTTCGGCGGCTGGAGTCCTCGGTTTGCCGCGTGTCGGATGGTGTTTCCGGGTACCGTGGCGGCTTGGTGAATTACGGAAGAATCGCCGACTTACCCGGCGATCCGGAATTCGGCTTAACGTTGGTGTGCCCGAACGTGTCGCGGCCGGTACGACCGATCGCGACTTCCTACGAGTCGACGGCGGGGGAGGCGGATCCGAGACCAAGTAATGCCCAGGTGCGCACCCCCTGCGGCGCACCTGGGCGGCAAAAGTATACCAGCTGGTGTATTTGAGGATTTTCCCAAGTTTTCGTACCGAAAGTTTGAAACGGGGCGAAATCCCGGATTGAAGTATTGATAAAACTCGTAAATTCGCGCCAAGGGTCTGTTCTTTATGGCACCGATTGGCGACGAGTAGGCTTCGGAGGCGTTTCGAGCATGGCACGGCAGCAAGAGCGGGCCCGCCGGACACGCGCGGCGATAATCAGGTCCGCCGCCGTTGAGTTCGGGAAGAGCGGCTATGCCGCTGCATCGCTCAACCGCATATTGGAAGGTTCACGCGCCACCAAGGGCGCCATGTACTTCCATTTCGATTCCAAGGAAGATCTCGCACGCGCGGTGCTCGAGACCGCGGTGGACCGATACCGCGCATCGGCCGAGCGCTGGCTTGCCAGGGCGGATCTCGGTCCACTCGACGTCCTGCACGGGATGGTCGACGAGGTGGCATTGCGACTCGAGCACGACATCATCGTGCAGGCCGAATTCCGATTGATCATCGAACCGGACTTCTATCGCGATGTGCAGACCGGCGGCGGTCGCATACTCGGCCGCGCCACCAGAGTGCTCGCGGTCCGTGCGATCGATCAGGGGCAGCTGCGCGCCGACGCCGACCCGGACCGCTTCACTCGCACGATTTCCGCCGCCCTGGTCGGCCAGCGCTATCTGATCGACACCCTCGGCAGCGGGATCGATCTGCGTGCCCGGTTCCAGGAGGCGCTCGAGGTTGTGGTCGAGGCGATGGCCACCCCGGAGTGGGTCGAGAAGTTCCGCAAGGACGGCTGGCGGGCGCAGGCTCGACTCGAAGAGCTCGGTTTGGGAGCCTGAGCAGCCGATTTGGGAAACGCGGCCGGTCTGTCATAAGCTATCCCAGCTCCCAACGGACAGCCGTTGAAGCCGATCCGGAGAAATCCGGGGCGAGCCCCCTTCGTCTAGCGGCCTAGGACGCCGCCCTTTCAAGGCGGTAGCGCGGGTTCGAATCCCGTAGGGGGTACGGTCTTCGGACCGTTGGAAGCAACGCAAGGCCCTGTGGCGCAGTTGGTTAGCGCGCCGCCCTGTCACGGCGGAGGTCGCGGGTTCGAGTCCCGTCAGGGTCGCAAAATAAGCGCCGGAGCAATCCGGCGTTTCGCGTATGGCATTCACCACGGGTGCCTGCGGCCAGGTAGCTCAGTTGGTACGAGCGTCCGCCTGAAAAGCGGAAGGTCGCCGGTTCGATCCCGGCCCTGGCCACCAAGTCCCCTTGACATCGAACGAGGTCAGGGGGATTTTCCATGTCCATGATGTATGGCTCATCTGTCTACCGTGGTTGACCGTCGAAGACTGGGGCCTGTCGCGCATGGATTGCACGCCCGAATTGTGATGTTCGCCTCTTTGGTCGGTTCGCTCATCGATAACCCACTATCGAAACTTTGTTCGATTCGGAGTAGTCTCCCGACTATGCCGGAACTCTCTCGCCTGGACTGGGCACGGATGAATCTGGAGCAGGTGCGCGGGCAACTTCTCGACGCCGCCGCGTTCGGCAAGCGCATGACTCCCGACCAACTGGAGAACGCAGCGGGGAAGATCGCCGAGGGCATGCGGATCTACGTCGAGGAAACCCAGGGCTCCCGCGGATAGCACGACGTAGCTGACCAGCCCGGGGGCCTCGGCTCCCATCAGGTGAAGCGGAGGGGCGCCGGTTCGATCCTGGCCCGGCCACCAAATCTCCCCGGCAAATCACCTGGTCGGGGGGACTTTTCTGGCCAGGCTCGGCGATCAACTTCGACCGAAGTGGCGAATGTGCCGGCGCGAATCGGTGTCCAGTGCGTATGTTGGAGCCTGCAACTCAGGGGGTGAGCTTCGTCAGCTACGACGGACGGGCGTACTCCGAACACATCAGGTATGTGAATCAGGTGTCGAGCAGAACCGTAGGACTGCGATTCAAAGGAGGAAATCTCATGCGATTCGTCAAGACCGGTGTTCTCGCTGTAGCGCTGGCCGGTGCTGTCGTGACCGGGGCCGGCATCGCGCACGCCGACCAAAGCGTCAACGTGGACGCCAAGTTGCTTGGCTGCGCGAGTCAGGCCGGCATCAGCTCATCCGACCTGACCGAGGCCAATATCGGCCGCTCCGTCACTGTCTCCGATGAGGTTGCCGCCCAGCTCAAGTCGAGTGGTTGCCTCTAGCTAGCCCCTCCCGCCGGTCGTCCTGGCTGTCACAAGCCAGGACGGCCGGTTTTTCGACTGTGCGACAGCCGTGCCCACAAGAGGGCGGATCCTGGGGTTGGGGTGGAAAAAAGGGGGGTCTGTTGATCATGGTGGTGGGATGCTGGGGGAATGGCGGAGAAGTGGTATTACTGCTTGAAGCATCAACGGGCCGAGAGTGGAAAGCAGTGTTGGTTTCGGGATCGGATGGGGCCGTATCCGGATCGGGTCACTGCTGAGCGGGCGTTGGAGATCGTGCGTGCGCGCAATGCTCGCGAGGATGCGCGGGATCGGGAGTGGCGCGAAGGGGATAAGTGAGGGCGCGTCAGGGGTGGTGTGCGGCAACTGATTTCGGTGCGGATCGGGGGCGATCGGCGGGGGTAGCGGCGCGATGTGCGAGGTAGTCGGCATGTCCGGGTTATTCCGGTGGCGGCGGGAGTATGCGGGCGCTCAGGTGGTCGTCAGGTCGATCAAGTACGGTTCTTGACAATCAGACGAGTGCTCCGGGTCCTGTCGTGGGTCTGCGGGCTGGAACAGGTGAGCAGGGAGGGCGACCCTTGAGGGTTACCGTTGTTGTGCCGACCTACAACGAGCGGGAGAATCTGCCGGTTGCGGTGGAGCGGCTGACGGCGCTGTCGGTGCCCGATCTGCATGTGCTCGTGGTGGATGACAATTCACCGGACGGGACCGGTGAGGTCGCCGACAAGTTGGCGGCGGAGCTGCCGAATGTCGTCGGTGTACTGCACCGCACCGAAAAGGACGGATTGGGCCGCGCCTATGTGGCCGGGATCACGCTGGCACTGGAAGAGGGTGCCGATGTGGTGATCCAGATGGACGCCGACCTGTCGCATCCGGCCGAGGTCATTCCGGCGATGCTGGAGAAGCTGGACACCACCGATGCCGGTGTCGTGCTCGGGTCCCGCTACGTGCCCGGCGGCTCCACCGCCGAGGAGTGGAAGTGGTACCGCCAGGCACTGTCCGCTTGGGCCAACTTCTACGTGAACCTGATCTTGCGCCTGCGCGTCAAGGACGCGACCGCCGGATTCAAGGCATGGAAGGCCGATACGCTGCGCGCCATCGATGTGGCCTCGATCCGCAGCAACGGTTACTCCTTCCAGGTCGAGATGAACTACCGGACGGTCAAGAAGGGCATCACGATCGCGGAGGTGCCCATCCGGTTCGAGGAGCGCACCCTCGGCGACTCCAAGATGAGCCTCCAGGTGCAGCTGGAATCCGCGCTGATGCCGTGGAAGCTGCTGTTCGGCCGCTCCGTCTGACACCGCACCCCCGTCCGGCCAGCGGGCACACGACCTCAGTGGTCCGGTGGCCAGTTCAGCAGGGTGTCGGTGTACAGCTGACGGACGGCTTCGATGTTGTCGTCCATGTTGTTCGGGTCCCAGTCGCTGACGTCGATCGGGGGAAGAATGGCCACGTCGACGGTGCCCTTGCGAGCGATCATCGAGTTGCGCCAGTTGACTTCACCGGCATTGCGGATCACCACCGGGATCACTGGCACCCCGGCCCGAATCGCGATATGGAAGGCGCCCTTCTTGAACGGGCCGATGCCCGGCGTATACGACCGCGTGCCTTCGGGAGCGATCGCGATCGATAGCCCGCCGCGCAGCGTCTGCACCACCGGCGCCAGCGCCGCCTTCGCCTGCGTGGTGTTCGCACGATCGATGAAGGTGACTCCGGCGAACCGCATCAGCGGACCGAAAAGCGGATTCTTCGTCAGTTCCTTCTTGCCGATACCGGTGACCCCTCCTCCGAGCACTCTGGGCAGGATGATCACGTCGAACTGGCTCTGATGGTTGAACAGGAATACGGCAGGCCTCGGCGTACGGGCGTTTTCCGCACCGCTGACGCGCAGCCGGATACCGGTCACACCGAGTGTGACGCCGGTTCCGTAGGCCATCAGCGCATCAGCCATCTTCCGGCGTTTGCGCGTGTACGACTGGCTCAGCACACCGAACAACGCGCCGATCAGTAGCCCGGCGAATCCGGCGACGGTGCGCAGATAGTCGGCCGGGCGCGGTGGTTGGCGCGGCCGGAATGTCAGTACCGGCCAATTCTGTTCGGCGGCCACGGTACCGAGCGTGCGATCGGGACGCACCACCACCGGATGCCCGACCATCGACAGCAGTGGCAGATCGGCGATGCTATCCGCGTAGCCGTAGCTGCGGGTGATATCCAGCCCATGCGCCGTGGCGAACTCACGAACCGCATCGGCCTTGCCATTGCGCCACAGAGTTTTTCCGTCCGCATAACCGGTGAGCACACCGTCGGTAGTCGCCATGTGGGTGTAAAGCACATGCTCGATATCGAGTGCGGCCGCGGCGGGTTCGACCTGGAATCGGGTCAGTGCGGTGGCCAGTATTACGGTGTGCCCGGCGGCCTCGTGCATACGGATCAGCTGCCACGCTTCGGGATACAGGTGTCCGTAGATCTGCTGCCGGAACAGCCGTGTGCCCAACTCGTCCAGCTCGGCTTCCGGCTGACCGGCCAGTGTCCGCATGGCCCGCTGCAGAAACCGGCCGTATTCGCCGTCGGTGAGGTCGTTGCGAATGCTGCCGAGCAATGTGTCCTCGGCGGTTCGGCCCCTATCGTGCTCTAATGTCCGCCATCGCGAACGCGGCTCGAAACCATCAACAACGGTGGCGAAGTCGAAGACCGCGGCGATCTCCGGACCCTGCGGCCCGGATCGGATCGTGGCGATGGCCGCCGCGAGATCCCTTGGGACCGCGGGGCGCTGTTCTGTCATCAGGCTCCCCGTACGGGCATATTGGACGGATCGAGCGCGGCGGCCTGCGAGATCCGGGCCGCGATGGTGCGCAGCTGGTCGGCGAATTCAATTCTGCGCCAGGTCAATTCCGCCCTCGACTTAGCTGAATCATGACTCACCCGAGTCAACAACCCGTGGTTGTCCGCGAGTTTGAGTGCGCTGGTGAACAATTCGGTAGAGACCGATTCCGGACTGTGCAGTCGCTGCTGCAGCAGCATCTGCTTACCGACCGCGACGCATTCGTCGATGAATTCCTTGCGATCGATGTCCTCGGCGCTGTCGCGGGCCGCCAGCCGCTCGGCCACCACCAGCTGCGCGTCGACGAACGCGCGCAGCGTTCGGTGCGCCATCATGAATCCGGATGCGGTGAGCTTGTGCAGAATATCCTCGCCGAGGGTGTCTTCCGCGGTGTGCTGGTACCAATCCGGGTCCACCAGCAGCATTTCCTCGGTCATCTGCGCCGAGAACTCGGCCCGCTCCGGAAAGAAGAATTCGAACTTCAGCAGATCGCGCAGCCGGAAGGCCTCATCCCAGCCCGCCCGCAGCTGATCCGGCGCCTGCGTCTCCACTGCGGACAGGATGGACAGTTCGAGGATGGCGCGGTTGATGAACCAGTGCACCGCGCTATTGCGATAGAACGCGGCCTCCAGATGCGCGCCCGATTCGATCGAGTACACCGGTTCCAGCCCACCGCGATACACCGTCACGACCTTGGCCAGCGACAACTGCTCGAGCACCACCGCGAGACTCTGCTCGTCACGCAACGCGGCCAATTCGCCGCGCGGCAAGTCGCGCTTCTCGATATACCGCAGCACCGGGGCCAGTACGGTACGCACCTCGCCGAGGGTGAGCGCACGCTCGTGCACACCGAGTAGTGCCAGGGTGACCAGCGCGTTGACGGTGATCGGGGTGACCGCGTTGATACCGACGGCGACTTCGAAGGCCAACCGCTGCACGGCCTTTCGCTCCAGCTCGGTGACTTTCGCCGACACGGCGACGTTGTTCGGTTCGGTCCCCGTCGGTTCGGTGCGGTGCAGCGGAATGATCATCGGTGCCGGAATGAGTGGATCCCCATATGCGGCAAGCCGATCGCGAGCCGACAGCGGTTCGCCGAAGCGGACATAGACGTGCCCGGCCGAATGCTGTTGGCTGCGTATATACCGCGCCAGCCAGGCCAGCCCCTCCGGTTTCTTCTTCCCGCCCACCTGCTCGGTGGCGATGGCGCCCAGTTCGTTGAGTCGCTCATAGGTGATCGAGACCGGGACGAGCAGGACATCGTCGACCCGATTCGAACGGACCGCGGCGGCAAGGTAATTCAGCAAGCCGTAGCGCGGCGGGCGCAGTTTGCCGGTACGGGTGCGGCCACCCTCGAAGTACCACTCCATATTGAAGCGCTTGGCCAGCAGGTAGGCGAAGTACTCCTCGACCACCGCCTTGTAGACCTCGTCGTCACCGAAGCTGCGGCGGATGAAGACCGTGCCGGTGCGCCGGGCGATCGGCCCCATCGGCCAGAAGCTCAGATTCGCGCCGCCGATCACATGATTCGGTGGAAAGTCATTGCGGGCCAGCACATCACCGAGGACGAACGCATCGACATAGGACCGGTGCGAGGGCAGGAAGACCAGCGGATAGCTCCGGTTCAACGCGCGCAACCCGTCCAGGCCGGAGTCGTCGGAGTCGACCTTCCAGGTCGAGGCGTGGATCGGGCGCATCGCCTGGGTGAACAGATCCGTGACGAGCCTGCTCTGGGCGGCGACGAGTTCGTTCAGTGCCTTCTCCGCCCGCCGGTACACCTCATGCGGACTCGTCCCGAGCTGATCGGCGATGAGTTCGAGTCTGCGCAGGAAGTCGGGGGAATCGAGGATCTCCTCGGCCACCAGCCGCGGCACCTTGTACCGGTCACCGATGACCGAACGTTCGGCGCGTTCCAGCGCGACGACCGCGGCGCGCACGATGGTGCGGGCGAATGGCTCGGCGGAGCCCTTCATGAGCAGTGCCGCGGCCTCCGGATTATTGGCGCGCAGCTCGCTGAGCAGGGCGGGCTGCGCGGTGAGCACCACATGACGGTCCGGTTTGCCGACCAACCGGCGCTGCGCGAGTCGATTCGGCTTGCGCGGATTGGTCAGCAGGGCCATATCGGCGAAGGTGACGCGGCGGACCCCGGCACGCTCTGGCGGCAGCCACACCACCCGGATCGGCACCACCAGCGGATCATCGCGCCGTCCGACCAGTCGATCGGCGATCGCATCCGCATCCAGATCCAACTGGGTGACGGGTGCGTCGACCCCGAGTTCATGCTCGATGCCGCCGCCGGCCAACCAGGCGCCGACGAGTTCGCGTTCCACGCCGGAGCCCGCATCGATCAGTGCCACCACCGAATCCGGTGCCGCTGTTCGAGCCGGAGCGGGCGAATCCCCGCGGTGATCGATCATGACGCCAATGTCCTTTCTCGACAGGCCGCCGCGACTGCCGATCCTCCTATTCAAGCCCGCCGGTGCATTCCGCGCAGGAACTCCGGTGGGTGAGTTGGGCATCGGCGTTTACCACCGCGGCCGATCGCCATGGCGAACTAGGCTGCGCGCATGGATTGGGCGTTACGAGCGTGCGGCTGGCATGGCCATTACACCTATGCGCCGGACGAGCAGGATCTGGCGGAGCGGTTGCATGTTCAGACGGTTGCCGGTATCGCGTGGCGATGTCTGCGCTGCGGTACTTTCGTGCCCGGCGAACCGGTCGGTCGCGGGCCCGCCGACCACGCACCGGAGGTGCCGCGCGGGCGACTGCTGCGGGACCGCTGGTTGATGCGGGCGTTGGCGATCGAGCGGGTGGTGCGCGGCTTGCTCTTGGTGGTGGCCGCGCTCGCCGTCTTCAAATTCCGGTCCTCGCGCGAGAATATGCGGGCGGTCTTCGACGAGGATCTGCCGCTGCTGCGACCGCTGGCCGATCAGATCGGCTGGGATATCGACCGATCCAAGATCGTGCATCTGATCGATGACGCGTTCTCGCTATCGAATACGACCCTGCTGTGGGTGGCCGTCGGCATCCTCACCTATGCGGCACTGCAGGGGGTCGAGGCGGTGGGGCTGTGGTTGGTCAAGCGTTGGGGTGAGTACTTCGCGGTGGTCGCGACGAGTATTTTCCTGCCCTTGGAGATCTACGAGTTGACCGAGAAGATCACCGTGCTGCGCATCGGCGCGCTCTTGATCAATGTCGCCGCGGTGGTCTGGCTGGTCTACAGCAAGCGGTTGTTCGGGGTGCGTGGCGGCGGGGCCGCGTATCACGCGGAGCACAGCACGGAGAGTTTGTTGAGCGTCGAGCGGTCGGCGCTCGCGGTGCCCGCCGGGTAGTCGATTTCGGTGTGTTGCGGTGGTCTGCGCTACCCCAGCGATCTATGAAGATAAGGCTAACCTTACCTTGCTGAATTAGGTTAGCATAGCCTTAGAGGATCGTTGTCGGCAACGGAGCGCTTGCGCGTTGAGTATGTGACCGATCCGGCGGCAGCGATGTCCCGGCTGGCGGCGATGACCGACGAGGAGTTCATGGCTCGGGCGTGAGCTGTGAGAGGTGGCGGTGCGAACTAGACTTTCTGGTGTGAGCCATTGGGATACCTCGAACATCCCCGATCAGAGTGGCCGCACGATCATTGTCACCGGGGCGAACAGCGGGCTGGGGGCGGCGGCCGCGCGTGCGCTTGTCGGGGCGGGTGCGCAGCTGATCCTGGCCTGTCGGAATGTGGCCAAGGGCGAGAAAGTGGCCCGGGAGATCGGTGCGCGGGCCGAGGTGCGTGAACTCGATCTCGCGGATCTGGCCTCGGTCCGTGCGTTCGCCGATGCGGTGGACCGGGTCGACGTGCTGATCAATAACGCCGGCGTGATGGCGCTGCCGGAGCAGCGGACGGTCGATGGCTTCGAAATGCAGATCGGCACAAACCATCTCGGCCACTTCGCGCTGACCGGGCTACTGCTGGACAAGATCTCGGACCGGGTGGTCACCGTTTCCAGCAGTGCGCACCGGATGGGCAAGATCGATCTGGACGATCTGAACTGGGAGCGCCGCAAATACCAGCGCTGGGCCGCCTACAGTCAGGCGAAGTTGGCCAATCTGATGTTCGCCTACGAACTGCAGCGCAGGCTCACCGCGGCGGGTTCGTCGAAGATTTCGGTGGCCGCGCATCCTGGTTATGCCGCAACGGAACTGCAGTCGCATACCGAATCCATCCAGGACACGGTGATGGCGCTGGGCAACCGACTGTTGGCGCAGAGCGCCGAAATGGGTGCGCTGCCCGAGATCTACGCGGCGACCGAGCAGGTCGAGCCGGGCGCGTTCTATGGTCCGGACGGATGGGGCGGCCTGCGCGGCTACCCGGGACGGTCCGGTTCCAGTGCGGCATCCAAGGACGAGCGGGTCGCGCGCGCCCTGTGGGAGCTGTCGGAGAAGCTGACCGGCGTCACTTACACCTTCGATAAATAGCGCGGTGCGGGTCGACTCGAAATGTGCCGCACTGTGTGGTGTGGGTCACATTGGAGATGTCACACTCGGCTGGGCCGCATCGTCCTCTCTGTGAACCCAACCGAATGGAAAGGCACAGATCATGGAACAGCGCTTCAACCTCTACGCCAACCCCATCGCAGGTAGCTACGTCAAGCGCCTCAACACAGCGGGCAAGGTCGTCGACGGCTCCTCCCTGCCCGCGGCCACCTACGAGCTGGTCAAGATTCGTGCCAGCCAGATCAACGGCTGCGGCTTCTGCACCGATATGCACACCAAAGATGCCGCGCACGCGGGTGAGACCTCGGTGCGACTCAACCTGGTCGCCGCCTGGCACGAGGCCACCGTCTTCACCGAGGCCGAGCGCGCCGCCCTCGCCCTGACCGAAGAGGCCACCCGCATCGGAGACGGTCGCGGAGTCAGCGACGAGACCTGGGAGCAGGTGCGCAAGCACTACGACGACGATCAGACCGCCGCGCTCATCGTCGCCATCGCGACGATCAATGCATGGAACCGGCTGAACGTGATCGTCCGCACCCCGGCCGGTGGTTACGTTCCGGGGCAGCTGGGCTGACCGCCGGGAACACACCCCTGGTACAGTCGCCATCGTGCAGCGCTTCTATTTCTGGTTTAGCAAGCCGGCCCCGGGTGGGTCGGTCTGCGGCAACCATTTGCGCTGACCTCACCTCCACCCCGAGCCGGATGATGGACCGGCTCGACGGGTTTCACGTCCGTGGGTCGGCCTTGAAGTAAAGGAACCCACAAACGATGACTACCGCAGCCGACATCGACGCGCGGCATTCCGATCTGGACGATCAACGCACTCTCAGCGTGAGCCCGTTGCGCTCACCGGCTGAGGTGCGCCAGGTACGCCCGATCACCGATTCGCTGGCCGACGTGGTCCGAGCCGGTCGTAAAGCCACCGTCGATGTGCTCAACGGTGCCGACGATCGCCTGATGGTGATCGTCGGACCGTGTTCGGTCCACGATCCGGCCGCCGCGCTGGATTACGCCCGCCGCCTCGCCGCCAAGGCCGCCGAGCTCGACGATCGGCTGCACATCGTGATGCGGGTGTACTTCGAGAAGCCGCGCACCACCCTGGGCTGGAAGGGGCTGATCAACGATCCGCACCTGGACGGCTCCTTCGACGTCAATACCGGCCTTGGCATCGGCCGCAAGGTACTGGTCGATATCACCGCGCTCGGTCTGCCGGTGGCCTGCGAATTCCTCGACCCGATCACCCCGCAGTACATCGCGGACCTGGTCTCCTACGGCGCTATCGGCGCGCGCACCGCGGCCAGCCAGGTGCACCGCCAGCTCAGCAGCGCGCTGTCCATGCCGGTCGGCATCAAGAACGGCACCGACGGCGATGTGCAGGTGGCGGTCGACGGTGTGCGGGCCGCCGCGGCCAGTCACGTATTCCCGGGCACGGACCTGGACGGCCGCTCGGCGCTGATCCGCACCACCGGAAATCCGGACTGCCATGTGATCCTGCGCGGTGGCAGCACCGGCCCGAACTACGATGCCGCTTCGGTCCGCGAGGCCTGCATCCGGTTGGAGAAGGCGTCGCTGCCGCAGCGGATCGTGGTGGACGCCAGCCACGGCAACAGCAATAAGGATCACAACAAGCAGGTCGATGTGGTCACCGATATCGCGGGCCGGTTGGCCGCGGGCGAGCCGGGCGTGGTCGGTGTGATGCTGGAGAGCTTCCTGGTCGCGGGCCGCCAGGATCTGACCCTTGGGCATGCCGACGCATTGACCTACGGCCAGTCCATCACCGACGCCTGCATCGATTGGGAGACCACGGCCGCCCAGCTCGACCGCCTCGCCGACGCGGTGCGGCAGCGCCGCGAGCGCTGAATCCCGAGCCGGTCGCCCCGGTGAAAGCCGGGGCGCGGCTATGGATTTCGGCGCGGTCTCGCGACGACGCAGAGGATGTCGCCGGAGCCGACGGTGGCACCGTCGAAGCCCGCGGTGGCCAGATAATCGATGAGATGTCCGGGTGCGGGCTTCGGGCCGACGCCGGCGGGTCCGGCCGGTTGTCCGTATCCGTAGAACAAATACAGCGTGCCGTCGGGCACGAGGACCTGCCGGATCAGAGCCAGTTCGGCGGTCGGTCGTTTGGTCCAGAACAGATTCACGTTGACGGCGATAACCTTGTCGAAGCCACCGGCCGGTCCGATTTCGGCGAGTACCCGGGCGCGGTCGAGCTGTTCCAGCCCGGCCTGCAACAGGTGGACCTTGCCGCATTCGATCAGTGCGGCATGGCGTTTCTCAGCGCGAGCGATGGCCGTGGGCGAACGGTCCACGCCGACGATCCGACCGCCGTCCAGCCGTGCGGCCAGGTAGGCGATCGAGTCGCTGGCGCCGGGACCGATTTCGAGGATCCGGTCGTCGGGCCGCAGGTGCATGGTTTCGGCGATCCACTCGAATCGGGTATCGGCCGCCATAATCGCAATCTACGACTGTTACGCCGCGCCGGTCGGCGGTTCGAGCCCACCCGTCGCCCGACCGCCACCCCGTTATCGAATCGCTACGCGATGCCGAATTCACCGGCCGGCCAATCCGGGGCCGGGCCGGGCGGATCCGTCGCTAGCCGTCCGGCCAGCCAGGTATCGCGGCGGCGGTCGCGCTGTATGCTGCCGAGTCGCGCCATGCCCTCGTAGCGAAAACCGTTGCGGCGGACCACTGCGGCCGAGGCATGGTTGCCGACGAAGGCGCGCCAGCTGATTCGGCTCAGCCCCAATCCGTCTGGCTGGAAACCGAATTCGCACACCAGGGCGACCGCACGCGACATCAGCCCGCGGCCGCGTTGCGCGGGAATCAACCAGAAGCCGATCTCCGATGCCGATTCGTCGCGCGCGTTGAGACCGATCATGCCGACCACCGGACCGTCGGCCCGCGTGCGCAGCGCCCAGATCGGGCTGCGGTGGCCCAGCCCGGCGCGATCATATCGGCGAGGAAGGATTCGGCGTCTTTCCGGTGATACGGCACCGGAATCGTCACCCACTCGGCAATGCTGGGCTCCTGGCAGCAGACGGCGATATCGTCGATATCCGCCTCGGTCGGCCGCGTCAACCAGATGGTTGTGTCGGATAGCGGGTGATCCTCCATGTAGGCATGCTGTCATGCGACCGGCTCGTCGGGGCCTTCGGTGCGGAACGTAGAATCAGCTCAATGGTTGCCGCTCTTCTCGCCGACTTGTTCGAATCGCATCGGGCGCATCTGCTCTCGGTCGCCTACCGGCTGACGGGCAGTGCGAGCGACGCCGAGGACGCGGTGCAGGAGAGTTGGCTGCGGCTGGCCGGTGCGCATCAGTCCGAGATCGAGGATCTACGCGGCTGGCTGACCACCGTGGTCAGCCGAATCTGTCTGGACCACTTGCGCAGTGCTGCGGTGCGCCGGGAAACCTATGTGGGGCAGTGGCTTCCGGAGCCCGTCGTCACCGGTATCACGCCATCGACCATGCCGGATCCGCTGGAGGCGGTGGTCCGCAAACAGGAGTGCTGCCTCGCGGCCATGGTGGTATTGGAGAGTTTGACGCCGCCGCAGCGGGTGGCAGTCGTTCTGCACGACGGGCTTTCGGTGCCCTTCGACGAGATCGCGGAAATCCTGGGCATTTCGGTGGAGGCGGCGCGCCAACTGGCGGTGCGGGCCAGGAAGTCCGTCGCGCAGGCACCGCCGCCCGTCCCGGATGTCGAGCACGCGGCAGCGGTGCGCAAGTTCGTCGCCGCGCTGTCCGCCGGTGATATCGCCGCGATAACCGCTGCGCTGCACCCGGATTCGGTGATGATCGGCGATGCGAACGGCACCACATCCACCGCGATCAATGTCATCACCGGTGCGGACAAGGTCGCCCGTTTCTTCCTCGGGCTGCTGCGCAAGCACCGTATCGACGGCTCCTCGGAACCGACGCTGGAATCCGAATTCGCCACGGTCAACGGGCAATTGGGGTTGGTCGTGCACCGGGTCGGCCCGGGGTACGGGCGACTCGAGGGTCCGCCCCGCGTGGTGGGATTCGCGGTTCGCGACGGATTGGTCTGGGGTATCTACGATCTCGCGAATCCAGACAAACTGTCCCACGTCCGCCTGGGGTGAGGCGGTGCCGGGCCGTGCCCTCATCGCCCGGTCCGACACCGCCGCTGGGTTACGGCGTAGACGAGCCCAGGAACCAGTCCCCGGTCGACGATCCGGTGCCGCTATTGCCGGTTGATGAACCGCTGAACCAATCGCCGGTGGAGGAGCCGAAGCCGGCGATCAGGTCGTGTGCGACATTGCGTAGGAAACCCAGTACCGTTCCGGCGACCTCCGACGCGGCCGGCTGCAGTACCAGGTCCAGATACGAGGCCATGAAGCGCCCCTTTCGAGATACCGCCGCAGAACGGCGGTTGTGTGATGCAGAACACGGCGAGGCTAGCCGCCGTTGAGGAAACGCACAACCATGCAGGTAGAAGGGCTAACTTGAAAGTGAAACATAGCCATTCGCTATCTGATGGCAACGATAGCGATCGCTGGGCTACTCTCCGGATATGTCCTCGCAACCCGCGACCGTCGCCCGCCTGCGCCCCTTTGCCTCCACGATCTTCGCGGAGATGACCGAGTTAGCCGTTCGGTACGAGGCGATCAACCTGGGCCAGGGCTTCCCGGATACCGACGGCCCCGCGGGCATGCTCGAGGTCGCGCGCCAGGCCATCGCCGACGGGCTGAACCAGTACCCGCCCGGCCGCGGTATGCCGGTCCTGCGGCGCGCCATCGCCGCGGACCGGGCCCGCCGCTATGGCACCGACTACGACCCGGACACCCAGGTCCTGGTCACCGTCGGTGCGACAGAGGCGATCAGTGCCGCCGTGCTCGGTCTGGTGGAGCCCGGCCGAGAGGTTGTGCTGATCGAACCGTATTACGACTCCTATGCCGCCGCGGTCGCGCTGGCCGGAGCGCGACGGCGCACGGCCCATCTCGTCGCCGACGGTGACCGCTTCGTGCTCGACCTGGACAGTCTGCGTGCCGCCATCACGCCCGCGACCAAGATGTTGATCGTCAATTCGCCGCACAACCCGACCGGCACCGTACTCGACCGCGCCGATCTGAGCGCGATTGCGGAAATCGCCTGCGAACACGACCTGTTGGTGCTCACCGACGAGGTATACGAACACCTCGTCTACGACGGCAACGAGCACATCAGCCTCGCCACCCTGCCCGGGATGGCCGAGCGCACGGTTGTGGTGTCCAGCGCGGCAAAGACTTTCAGCGTCACCGGTTGGAAGACCGGCTGGGCACTCGGTCCGGCCGAACTCGTCGACGGTGTGCTCGCGGCCAAACAGTTTCTGACATTCGTCGCCGGTGGGCCGTTCCAACCCGCCGTCGCACACGCGCTGAAAAATGAACTCGGCTGGGTAGCCGGACTACGAGACACGCTGTCGGACAAGCGACTCCGGCTCGCCGCCGCACTGAAGGACACCGGTTTCGGTGTCAAGCAGAGCGCGGGTGGCTATTTCATCTGCGCGGACATCACGTCGATAGGCGCAAGCGACGGTTTGGCCTTCTGCCGGGAACTACCGGCTCGCCTCGGTGTCGCGGCCGTGCCGATCAGCGTCTTCGCCGATCATGCCGAGGCATGGAATCACCTGGTGCGCTTCACATTCTGCAAACGAGACGAAACCCTGGACGAGGGCGTGCGCAGACTCCGGGCGGGCGTGCGAGTGAGCTAGGCCCGGTCCTGCGGGCGTCGCCGCGCCTGTGGTGCGTGCCAGTCGTATCGCAGCGCGAGCAAGCGAAATGCGATGGCCCCGAGTGCTGCGCAGGCGCCGGTGATCGGGTTGAAGGCATTGAAATGCAGTAGCGTCGCGGTCGCGGCGGCACCGAATAGTGCTGGTACCGCATAGATCTGCTCGGGTATCAGCACACTCGGCGTCTGCCCGCCGAGCAGGTCGCGGATCACTCCGCCGCCGACCGCGGTGACCAGTCCGAGCAGTGCGGCCGACGGCGCGCCGAGACCATGGGTGTAGGCGATCACCGTGCCGGTCACACAGAACAGTCCGAGCCCGAACGCATCGGCCACCTCCAGCGGACGGCCGGTCACGCGCGGCGACGGATGCCAGAAGAAGATGACCACGGCCGCGAGCAGCGCGGTCCACAGATAACTGAGATCGACGAACGACGTGGGTGGCGTCCGGCCGATCAGTAGATCCCGAATGACACCGCCACCCAGCGCCGTACTACAGGCCAGCACCACGATCCCGAATACATCGAATCCGCGCCGCACGGCGAGCAGTGCCCCCGACGTCGCAAAGGCGACGACGCCGAATAACTCACCGACATGCTGTGCGGTATTCACCGCGGAATCGAAATGCGCCATGCGCACACGATCACATACTTCGCGGGACCTGGGTTCAGGCAGGCATCGGCCGCGCACGGTCGGTCGCGAGCAGCACCGCGATTGCGCCGAGCATGGTGCCCATGACGTAGCGCTGCGCCCGCAGCCACAGCGGCCGACCGGTGAGAAAGGCGGCGATCCCGCCCGCGCCGAGCACGATCAGTCCGTTCACCGTCAATGCCACCGCGATCTGCACCGTCCCGAGGCACAGACTCTGCAACCACACCCGGCCGTGCTCAGGCACTACGAACTGCGGAATCAACGCCATGTACATGATCGCGATCTTCGGATTCAGCAGATTGGTGACCAATCCCATGGTGAACAATCGCCGCGTCGGATCCGCTGGCAACTCCGCCGGCGCGAATACCGAGGTCCCGCCGGGCCGCACCGCCTGCCAGGCCAGCCATAACAGATATCCGGCACCCGCCAACTTCACCGCCAGGTAGAGGCCGGGCACGACGGCGAATACCGCGGTAATCCCCGCCGTCGCCGCTGCCAGATAGACCCCGAACCCCGCCGCGACCCCGCCGAGTGAGACCAATCCGGCCCGCCGCCCCTGCGAAACACTGCGCGACACCAGATACATCATGTTCGGTCCCGGCGTCAGGACCATGCCCAACGCGGCCGCCGCCACACCCAGAATCGCCGTGGTTTCGATCATGTCCCCGATCCTCACGCACACACGGCGCACCCGTCTCGGTCCAGTTGCGTGGCGGTGGACCGGCCGGGTCCGCGGGGTCCCGATCCAGCGGTATCCGGACGAGAATGGCCGGTCAGCACGTTCGTCCCGGAACAAAACAGGCCGCTCGGACGCTGTATGTGCGGAGCCGACGCGAGCTACGCCCGTCGGGCCGGTCGATGCCGCATCCGACGGACTGTCGGTGGTGTCGGGGAGAATGGACCGGAGTCGCACGAGCGATCGGGCAATGAGCCGGACGCCGTATACGAGGAGAGATCGTGATCGAGCGCAGCGAGGGAACCATAGGCACAGCACCAACGGTCGCAGCGGAGCCGAGCGCCAGCGAGGCGGAGCTGTGACGGACGGTCCGCTGATCGTTCAGAGTGACAAGACGCTGCTCTTGGAGGTCGACCACGAGTTGGCCGGGGTGGCGCGGCAGGCGATTGCGCCGTTCGCGGAATTGGAGCGGGCGCCGGAGCATGTGCACACCTATCGGGTGACGCCGTTGGCGCTGTGGAATGCGCGGGCCGCGGGGCATGATGCCGAGCAGGTGGTGGATGCCCTGGTCAGCTACTCGCGATATGCGGTGCCGCAGCCACTGCTCGTCGACATCGTGGACACCATGGCCAGGTACGGCCGGTTACAGCTGGTGAAGAATCCGGCGCACGGGCTGACTCTGGTCAGTCTGGATCGTGCGGTGCTAGAGGAAGTGCTGCGGCACAAGAAGATCGCCCCGATGCTCGGCGCCCGGGTGGATGAGGACACCGTCATCGTGCATCCGTCCGAGCGCGGCCGGATCAAGCAGATGCTGCTGAAGATCGGCTGGCCGGCCGAGGATCTGGCGGGCTACGTCGACGGCGAGGCACATCCGATCGAGCTGGATTACACCGGCGGCCGGTGGCATCTGCGTGATTACCAGGAGATGGCGGCCGATTCGTTCTGGGCCGGTGGTTCCGGTGTCGTCGTGCTGCCGTGTGGTGCGGGCAAGACGATGGTCGGCGCGGCTGCGATGGCCAAGGCGCAGGCCACGACGCTGATCCTGGTCACCAATACCGTCGCCGGACGGCAGTGGCGGCGTGAGCTGCTCGCGCGAACCTCGTTGACCGAGGATGAGATCGGCGAATACTCCGGTGAGCGCAAGGAGATCCGTCCGGTCACCATCGCCACCTATCAGGTCATCACCCGCCGCACCAAGGGCGAGTACAAGCACCTCGAACTCTTCGACAGCCGGGATTGGGGCCTGGTTATCTATGACGAGGTGCACCTGCTGCCCGCCCCGGTCTTCCGCATGACCGCCGATCTGCAATCGCGGCGTCGGCTCGGTCTCACCGCGACCCTGGTGCGCGAGGACGGCCGCGAGGGCGATGTGTTCTCGCTGATCGGCCCCAAGCGCTACGACGCACCGTGGAAGGACATCGAGGCGCAAGGCTGGATCGCCCCCGCGGACTGCATCGAGGTTCGGGTCACCCTCACCGATGCCGAGCGAATGGCCTATGCCACCGCCGAGCCCGAGGAGCGTTACCGGCTCTGTTCGACCGCGCGCACGAAAATCCCTGTGGTGGAGTCGATTCTGGCCCAGCACAAGGATGCGCAGACCTTGGTTATCGGTGCGTATCTGGATCAACTCGATGAACTCGGCGCGGATCTCAACGCGCCGGTCATTCAGGGGTCGACGAGAACCAAAGAGCGCGAAGAACTTTTCGATGCCTTCCGGCGCGGTGAGATTCCGGTGCTGGTGGTGAGCAAGGTTGCGAACTTTTCCATCGATTTGCCCGAAGCCTCTGTCGCGGTACAGGTTTCGGGAACATTCGGTTCGCGCCAGGAAGAAGCGCAACGGCTCGGTCGGTTGTTGCGGCCGAAACACGATGGTGGCCAAGCCCACTTCTATTCGGTCGTCGCACGTGACACCCTGGATGCCGAATATGCCGCGCACCGGCAGCGTTTCCTGGCCGAACAGGGTTACGCCTATCGCATTACGGATGCCGATGACTTGCTGGGACCGGCCATCGGATGAGCGGCGGAATCAGCTCCGATACGTCTGTTGGGGATGATAGGAATGAGACGTGCGACGCTTCGAATTCGCGGTGGATCGGCAGCACGCCCATGCGGTCAACGAAGTCTTCGCCGACCTACGTCGACTGCGTGTCATGGCGATCGCGGCTGCCGTCGTCGCCGCGACCGGCACCACTCTCCTGATCTGGCTGAACCATCCGTGGGCCTATCTGTTGGCTGTCGCATTCGCACTCGGCGCGGTGGTCGCGCTGTGGGTGGCGTTCTGGACACCGCATCGATCCAACATCGACAAGCTCTATGCCGATGGTGAGCTGGTCCCCGCGGTCGTCTCCGAAACGCATCCGAGTGGGGTGGTGCTGCTCGCACTGGTCGATGTCTCGAAACCGGAGACCCCTGACCCGCGCTATGCCCTGGTGATCAGGAAGGTCAGGGATCTGCCAGGGCATGAGAAGCGCGCGGGTGAACGGGTGCCGTCGGTCGCGGTGCGCACCGATCGGGCGCCGGGTCAGGTCGGCGAGCGCTGGCAGTCGGTCAGTGCCATGCCGATCGCCTGGGGTACCCGCGACGGTGCGGTCATCGATCGGGCGCGCGCGGCCATCAGCGAGGTCGAGTGGCGGTTGCTCACCGATAATCTGGACCTCGCCGACAAGGTGCGGCGCACCTCCGCCAAACGGTTGCTGCTCGACCCGCACCAGCTCCCCGATAACCTGGGTTCCTGATCAGCCGAATTCACTTGCGCCGCCGAATACACTCGGTAAATGGTTCCGGCGTCCAACCTGCTGGCTTTCATCGCCGCATCGATCGTCATCATCGTCATCCCTGGACCCGGTGTGCTCTTCACCATCGGCCGGGCCCTCGCACTCGGCCGCCGCGCCGCCCTGGTCTCGGTATTAGGTCACTCCGCGGGCGTTTTCCTCGCGCTACTGCTGGTCTCGGTGGGGCTCGGCACCCTGCTCGCGGCCTCGGCGCTCGCGCTCACCGTGGTGAAGTTCGCCGGTGCGCTCTATCTGATGTACCTCGGGGTCCAGGCGATTCGCGAGCGCAAGGCGTTGCGGGCGGCGCTGAACGCCCAGATGGACCCCGTCGATGCCAAGGTGTTTCGGCAGAGCGTGTTCGTCGGGCTGACCAATCCCAAGGCGATCGTTTTCTTCTCGGCGGTATTGCCGCATTTCGCCGTACCGTCGGCGGGTTCGTTGCCGCTGCAGTTCCTGATCCTCGGTAGCATCTTCTTGGCGATCGCGCTGGTCTCCGATAGCGCGTGGGGCCTGCTCGCCGCATCGGCGCGCGCCTGGTTCGCCCGTTCGCCGCAACGACTGGAGGCGGTTGGTGGTGTGGGTGGTGCGATGATCTTCGGCCTCGGCGCGTCGGTGGCGCTGAGCGGTAGCGCGGACTGAAGCGACTACCATCCACCGAGGTCAGGTGGGGCCATGAAAAGGGTGGTGGTCGTATGAGGTTGGCCGGCTGGTTGTGTGTGGCCGTGATCGGCGCGCTGGTCGCCGCCCCGGTTCCGGCGAATGCCGATCCGCTCGTCGGCGCGCCGGGTCTCGACGATCCGTACTACCCGCTGGACGGCAATGGTGGCTACGATGTCGGCCACTACGAGGTCACCATCGATTACGACCCGCCCAGTCATCAGCTCACCGGTACGACCAAGATCGACGCCATCGCCACGCAGCCGCTGCGGATGTTCAATCTGGACTTCGACGGCCCGGATGTGCGCATGGTCTCGGTGAACAACCTGCCCGCCGCCTTCGATCGCAATGGTGCGCACGAACTGACCTTGACCCCTTTGCTGCCGCTGCTGCCCGGTTTGCCCTTCACCGTGACCGTCGACTACGCCGGGCAGGCCACGAATACCGAGGGCGCGGGCTGGACCTATGCGCCCAGCGGTGGGGCTTTCGTCGCGGGGGAACCGCATTCGGCCACCACCTGGTATCCGCTCAACGACACCCCGCTGGACAAGGCCACCTTTACCCTGCACGCGTCGGTTCCCGAGGAATGGGAGGTGGTTTCCAACGGGGTGCGCACCGAGAACGCGGTCACCGGTGCCAAGCGCAACGTCACATGGGAAACGCGTCAACCGGTGCTCGGGTATCTGACCACCATCGCGATCGATCACTACAGCTACTTGGAGCAGCGCCGCGCCAACGGCACCCCGCTGATCAGCGCATTCGCTCCGGATGCGGAGCGCAACCGGGATACCGAACAGCGCCTGCCCGAAATCCTCGATTTCGCGGAAACGCTCTACGGCCCCTATCCGTTCGACACCGCGGGTGGCATTTACGTCGACGCGGATCTGGAGTTCTCACTGGAGACCCAAACCCGCCCGATCTACGCACCGTGGACCGATCTGCAGACTGTAGTGCACGAAATCGCGCACCAATGGTGGGGTGATTCGGTATCGGTGCGGCAATGGTCCGATATCTGCCTCAACGAATGCTTCGCCAGCTACACCGCCGACTATCTGTGGCCGGAGCGAATGGAGGGCAAGGACGTCGACGCGGGCTACCGCGAGACCATTCGGCAATACGGTTCCAACCAGAAATTCTGGGATATCCCGCTGGAAAACCCGGGCGTCGGAAATGAATTCACCTCCGTCTACTATCGCGGTCCGCTGTTCCTGCACGCCCTGCGTAAACAACTCGGCGACGACGTATTCTTCGCCGCTGTCCGGGAATTCAACGCCGCGCATGCCTACGGCAATGCCTCGATGCCGGAGTTCCGCACCTTCATGCAGTCGAAATCCCCTACCGACCTGAGCGGATTCTTCGACGCCTGGCTGAACCGCACCGCACTGCCCCCGGACGAATACCTCTACCCGGGCGCACTGCGCGGCTGACATTCAGTCGATGCGATGGCGGGCCCGTTCCACCCGGCGCTCGGCCCGATCGAGCTGTTTCTGGGCCGCGCGCAATTGCTCCTGCGCACCACGATCGGCGGTACGTGCGAACTGCTGCTGCTGTTCGGCGTGTGCCAGCTCTTCGCGCAATGCGACGATGCGGGATTCGCTCTCGGCCAACCGGTTTGCCGCCGAATCGGCTTCGTCCTGTGCTGAATCCCTTGCCGCACGGGCAGATTCGAGGATCTCACATGCATCATCGAGTTCCTGGCGTGCGTTGTCCCCGGCTTCGTGTTCGGCGGACTCCGTTGTGCCCGTTCCACTTACCGAGGTGAGTGTGGCACCACTCGGTCCGAAACCTGCATAACTCGCCGATGTCACCAATGTTCCGCTGCGCACCTGCTCGGCGACCGCGTCGTCGGCCAGTGCGGCGGTAAGTGTCTGGCCCACCTCACGCAGCGCCCCCTCGGTGAGGGGATGTCCGCGATCGGCGGCCAGTGCGCCCGCCCGCTTGGCGAGCGCATTGACCACCTGCTGCCGCTGTGTGGTCAATGCGCGCAATTGATCTCCGGACAATTCCCGTTGCGCAGCACGCAGCGCGGCTCCGAGCTGTAGTAGCGCATCGACGTCATCGGGCGCGGAGCGGGCCAGCAGATTCACTGTCCAGGCAACCACCGTCGGCTTGCGCAGTTTGCCGACGGCGGTCGCGAGTTCCTTATCGCCCGCATCCTTGGCCTCGGCCACACGTACCGACCTGGCAGCAATGAACTCACCAGGGTCGAGTCCGTACAAGTCGACGGCGACCTCTTCGAGCCTCATGCTTGCCAAGCGTAACGACCGGGTCTCCGGAAGCGACAGAGTGCACATACTGGACAAACGTCCGTGTGTTCGTAGTGTGAAAGGCGTTGATAGTGAACAGTTCTGGCATCATGGTCCTGGTCAACCTGATCCCGAAATTCGTCGGCCTCGCGCTGATGGGGCTGACCGGACTCTACGGGCTGTACTGAGCCGCGCTTCGGGTTTGGTCGGTCGTCCGAACCGCTGATGCGATTCGGGTGACCGTGGCGGTATCCTCACCGCGTTCACGACTTGCGTGAACAGGTTCGGTTAGAGAGGGTTTCACGTTGAAGTTCCCAGGAATGAGGCTGCTGGCACGCATTGTGCTCGCCCTCCTGGCGGTGGGCGCATTGGTGGCCGTGGTGACCGGTTGTTCGGCGGTCGACAATGCAAGCAAGTCCGATACCGCCAAGGCGAAGGTCGGTGAGTGCATCAATGTCACCGACAGCTCGTCATCGGCCACCAAGTCCGAGCCGGTCGACTGCTCCTCGCCGAAGGCGGTTTACAAGGTCTTCCAGACCGCAGACAAGAAGCTCGATTGCGCGGCCGAATACACCACCTACACCGAGGATCTGGTCAGTGGCGGCCAGGCCCACATGTGCCTCGCGCCGAACTTCAAGCAGGGCAGCTGCTATGCCGATGTCGGCACCAACCCGTACAAGTACGTGGACTGCTCTTCCTCCGAAGCCACCTTCAAGGTGATCCAGCGCATCGACGGCCAGGCCGACGAATTGCAGTGCGGCATGAACGCGACCAGCTTCGTGACCGTTCCGGACCCGAAGGTGACCTTCTGCCTCGGCGCCACCAAGGGCTGATCTACTCGAGTAGAGCGACCGACGCGATCCGGTGCAAGGTGAAATGCCGGATCGCGCCGGTCACCGGGTCCAGCGCGTCGAGCTGGCCGTTGCCGACCTTCAACGGTTCGACCACGCGCTGTGACGCGACGCCGCTGGCGTCGACATAACCGATATTGACCGACCGCCGCACCCGCGCCGCCAATTGCAGCAGCGCCAGGGTTGCGGCGGTACTGGTTCTGGTGCCGTCGGGGCGCACCGACTGGCCATGGCGGGCGCTGGCGGCCCGCTCACCCGCGCGCAGTTCCGCGACGAGCAGGGTGAGCTGTTCGGTGCTCGGCGGCGTCGGACGGTACGGCTGCCTGGCATGTGGGCGCACCGCGATGCGGGCGCCGCGCGGGCGTAGATCGACAATGGTGCCCGCGGAATCCTCACCGGCCGGTGCGAATCCGGCCGCGCGCAACCGTTCGAGCAATTCGCCGAGTGGGGCCTGGGCGATGGCGACGGTGGGTGCGATGGCTCGCAGCGCGAGTTCGCTAGCCACCGGCGAACTCAGTACCTGTGCGAGCAGTGTCGGATCGTCACTGCGGACGAATGACTGCGCCATACCGGCCCGTAGCTGGCCGTGCCTGCGCGCGACGTCATCGATCAGATAGGTCAGCGATTGCGGGATCGGGGTGCGGGAATGCGTGGTGAATAGCGTATGCAGTTCGGCCGCGGTCATCCCGGCATCCAGCGCGCGCCGCACCGATGTTTCGCTGATCCGGTAAACCGTTGCCGCACCCGCGGATTCGATATCGGCCACGAGTGCTACTCGGCTCTGTAGCTCCGGGGTCAGCGGACCGGGCGCGATGATCGTCAGATCCGCCTGGACCAGCACGTGATCAATCGGTTCCGGCAGCGCCGCTTCCATCTCGGCCTCGGCATCGGACGCACTGGCCGGGGAACCGTGCAGCAGTGCCCGTGCCGGTGAGCCGAGCGCGCCGCGTCCGAGGAAACCGAGCGCCGCGGCCTCGTCCAGCGTGTGCTCGACCGCCTCGGCGCGAAAGTGTCTGCGCCACCGCGGTTGCCGCCAGGCCAGCAGCCGGCCGATACCGGCGGGGTCGAGTGCGGTGCCGGTCGGATATTCGGCCAGCAGATTCAGCACGGTGTGTCGGCCGCGTGGTGCGTGCGGGGCGCGCAGTTCGATCGACAATGCCGCCAGTGGTTTGTCACTGGCGTCGCGCATGCCGATCATCCACGGCATGCGGTCCAGGTCCAGCCAGGCCTGTGCCAGCGCCACCCAGCGGCGCGCCGGCGGTGCGTCCCGCCAGCCGTCGGCGGCCGGTGTTGGCGCCCAGAAGTCGTCGGTGGAGTCGAATTCCGGTGGCGGGTCGGGCGTACCCTTCTCGACGAGTTTGGCCGCGGCCAGCAGTTCGACCAGCAGTCCGGCGCGCGGTTCGTCGATACCGGTCTGCTTGGCGATGCGGCGCAACTCCCGCACACCGAGCCCGCCCGCGCGCAATGCGGGCGCGGGTGCTTGCCCGAGCGCCTCCAGAATGTCGGCACAGTGCCGCAGCAGCTCGCCGACTTCGCCCGCCGCGACCGCATTCACTTCGGTGGGGGTGTGCTTCGCCGGTGCCGGCTCCGGTGGTTTCAACGCGTGCGGATGGGTCACCGGCTCCTGGCGCAACACCTGGCCGACGGTGACCGGGAGTTCGACCGTCTCGTCGTCGATCCAGTGCAGTAATCGGCGGGCGAGTAATTGCTGGATCGGGCGGTCGGCCGGTGTGCCCGATGCGGCGTCCCTGGTGCGTCCGCGCGGGCCCGTGGTGGCCAGCTTGTCCAGCAGCGCGCGTTCAGCGGGTGAAACGGCCGCGAGGGCCGTGAGCACCTCGGGCTCGGTCAGCGCATCCGGAATTTCGGTGGTGCTGCCGATCGGCCACGGTAGCGCCTCGGCGGTGGCCGGGACCAGATGGAGGTCGTCACCGTCGTTCCAGACCAGCGCACGATCGGACAGCCGGGCCAGCGCGGCATCGATCGCCGCGACCTTCACCCGATCTTTCAATCGCACGCGCAATGCCTTGCGACTCATCGGTGTCCCGCCGGAGCCCGTCGCCCGATGCACCGCAAGGGTTTCCACGATCGCGAACTCGAGTGTGTCCAGGTCATCGCTGGCACGCAGGACCGACGCGCGCTGCTCGGCGCGGGCCGCGAGCACCGCCATGGAGGAGGGCAGTGGCACGGCCAGATCGGGCCGGAGTTCGAGCAGGGCCACCAGCTGCGCATCGCGGCGGGCCGCGAGCCACCCGGCCAGGGATTCGATCGAAGGCTCCCCGGGCCTTTTGCCGGTCGTGGGTGCTGCGTGACTGCCGTTGCGGGCTGGCGGTCGTGTGCCCGGTCCGGCTTTGGGCGTCCCCGACGAGTTACCCATGTGCTCTCGAGATCAGTCGTTGCGTCGCAGGCCGAATATTGTCGATTTTGTCAGCCTAGTGGATGTCGTGTATCCGTCGCCGGGCGCGGGCAGCAGCGGAGGGCGCAGTGCTGGCGGGTCGCTCGCATGCCACAATGTGGTCGTGGTGAACAAATCGAAAAAACCCTATGTCGACAATGGCTGGCCCTCGGTGGAGGACGGTGGCCACGCGGTCACCGAACTTTCGTCGACGCGTTCCGGTGGGCTCTCGCCGTTCGGTGAGGACACCGAATTTCCGGTTCCGGCCGATCAGCTGCCGTACATGCACCCGAATACGGTGATCAACCGCTGAGCGGCACACCGCTCGGCGCCCGTACGGAAAACCCGCGGATACGAAGAAGGTCCCCGCATCATCTCGGATGCGGGGACCTTCTTCGTATGGTCTGCGGCGTGAGCGACGGGCCCGGAGGCGGTAGCGGAGCGTAACCACGGAGGGACCCGCGAGAGCCGCAAATCGAACGCTGCTTCGTGGCGAATCAGGAGGGCAGCAGGCCCTTGTTCGCCTCGTAGAAGTTCACGATCCCCGGGTCGAGCTGAGTGCCTTTGGTGGCATTGAAGAAATCGAGGGCTTCCTGCGGGATCTGCACGCCCTGGCCCTGTACGACGGCGACGGCGCGGTCGATCGCGTCGAAGACCTGCTGGCTCGGGTCGGCGGCGGCCTGCTGCTGCTGCTGCGGAGCGGCGGGCACCGGGTTCCAGCGCGGGGTCTCAGGGGAGGAGGGAGCGGAGCGCGGGGTTGACGCGCTGCTCAGGCCGAGCGAAGCCGAGCATGAGGGCCAAGCGCCCCAGCCCTGGCTGGCGAGGACCTTCTCGGCGACCGCGATCTGCTGTTCGCGGGAGGCCTGGTTGGCGGTCGAGGCGTATTCGCCGCCACCATGGGAGTTCCAGGTGCTGGGCGAGAACTGCAGTCCGCCCTGGAAACCGTTGCCGGTGTTGATGCCCCAGTTGCCGCCGGCCTCGCACTGTGCGAGTTGATCCCAGTCGGAGTCGGGTGCCGCGCTGGCGTTTCCGGCGAGTGCCACACCCGGGAGGCCGATGATCGCGCCGGTGACGGCGACCTTGGCTACGGTGCGCCCGGTGGAGGTTGGCTTGCGATGGCGTCCACTCATTGCGGGTTCGTCTGCCTCTCGTACGCATCTGCAAGTGGTCCGGACGGAGAGGTCGTCCGTCCCGCCCTCACCCCTGCTTCCTTGGGGTTCCGGTACCCGCGGGGCGAGGTTCGATGCGGCGGGCCGGTGGTTGCCGGTTGTCCCGGCTGGGTAAGACCGTACGACGATTGCCGAGAAAAATCACTATTTGGTAACCGGCGGGTCTGCCTGGGTCTCGGACCGATATCGGTTGCGTCGGAGACGCTTCCGCGCAGTTGAGAGCTGGTGCGGACGAACCGGTCGCCGGCCGCCGCCGCTTCGTTATCGCGCCGTAATGTGACGAGGATCACATCCTGGATTCGGTAACGATTAGCGAGGGTAAACGGTTTACCGCGATCGTCGGCCGGACCACAGTGCGAAGACGACCGCGCAGAAGAAGCCGAGCGGTGCCAGCATCGCCAGCAGATACAGCCACAGACCCGGGGCGGAATCACTGAGGACCGGCGTCAGAAATATGGCGACGATCGCGAGCAAGCCGATCGCGAACAGACCGAGTGCCACGTACAGCAACCGGTCGCCCGCGCGGCGCGGTGAGCGGCTCGGGGGCGGTGGCGCGGATGGGTTCGTCACTGCTCGACCGTAAAACTGATGTGCTTGCGTTATTCGCACCGGGGTAGACTCGGTGCCAATCGCGTCCTGCACAGCTGTGGGGCGCGTTCTTTTCGCAAACTGACAGGAGCTGTCCGAGGCGGTATGCCGGACGGGCACCTGGGCAGACGGATGTGCTCGGGCCGCTGGGGCCCGAGTTTCGATGACGAACGGGTGAGTGCAGTGCCGACCGGCAGGGTGAAGTGGTACGACGTCGAAAAGGGCTTCGGCTTCCTTTCCCAGGACGAGGGTGAGGACGTCTATGTCCGTTCGTCCGCGCTGCCCGCTGGCGTCGATGGGCTAAAGCCTGGTCAGCGCGTCGAATTCGGCATGGCCGCCGGTCGTCGTGGGCCGCAGGCGCTGAGTCTGAAGGTGCTCGAATCGCCGCCCTCGGTCCGTCAGGGCCAGGACCGCGATCGTGGGGCGCACAAGGAACCGGTCGCGCGCAAGCACACACCGGATGAACTGCACGGGATGGTCGAGGACATGATCACCCTGCTGGAGGCCAAGGTGCAGCCGGATCTGCGCAAGGGCAAGTACCCGGATCGCAAGACCGCGCAGCGCATTTCGGAAGTGGTGCGGGCGGTCGCGCGCGAACTCGATCACTGACGTTCGCGGATAACGCATTTCGCGCGCTGCCCGGCCTACCGAGCAGCGCGCGAATCATTTTCAGGCTGACCCTCGAGCGATCTGCAAGCAGTCGCTGCCGACCGTTTCGAGCGACCTGCAAGCTGTCGCTACTGACCCTTTCGAGCGACCTGCAAGCAGTCGCTACGACAAGGTACTGATCGACCAAGCCGCGTGCGGAACGTAGAACTCCCGGCCGGTCTCGTCGCGCGCGAGGATCGGCAGCTGCAATTCGACACCGACGAGCCGCAACTCGGGCTCCGGCTTCGAATCGATGGTGATAGCGAGGGCGCCCTCGGGAAAGTTGTTGCGGCTCACCACCCGGTCCACCTTCTCGCCGGTGGGCGTGACGTAGACCAGCTGCGCCAGCCAGGGCGCGTCGGCGATCCTCTTCGGCAGGGACAGCTGCAACGGATATCCGGCGGGGACGTCGAGGGTGGCGGTCTCGCCGTACTTGCAGTTCTCCATCTTCACTGTGCAGTACAGGAATGGGGACACCGTGACGGTCTTGCCGTGGGCGTACGCGGTGACGGTCGGGTCGGGGTGGTTCGCCCGGCGGACGAGCACCGTCAACACGCCGACGAACGCGACGGTGAACACCAGTAGGGCAGCCACGCATAGCGCGACGACAGTGCGAGTACTCGGCTTGTTCACGACTGCGCCTCGCTGGTGCTCGGCTTCGTCGCGAACAGAGTTGCTCTGCCTCTGGTTCGTTCGCTGCGCTCACTCACAGATCGGATCTCCTGTGCCTCGTTGCATGTGCTTAGTGTCGCTATCGCGTTCCCGGCCGCGTTGCGGGGCTCGGTCGGCGTCGGCGTGTCTGGGTGGTGCGACTTCCTGCTCCGCATGTTCCGGGCGATGGCCGCCCAGGCCGGGCAGCAGGGAGTGGCCGCGGTCGCTTATGAAGGTCTGCAGCAGCCCGAACAGCAGGATCGCGGAGATGAACGCGAAGCCCTGCCAATAGGTGGTCGGCATCAGCACGCCCGCAGCGCCGCCGAGGACCCAGCTGAGCTGCAGTACGGTTTCGGACCGGCCGAAGCCGGACGCGATCGATTCCGGCGGCAGATCGTCCTGGATGGAAGCATCCAGCGAGACCTTCGCCAGTGCGCTCGCGCCCGCCGCGACCAGGGTCGCCAATGCGGCGCCGAGCAGATTGTTGAGGAAGACCGCGAGCAGGGCTACCGCGCAGCAGGCGGCGGTGCAGCCCAGCACGATCAGTGATGGCTTGCCGAGTTTGATCCGGGCGCCGGTCGCATTGCCGACGAAATTGCCGACCGCCGCGGCCACACCGACCACGCCGAGCATGGCGGCCTGCTGCCAGCCGCCGTGTTCGGTGGCCTTGGCGACGAAGGCAACATAGAACGTCAGGAAGCCGGTCAAGACACGAATGGCGCTATTGCCCCACAGCCCGGTCACGACCGCGCGGCCGAGCGGCTGCCTGCGCTTGCGCGGTGGCACCGTGGCTTCGGTTGCCGGACTGAGCACTTCGGTTTTCGCGTGATAGCTGAGGGTCGCCGGGACCTCGCCCTCGGTCACCTCGACCCAGCGTGGGATACGCAGGCTCAGGTAGGTGCCCGCGATCGCGATCGCGATGGCCAGTACCAGTGCGCCATTGGAGCCGGCGATCGCGGCGGCGAGTGCGGCGACCGCGCCCGCGCCGATGGTGCCGCCGACCAGACCGAAGACGGTGAGCCGAGAGTTGGTGCGCACCAAATCGATGTCGGGTGGCAGCACGCGCGGCGTCACCGCGCTCTTGAGCACCGAGAACGATTTACTGCCGATCATCATGCACAGGGCGAGCGGGTACAGCGCCCAGCTGTCGAAGGCGATGATCAGCACCACCGCGACCACCGCGCGCAGGCCGAACGAGGTGGCAAGTGCGAGGCGGCGGCCGCGCTGCAGGCGGTCCAGCATCGGTCCGATGAGCGGGGCGATCACCGCGAACGGGGCGATGGTGATCAGTAGGTACAGCGCGACTTTGGTTTTGCTCTCCGCGGTCGCGCTTGCGAAGAACAGGGTGTTGGCCAGGGCCACCGCGATCGCGGCGTCCAGCGCGAAATTCGCCATGGTGGCGTAGGTCAGCGCGGTGAGGCCGGATTTATCGGCACCGTCGGCCTTGGCGGCACGCTGGAAGGTGGCGACGCCGCGGGATGTGAGTTCACGGCCGCGCATGGCGGCGACCCGGGTGACGGTCAGCTTGCGGGGTATGCGCGGCGGCTCGGCTCGGATTTCGGGCTCGGGCGGGTCTGCCGGTTTCGCGGAACCGCCGGGCAGTGGTTTGGTCGGCGGTGGTTCGCGGCGTTGCGGCGGTTCGGGCGGCAGGGGCGGAAGCGAGGACCGATGGGGTGCGGTGTGGGGTGGCGGGTAGCGGTTGTAACCAGGGTGACGCTGGACCGGTGGGGACTCCTCGCCATCCCACGGACCACGGTCGGAACCGGAGGGATCGCGGGGAGTAGTCACAACCCCAATTCTGTCGTACATCGGCGACTTGGGTTCACTTGCCGGTCCAACCCGTCCGGAAAGGTGACCTGGTGGCTCGTGCCTCCACCTCGCTGGCGCTCGGACCGGGCATGGCGAGTGCTCGGCTGTGTTGATGGTTCGCTCGCTGCGCTCACTTACTCCGGCACGAATCGGACCTCGAAGATGGTCGGCCAGTATTTGCCGGTGATCAGGAAGTGGTCTGTGCCGGGCAGTTGGGCGATGCCGTTGAGCACATCGGTGCCCGCGCGCACGGTCGCGGGTAGCAGTCCGCTCGCGTCGATGACCGCGAGGACACGGCCGGTTTCGGGGTCGATGTGCAGGATCTCGTCGGTCGGATAGGCATTGGCGTAGACGGAACCGTCGGCGGCACAATCGAGTTCGTTGAGCTTGGCGCGATTTCGGGTGGTGAGGGTGACGGTGCCGGTCGGGGCGAAGGTGACCGGATCGCGAAAGGTGAGGGTATCGGTGCCATTGCTCATCACCACTGTGTTCGCGCGGGTGCACAGGCCCCAGCCCTCGCCGTCGTAGGAAGCCCTGGTGCGTTCGGCCAGTGTCACCGGATCGCGGGCGATCGCCACCCTGTCCCGCCAGGTGAGCTGCCACAGGGTGGTACCGGCTTTGGTGACGCCTTCGCCGAAGTAGGGCGCGGGCAGTTCGGATCGGGTCAATTCGTCGCCGGTGGTCAGGTCGGTGACGCGCACGCCCGACGCGCCCGGCATGCCGGTGGATTCGTAGAGCACGGTGCCGTCGACTTCGAGACCCTCGGTAAACGCCCGCGGATCGTGCGGACGGGTGCCGACCACTTCGATGCGCAGTCGCGGCGGATCGTCTCCGGAGCTGCCGCATCCAGTGGTTCCGAGCAGGCTGACCAGGACAACGATGGCCAACGAACGCCGATTGCGCTTCATACGGCAAAATGTAGGCCGTGAGCGCAGTATCTGTTTCGCAGTCCGGCGTGCGGCCGATCCTTGCCGATGCCGTCGACGTGGCCCGTCGTGCGCTCCTGGAGCTGGAGCCGACCGGCGTCGGCGCACATCTCGGTGTCACCGCGGAGGACGAGGCCGCGGCAACCCACCGATTCGAGGCCAGCCTGCCCGGTTACCGCGGCTGGCAGTGGGCGGTCGTGGTGGCCGCCCCGCCCGGCGCGCAGTACGCGACGGTGAGCGAATCGGCGCTGCTGCCCGGTCCGGACGCGCTGGTCGCACCCGATTTCGTCCCGTGGGAGCAGCGCATCCGCCCCGGCGATCTGGCGCCCGGGGACCTGCTTGCCCCGCCCGCGAACGATCCGCGCCTGGTGCCCGGCTATGTCGCGAGCGGCGATCCGGCCGTCGACGAGGTCGCGCTGGAAATCGGCCTCGGCCGTACCAAGGTGCTCAGCCGCGAGGGCCGCGAAGAAGCCGCCGAACGCTGGTACTCCGAATTCGGCCCCGACACCGATATGGCCAAGGCCGCTCCCTCCACCTGTGGCCGCTGCGGCTTCTTCCTCCCCCTCGCCGGCGCCCTCCGCTCCGCCTTCGGCGTCTGCGGAAACGCCATGGGCGCCGACGGCCACGTAGTCCACGCCGAATACGGTTGTGGTGCGCACTCCGATGTGGAAGTCCCGACCGGCGGGGGATCGCCGCTGTACGAGGCATACGACGACGCCGCGTTCGATGTGATCCCGGCGCAGGCATTGCGCAAGCCCGTGACCGAAGCCGCACCGGATGCGGTCACCGGTACCGAGGACGAGTCGACGTCCACCGCTTGGGACACCAACAAGGCCGCGACCGTGGCCGAACCGAATGATCGAGCCGCATCTGAAGCCGTGGCCGAGCCGAGCGACACAGCGTCGGGCGATGCTGTGACCGATTCGACCAGCCCGGCGGAATCGGCCGCGCTCCTGTCGGATGATGTTGTGGCCGAGTCGGATACGGCGGTTGCGCACGATGTCTCCGTAGCTGGCGGGGACGGTGAGCCCAGTGTTGAGGCTGTTGGTGGTTCGACGGGTGATGTCGATGAGCCGACCTCGGTCGAGCCGGGCGTTGGTGTGTCGGGCGATGTTGTGGTCGAGTCGCGCAGTTCGGCGGGGTCGGTTGATGCTTCGGCAGAGTCGAGCACTTCCGGTGAGCCCGATGTTGTTGCCCAGGATGTGGCCGACATATCCAGCGCCGCAGCCACATTCGGTCCCGCTGCTGACGTGGTGGCCGAGTCGGGGCCGGTGGTCGAGCCTGCTCCTGATGCGTCGGATGTGACCGACAAGTCGATCGGCGGCGTGGTACCCGGCGCGGCTGGCGAGGCCGAGTCGAACGGTCCGGCCGCAGCGGGTTCGGCTGGCGCGGCAGGACCTGAGGCTGGGGCGACCGCGGACGCGGCGAGCGTCCTCACTTCGGCCGAGCCGAGCGCTGAAGCCTCGCAGTCTGAGTCGAGTGCCGATGTCGCGTCCGGCGCAATAGCTGGGAGCGGTCAGCTGGTTCCCGAGACTGTGACGATCGGCATGGTAGGCGACACGGCTGCCACCGAGTCGAGCGCCGGAGTGGCCGTGACTCAGCCGGAATCGGTTGCAGAGCCGGCCGATGCGGACAGTGCGGCTGCGGATGATGACGGCGGGCGGGACGACGCTGACGGCGGGGCTACGGACGCTGCGGGTGGCAGTGGGCCCGGGGCTGCGGCTCGGCCGGAGTTCGGATCATCGCTGCAGGAATGAGCGCGGAGGGCGGAGCCAGGGATCCGTTCGGGACGGCGCGGCTACGAGCGGGGGTTCTTGCGGCTTGGGGTGATTCGCCTACTCGGTTGCGGGAGGATGCGGCGACCGAGGCGGATCTGGTGCGGGCGGGGTATCGGGATCGGCTGCTGACCGAGTTGGCGCAGAACGCCGCGGATGCGGCGGCCAAGGCCGGTGTGGCGGGGCGAGTGGTGGTGCGTCTTGTCGACCGCGCCGTGCACATCTCGAATACCGGTGCACCGCTGGATCTTTCGGGCGTACACGCGCTGACCGCGCTGCGGGCCTCCGGCAAGGCGGATCCGGCCACGAGCGTCGGTCGCTTCGGTGTCGGCTTCACCGCCGTACGCACGGTCAGCGACGAGATCGAAGTGCGATCGACCACCGGCTCCCTGCGGTTCTCCCACGATCTCACCGGGAAAGCCCTGCGCGACAACGCGATCACCATCCCCGGCCCGGCCGAGACCTTCACGCCACCCGTCCTGCGCCTGGCCTGGCCGACCGAGGCCACCCCGCCACCCGACGCGGACACCGAGATCGTCCTGCGCCTGCGCCCCGGCATCGACCCCCAATCCCTCCTTGCCGCCATGCGCGCCGAGGCCGCAGACCTCCTTCTGGAACTGCCCGCCCTACAGAGCATCCACATCGGCGACGACGAGATCACGAGCACAGTCACCGATCTGAACAACGAATACCTGCCAGGCAGCGAGGATTTCGACGCCGGCGAAGGCATGCTCGACGGCAGTGGTGATACCGTCGCGAACCCGAGCGGCGAGCAGATGGACCTGAACGGGTCGCAGGAAACCCAAGATCTCGTATTCGGTGCAGATCTGAGCGCACGCCGATCCGCAGGGCTTGGGCTCAGAGAACTGCGTATCGATGGCCCTGGGGCGCAGCGGCGGGTTTGGTGGGAGTACCGAACTGCGCGGGCGCGCTGGTTGTTGCCGCTGCGGGATGGTAGGCCGGTGCCTGCCGTGCATGATGTGCTGCGCGCGCCCACGCGATCCGACGAGGAGTTGTCGTTGCCGGCGTTGCTGATCGCTGACATTCCCATGCAGCCGGACCGTCGGCGTGTCCTTCCCGGTGCCCGCATTGTCGAATGTGCCGAGGGGTATGCCGATTTCGCCCGCGCACTTCCGCCGCGCGACCGTCTCGTCTTGGTCCCCACCCCGGGCTTCGCCCGCAGCGAGGCCGACGGCATCCTTCGCGAGGCGCTGATCCGCGAGCTACAGTCGCATTCCTGGCTGCCGGTCGGCACCGCTCGTCCGAAAGATGAAAGGGCGCATTCGGGGTCGGCCGATTCCGCTGCGGACCAAGCATTTTCGGGGACCATAACAGCAGGAACAGATGCCGAGCACAGTGGTCGGCTCGACACCGAACACATCGACGACCGAACCGCCATGGACATTCCCGGCGACGAGCGTGCGTCCACACCACAGACAATCCATGACGCAACGGCAGTTCCGACGCGAGCGAGCGTATTCACCGGTCTGACTCGGGAATTGGCCGACTTGCTCGATGACATCGTCGGACCGCTCGTGGCGCCCGAGTTGTCCGGGCGCGCACATACCGAGGCCCTGAGTGTGCTGGATGTGCACAGACTGGGACTGGCCCGGCTGGCGGAACTTTCGGGCGGGCTCGAGCGGTCCCCGAAGTGGTGGCAGTCGCTGTATGCGGCGTTGGAGCCATACGTTGTCGATCCGTTGGCGGCCGAGGAACTCGGTGCGCTCGCGGTACCGCTCGCCGATGGCCGACTGGTAACCGGTCCACGCACAGTGGTTTTGGATGATCAGCTCGATGTCGCCATACCGGTGCACTGGGCTCGCTTGGTGCATCCCGAGGCGGTTCATCCGCTTCTCGCGCGACTCGGCGCACGTTCGGCCACCGCCGAGGATCTATTGAGCGATCCCGGATTGCGCGCCGAACTGGAGGATCAGCCGGGCGATCCCGATACCACCGACGCCGTGCTGCGGCTCGCCGCACATGCCGATCCGTCGGCACTCCCGTCCTGGCTCGGCCTGCTCGAATTGCCCGACACGACCGGCGAATTGCTCCCCGCCGACGAATTGCTGCTCCCCTACGCACCGCTGAGCGCATTGCTGGTGTCGGATTCGCCATTCGGCACCGTCGCAACGGATCTGCTGGATCGCTACGGTGCCGAGGCGTTGCGCGCGGTCGGCGTCGGCTGGGATTTCAGCATTGTCACCGAAACCGATCCCACCGGCCCCGACCACCACCTGGATGACGAGGAGCGCTGGTGGTCGGGTCTGCCCGAGGATCGGCCGGAACTGGCGGCCGTACGCGACTTGGACCTCGTCGACGAGTCGTCCTGGCCAGCGGCCTTGCGGCAGTTGGCATCCAGTCCGCGTACCCGCGAACTGCTCACCGATCCCGACGGCTACACGGCTTGGTGGTTGCGCAGACATGCGCGCATCGACGGCACCCCCCTAGGCCTGCTCCGCCACCCTGCCGATCCCGAATTCGCCGGTCTACTTCCCGAATTCGAGCTTTCCGACCTGGAAGCGTTACGCGCGATCCTGGCGAACCCGAATGCCATCACCCAGGAACTGGCCGCCGCACTACTGGACGCCCTCGCCGATCCATCGAAAACCCCTACACCCGAGGTGGTTTCCCGAACCCACGCCCGCCTCGCCGCCGCCGTGGATCACCTCGACCTGACCGAACTCGAACTTCCCGAGCGGGTGCGCGCGCTGTCCTCGGCGGTCGTCGACCCCAACGAAGCGTGGGTGCTCGACCAGCCGTGGTTCGGCCTCGCCGTGCCCGCGGATCACCTGGTAGCAGGCGATACCGCCACGGCATCCGCCCTCGCGAACTTGCTCGATCTCCCCATGGTCTCCGAGGTGATCACCGCTGAGGTGACGAGTGAGGGCCGCCGCAGCACCTGGTCGGCCGAACCGCTGGGAATCGTTGTCCGCCAACTGTTCACACTGCCCGACCAGCAGGGCGACCTGGTGCTCCACGACGATCTCCGGATCCACCTACGCGGTGCCTTGGAAGCCACCGTCGCGGTCCCCTGGTGGCGCGAAGGTACAACCACCCACATCCAAACCCCACACCGCCCAGCCTGATTGCTTGGGCTCCAGCCGCAAATCCGCACTCTCCACCCGTGCCCATGAACAGTGCGGATCCCGACAAGACGTACGAATCATCGAGCATCCGTACGCATTCCGGCACGAAAGCGGTACCTACTCCGCGTAGTTCGCAACCATCTCGCTGACCAGATCCAGTTGCCCGCGCACACTTTCGCTGTCGTTGTCGACCAACCAGCGCAACACGACACCGTCGATCACATTCAAGGTGAAGCGGCTCAGCGTCGGCACCGGCACGGACCACCGGCAACCGGTGGCATCGCGGGCATGGTCGAGGATGTCGGCGACGGTGGCGTCGTTGAATGCGTACTGTTCGCGCGCGATCGCGAGTTTCGCGGGAGTCGATTCCCCTTCGCGCAGCGCATATGTCGTGGTTTCGTAGGTGAGTAGTTGTCGCTCAGGTGTAGCTTCAATGTTGAGCCACATCAGTTCCAGTCCGGCGCGCACCAATTTTTGAAGCGCTTCTTTTCCACTTCCGACGTCTTGCCAAACTGTTTCGTTGGCGTCGACGGAATCGCGTAATTCCATCGACAACGCCTTGACCAGCTCGGTCATCAGCGCGTCCTTGTTTTCGAAACAGTAATGCACCACACCGAGCGAAACGCCAGCTGCCTGAGCGACATCGCGCGTGGTCACGCCCGCGACACCCTTTTTCTCGGCAAGGCCGATGGCTGCCTCGATAAGGTGGGCCCGTCGTTCTTCGACGCTCAATCGGGAGGACACCCAAGCGAGTTAAGTCCGCAACTCCGTCGCAGTCAATTCGCAGGGCCGAAAATCTCGGACTGGACGTTCGTCCAGTTGTGTGGTTCGCTTCACCACGGGATCGAAGGGAGACAGGTATGCCGGTGTCACGCAGAACGGTGCTGGCCCGAACCGCGGTGGGCTCCGCCGTGTTCGCGACAGCCGCCGCCGCGGCCACGGCGCCAGGGGTGACCGCGGCGCTCGGCGCACCGGCCGCCGCGGCTCCCGAATCCGGTGGCTACCGGATCGGACTCGGTCTCTCCGATATCACCGGCCCGGCCGCCGAATGCGGAATGATGGGCTATTCGCAGTTCGAGCAGCAGACCGCGGGCATCCATCTGCGCCCGCGCGCTCGCGCATTCATCATCGACAGCGGTGCGCGTCGAATCGTGTTCGCGGTCGCGGAGAACGGCATGATTTTCCAGTCCGTGCATCGCGGCGTCGTGCTCGAACTCGCCCGCCGCTTCGGTGATCTGTACACCGAACAGAACGTCCTGCTCACCTCGACGCATTCGCATGCGACCTGTGGCGGCTCCAGCAACGATTACGCGTACAACCTGTCGATTCTGGGATTTCAACAGCAGGTCTACGACGCCGAGGTGAACGGCATTGTCGAGGCTATCGTCGCCGCGCACGCCGATCTCGGACCGGGCACACTTTCGCTGGGGCGCGCCGAACTGCACGACGCAAGCGTCAATCGATCGCGAGTTGCCTTCGAACGCAATCCGGATGTGGATAAACAGCACTTCCCGAATGCGATCGACCCGGCGGTCACCGCGCTGGCATTCGCCAAGGACGGCAAACAAGTCGGCGCAATCACCTGGTTTGCCACGCACAACACGTCGATGACCAACCAGAACCGACTGATCAGCGCGGATAACAAGGGTTACGCCTCGTTCTCCTATGAACACACCGAGCACGGCGTTCGCTATCTCGACGGCCCGGCCGATTTCATCGCCGCGTTCGCGCAGACCAACGCGGGGGATATGTCCCCGAATCTCAATCTGCAACCCGGTTCGGGTCCGACCGAGAACGAGTTCGATAACACCCGCATCATCGGCGAGCGCCAATACCTCGCGTCGAAAATTGCATTGGCGGGCGCACAGTCCATCAGCGGTCCGGTCGATTCAATGCTCTGTTATATCGACCTGGCCGATACCGCCGTCGACGGTTCATTCACCCCCGACGGCCAACCGCGCCACACTGCGCCCGCCGCCGCGGGTGTCTCGCTCATCGCGGGCAGTGTCGAGGACGGGCCGGGTCTGCCGGGTATCCCGACCCCGGAGGGGGTGCGCAACCCGTTCATCGATGCGCTCGGCGATCCGCGCCAGCCCGCCCCGTCCTGGCTCGCGGATGCGCAGGCGCCCAAGGCGATCATTGCGCCGCTCGGACTCTTGCCGCCGGTACCGTGGGTGCCGAATGTGGTGCCGATCCAAATTGTTCGGATCGGTGAGCTCTACTTGGCTTGCGGCGGTGGCGAATTCACCATCGTTGCCGGACTGCGCATCCGTCGAGCCGTTGCCGCCGCGCTCGGCGTTGCGCTCGAGCAGGTGCTGATGCAGGGCTACGCGAACGCGTACCACGAATACGTCACCACCCCGGAGGAGTACGACTCCCAGCAGTACGAGGGCGGTTCGACCCTCTTCGGCCGCTACACATTGCCCGCCTACCAGCAGGAATTCACCCGTCTGGCAACGGCTTTCGCCGCCCGTCGGCAGGTCCCGCGCGGACCGGCACCCCGCGATGTATCCAACCTGCAGCCGAACTTCCAACCCGCACCCGGTCCGGATGCCACACCGTCAGGCCGTGGTTTCGGCGATGTCCTGACCCAGCCCGCCGCCGCATACGCGCGCGGTACCCAGGCCGCCGCCGAATTCGTCTCCGCCCACCCCAAACACAACCCCCGCCGCAACGGGACCTTCCTGGAAGTGCAGCGCCGCAATGCGTCCGGCGACTGGGTCCGCGTCGCCAACGAGGGCGAATGGGCCGTCCGCTTCTACTGGAGCAAGCGGGGGCTCGCCGAATCCGTGGCCCGCTTCACCTGGGATATCCCCACCGATGCCACCCCCGGCACCCACCGCATGCGACACTTCGCCGACAGCCTGAGCCCGGACGGCGCTCTGCACCCCTTCACCGGCACCACCACCGAGTTCGAAGTGAGCTGAGACGGGCGGTCACAGTCCGGTTTGCGCGCCTTTGTCGCCGCGACGGGCGCTGCGGCGCTGGATCGCGAAGATTATGTAGCCGAGCAGGCCGACGCCCAGCCCCATCAGGCACACCGGGCGGGCGGACTCCCAGCGATCGCTGGTCCACACGACGATCGTAGCGATCAGCCAGAGAATGCTGCCGAACGCGAGGACCGGCCGTGGATCGGTGAAGCGCGGCGGGATCTGCGGGACATTCTGGGGCACAGTTACAGCGTAGCCGCGGGAACAGCGGGTCACCGGCCGGCGTGTCCCGTATCGTTCTGCTCTGTGACAACGCCATCCGATGTTCGAGCTCTCGCCGGTGAGCTGTCGCTCGCCGCGGTGCGCTTGACGCGTCATCTGCGGGGGCGGCGCGCTGACGCGCAGATTTCGCTGACGCAGCTCTCCGCGCTCGCCAGCCTGCATCGTGAGGGGGCGATGACGCCGGGCGCATTGGCTGCCAAGGAGCGCGTGCAGCCACCCTCGATGACGCGCGTGATTGCCTCGCTCAGCGATCTGGGATTGGTCGAGCGCAAACCACATCCGACCGATGGCCGCCAGATCATCGTCTCGCTCTCGGATGCCGGCCGCGCACTGATCGCCGACGAAGCCAGCGCCCGCGAAGCCTGGATGACCGAACAGCTCTCAACTCTCACCGACGAACAACTGCTCGTGCTGACCCGCGCCGTCGCCATCATGAAGCAAATCGTCGACGACTCGGAGTAACCCGAACAAGCTGCCCGGATTGCTGGCGAGGTGCGTAGCCGCCGCGGGCTTATCGGGCGCCGAATGGTTGGTCGCTGTCCACGATTTCGCGGCCGAGGGGGAACAGGGAGATCGGGATGAGCTTGAGGTTCGCCCAGCCGAAGGGGATGCCGATGATCGAGACGAACAGCGGGATGCTGGTTAGCAGGTGGCCGAGCGCCAGCCACCAACCGGCGACGATGAACCAGATGATGTTGCCGATCATCGAACCGACCCCCGCGGAAGGTTTTTCGACCGTGGTGCGTCCGAACGGCCAGAGCACATAGGTCGCGATCCGGAACGAGGCGATACCCCAGGGGATCGTGATGATCAGAATGCAGCAGATGATGCCCGCCACGATGTAGCCCAGCGCCATCCAGAACCCGACGAATACGAGCCACAGGACATTGAGGACCAGCTGAATCGGCTTCATGAATCAAGCATGCCAGCGCGCGGCATATTCGGACATCGGTCCGGAGTACGAGGTCGACTCAGGGGAATCCCCGATCGGCGATACCGGCCCAGCCGAACCGGCGGAACCAGCCCCAACGCACGGGATCCAGCCCATGCCGACCACGACCTCGCGCGTGGATGGATGAAGCGACAACTTCGATCCAACCCGGGCGAGGTCCGCGCTGATGGCCGAACAGCGGTTCCAAGCTCATGCTGCGCCGCGCGAGATCAATCCTTGTGCATCCAGGCGAGCATGATCCGGGCTTCGAATCGCCAGCCCGCGGGCGTCCGTACCACGGTGCCGACCAGTCGCAGGCCGCCGGTCTGGTGGGGCGGTCGACCGTCGCGGTAGTAGTACACCACCGAGTTCGCCGTCGCCGCGGCCTGGTCGCGGTCGAAATTCACCAGCAGGTCCGCGTTCGTGTGCTGGGTGTGCTCGCCCTCGACCTCGGCCTGTCGCATGTAGTCGACGACCTTGTCGATGCCGCGGACTTGGATTCGCGGCGAGTTGACCGCCACATCCTCGGTGAAGATGGTGTCCGCATCCTCCCATCGCTGCTCGTCGAGCAGTCTGGCGAACCGGGTGAACAGGTCGGCGATCTCGAGACGGTCGGCAATCACAGTATCGCTGGACATGGCATCCTCCTTTATTGGTGACTCCAACATTGGTGTCGCCAACTATGCAGGTATTCATTGGCTGCGCCAACAATTCCTGGTGGCCGCCTGACCGTTCGGCTCAGAAGGCCCAGCCGAGCACGGCGTCGCGTTCCGCGCCGAATGCCTCGTCGAGGGCGCGTAGTCGCCCGGCGTCCTTGGCTTGCAAACGGTTGGCGGCCGCGAAGACCCGGGCCGGGTATGCGCCGAGGTACATCGAGGCCAGGACGTCGATGCCGAGTTCGAAATCGGGTGGGCGGGTGGTCGGTGCGCATTCGGCGATGCCGTCGCGCGCCTTCAGCGCGAAGGTGCCGCCCGCATTGCGGAACGGATCCTGTACTGCGAGAACGACATCGAGGTCGCGCAGGTACGTGCGAGCGGTCAGGGCGGCGGGAACATCCATGAGCCGCAACCACAGTGCGTCGTAGCGCGCCTTCGTGCGCACGAGTCGCAGATCGGTGAGCAGATATGGGAGCGGATCGTTGTCGCTGATCGCCGCCTCGACGTGGCTGCACAGTTCCAATCCGAATAGCGCCCGCCACAACGCGATACCTGCTTCCGAGGTCACCGCGCGCATGTCCGCGACCACCGCGACCATCCCATGTTCGCGACGGTGATAGCGGTACAGCGCGTAACCGTCCGGGTGCAGGAATGCGAAAAGATCGGTGCCGCCGTCGCGGAACGCCGGCGGATCGGCGAACTCCATGTGCCATCGCGCCTCGGGACGCACCTGCGCACCGGGCACTAGGCGCCGCCACCGGTCGTAGATCGCGCGTACCGGCTCGCCCGCGTCGGCCAACGTGCTCAGCACCACGCCGCCCGGATCTGGTGCCGACGGCAGGAATTCGACGAACCGCCGATCGATCGAGACCGCATTCTCCCGAATCGTCGGCCCATATCCGAACCGGCCGTAGATGGCGCCCTGACTCGCGGTGAAGATGGTCAGCGCGAGTCCGGCCGCCTCGGTGCGGCGATGCTGCTCGGTGTAGATGGCTCGCAGAATCCCGCGCCGTCGGTGCGGCGGCGCGACCCCGACTCCGGCGATTCCGCAAGCATCGACAGTGCGTTCGCCCGGCACCGTCAGCGTCATTCGGGTCGACCTGGCATGTCCGACGACTCGTCCGTTGTCGATGGCAACGATCGCGTCCTCGGTCGGAAAGAGCCGTGCCCGCAATTCCGCGCGGGCTGAGTCGCTGCGCATCCCGAACGAGGTGTCGCCGAGCAATTGGATGTCCGCCATATCATCGTCAGTGGCCGACCGAATGGTGATGCCTGGTATACGCGTCATCCCTCGACGATCGCATCCGCGCGACCACCCCGCAGCCGATTTTCCGCGCTCCGGCGGGCTCATGGCCGTGTCCAGTCCGTACGACAGAACGAACGCGTTGGACTGGGCTCTTTCCCGAGCACGGCGCCATCACCCGTTGCCCGTTGCCCGTTGCCCGTTGCCCGTTGCTCGTTGCCCGTTGCGTGTCGGCCGTTGCTTGTCGCGTGTCGGCCGTTGCCGGTCGCGTGTCGGGAGTTGCTTGTGCTTGTGCTTGTGCTTGTGCCTGTGCCTGTCGCCCGTTGTCTCCAATAGCGTTCCGGTCGGGCGGTCGCCGGATCCGAGCGGTTCGGCACCGGTTTTCGCGGCGATGTCGGCGCCCGGCAGGATGTAGCGGTGGCCGAAGTGATCGATATCGACGACCCCACTGACTCGCGGGTCGATGACTTTCGCGACCTGAAGTCCGCGGATCTGCGGCCGGATCTGCCCGGGCGCAAGGGGCTGGTGATCGCGGAGGGTGTGGTGGTCGTGCAGCGGATGCTCGATTCGCGGTTTCGGCCGAATGCGCTGTTCGGGGTGGAGAAGCGGCGTGCCGAACTCGCGGCCGAGTTGTCGGGCATCGACGTGCCGTACTACCGGACGACAGCCGAGGTAATGGCGGAGGTGGTCGGCTTCCATCTCAATCGCGGGGTGCTCGCGGTGGCTCGGAGGCCCGCGGAGTTGAGCGTGGCCGACGTCATCGAGCGGGCCCGCACGGTCGCGGTGTTGGAGGGCGTGAACGATCACGAGAATCTCGGCTCGATGTTCCGGAATGCCGCCGGACTGGGTGTCGAGGCGATTCTGTTCGGCGATCGATGCGCCGACCCGCTGTATCGGCGTGCGGTGCGGGTGTCGATGGGACATGTGCTGCGGGTGCCGTTCGCGCAACTGCCGAAGTGGCCAGAGGGCCTGGATATGTTGCGGAGCAAGGGTTTCCAGCTGATCGCGCTCACTCCGAACCCGGCAGCGGTGAATCTGGCGACGGCGATGACGGGGGAGCGGGTGGCGCTGCTGCTCGGCGCGGAGGGACCGGGATTGACCGAGGAAGCCATGCGAGCCACCGATATTCGAGCCCGCATCCCGATGTCACCCGGCACCGATTCGCTCAATGTGGCGACCGCGGCCGCCATGGCGTTCTATGAACGGGTGAGGACGTCATGAGGGTGCGGTCGTGAGCGAGCGTCAGCGAGTGAACCAAAGACACAGCGTGCCGTGGCTCACGGCGGAGCCGAGCGTCAGCGAGGCGCAGCCGTGAGTTACTTCCCGAACGGCGCGTACCGGCCCTACCAGCCGTATCAGGATCCGACCCCGTGGGCCGCCGGTCTCACTGTCGCGATCATGGTTGCGCTGCTGACGGCTGTCGGTGTGTACGCGTTCGGCTCGGCGCTGGCGGACGTCCATCCGCTGCTCGCGATCGTGGTCAACCTGATCGCGGTCGGCGGCGCCGCCCCCACCGCGTGGCGCTGGCGTCTGGTACCCGTGACCCGCTGGGTCATCGGTGGGGGCGCCGCCGGTGTGCTGCTCGGTTGGTTCGTCCTTATCATCGGCGGTCTGTCGAGCTAGCAGGCTTCGTAGCTCGCGCGACCACGACCGCCAGTTGGGGGGCACGGAGCCGGTCGGGTGGGCGGTCGATCTTTGTAAAGCCGATAGCACCGGCTCACGAGACGCGATCAATGCCTCGCAGCCAATTGAGCAGACCTCGTCTCGGTTTCGTATCGCCGTTGCGCTCCTCCAGCGGTATCAGGTCGGCCGGGTCGGGGGCTTGGCCCTTGGGGTAGAGGGTGAATCCGCAGACCGCGATATCGCCTGGTACCAGTGCGCCTTCCGGGGATGGCGCGCGGTACTGGAAGCCGAGCCATTCGTTATTAGCGGCGTCGGCGAAATCGGGTGGGTCGAAAGGGAGGGTTTGTGGGTTGGGCAGTTCGCCGGCCTGCCACCGCACCGGATGATCACCGGCCCAAAATGAACGTTCCCAAACCAGCGGAAGGCCCTCGTCTTCCAGGATGTTCACCCGCGTCGAGCTGAACGAGCGCCGGAATTCGCCACGCTCCCAATGGGCGAACGCGCCCCATCCGTAATGGGCGTCGAACGAGATCAGATAGGTGTGCTCCGAGGCGAGTGGGCGAACCAGCAACTCCGGCAGCGCCGTCGGATGCACCCGCGCTGCCTGCGCCGAGCACACCACCGTCACCCCGGGATAACAGCCGATATACACCTCGTCGGCAGCCGGCCCGCCGCACCCACCCAGCGTGCCGACCATAATCGGCCTGACATCGCGGTCGGTGTGCAGCTGTTTCGCCAGCGCGAGCGCGGCTTCGGGATCCGGATCGTGGTTCGCGTGGAGTACGGCCAACGGATCCTGTGCGTCGACGTACCAGAGAGACGAAGCCTTGGACAGCATTTTCCGGCACCTCCCGATGGTTGCACCAAACAGCTCCGCGAACTTCTAGCAACCCACGGCGTCCGCTAGCAACTCCCGCCACCGTGAACTGCCCGACGTCGACTGATCAAGTCGACAACACACCAAAAAATCTACCCGCACTGCCGCCCCAACGTCTTACCTTCCGCATCCGAACACGCCAGCCAGCCCCAGACCTGGAATCAAGATCAGGTGGAACCTGTGGCGGCATCGCACGAGAGATCCCACCACCATGTCCACCTGATCTTGATCAGGAGTTGATGCGCGCGGAACCCGAGTGCGGGAACGGGAGTCAGTGCCCCGAGCTGCGTACTCCGAGCAACACGTCCTCCCAGGACGGCATCGGTGCTTTTCCTCGCTTGTTTCTAGCCGGCTTCGTAGGTGGTGCCTTCTTCGGCGCTTCGTCCGCTGCGGGCTTCGCGGCCTTGGCGGGCGCAGCGGTTGCAGCGGGCGCAGCGGGTGCGGACGGGGCGGTGGCCGCACCGGCCGGAGCGCTACCGGCGACCGAAGTCGTATTCGTCCCGGCGGTGACCGGACTGCTGGCGGCCGGAATGGCATTCGTGCTCGCGGCGGCGGGAATCGCGGCCGCCGTACCGCCCGCACCGACCGGGGTACTGCTGCCCGCGACCACAACGGAACGCTGCTCGTAGTACTCGTCCAGAGTCGGCTGGGTCCGCGCCGCCGGACGTGCTGGTGCCGCGACGGCCTCGCGTGCCGGACGCGGCGGCTCGGTTGGACGAGTTTCCACCGGCCGTGTCTCTACTACCGGCGGTTCGGGCGCCGCGGGCGCCTCGATCTGCGCCTGTGGCGGCAGGATGGTGGCGAGCCCGCGTAGGGCACGGCCGAAGTCGGGATCAATCAGATCCGAGGCCGGATCATCGAGCGGGGAAACCGAGCCGCCGTGCGCGTCGGGCTGGTAGCGCCAATGCGCCGCTATCTCGGAACGGCCGTTCTGCCATTGTAATTGCGCGACCCAGAAGCCCTTTTCGTCCTTCCAGGCATCCCATTCGGCATTCTCGAGTGTGTGCCCACGTTCGGTGAACGCGGCGGTGACGATATCGATGAGAGTTTCCACTGCCGGACCGTCGGCGCGCACCGGATGCGCCTTCTGCGCGAGTTCGGCGGCGCGGGCCCGCTCCAGCAGTACCGGATAGGCGAATCGCTCCACGCGACTCAGCGGCATACCGGATTCTGCGGTGACCTGTTCAACGGATGCCCCGGCACGGATACGAGCTTGAATATCGCGGGGACGCATAGTTGCTTCCATCTCGATCTCAATCTGGCCGAATCGGGCAAGGTCTCCGCGTGCGGCGGCTCGAAGCTTGTCGTCGGCGGGCAGCCGGTACTTGGTGCCGGTCTCGGTGTCGATACACACGATGTGCGTGGAATCGGGCGTCACCCCGATCACTCGAAGTTCACGCACCGTTACCTCCTTATCGCGTCGGCTCGCGACACCGCCCACTTTCCGAAACAGTAGTGCACTACTGATGATCTGGCGGCAAGACACGCGGGGCGGAAATCTGCGAAAGACCCTGCGCGCCCCGCTAATCTGCTCTATTCAACTCGCAGCGCTGGAGATACGGCGTGTCGAAAGTGGGCGTGTCGCAATGACCGAGCTCGATTTACCCCAGCTTTTCGACAACCCAATCGATGCTACGCGTCAGCTGCGAAACATCCTCGGGGTCGATGGCGGGGAACATACCGACGCGCAACTGGTTGCGGCCGAGCTTGCGGTAGGGCTCGGTGTCGACGATTCCATTGGCGCGCAGCACCTTGGCGACGGCGGCCGCATCGACCGAGTCGGCGAAGTCGATGGTGCCGACCACCTGTGAGCGATGCGCCGGATCCGCGACGTACGGGGTGGCGAAGGAACTCGACTCGGCCCAGGCATACAGCCGCGACGACGAATCCAGCGTCCGCTTGACCGCCCAGTCCAGGCCGCCGTTGCCGTTGATCCACTCGATCTGGTCCGCGAACAGCAGCAGGGTGCCGAGCGCCGGGGTGTTGTAGGTCTGATCCTTGGTGCTGTTGTCGATCGCGATCGGCAGCGAAAGGAAGTCCGGGGTCCAGCGACCCGAGGCCTTGATCTCCTCGACCCGGGCCAGCGCGGCCGGGCTCATCAGCGCGACCCACAGGCCGCCGTCGGAGGCGAAGCACTTCTGCGGTGCGAAGTAGTAGACATCGGCATCGGTGATGTTGACCGGCAGGCCGCCCGCGCCGGACGTGGCGTCGATGGCGATCAGGGCGTGCTCCGAACCCGCCGGACGCTGCACCGGGATCGAAACACCGGTGGAGGTTTCGTTGTGCGCCCAGCCGATGAGGTCGGCCGACGGATCCGCGACCGGCTCGGGCGCACTGCCCGGCTCCGCCGAGACCACGATCGGATCGCCGATGAACGGGTTGCCCTTGGCCACCGCGGCGAACTTCGAGCTGAACTCGCCATTGGTCAGGTGCAGCGAGCGCTCCCGGATCAGGCCGAAGGCGGCGGCATCCCAAAATGCCGTGGTGCCACCGTTGCCCAGCACCACCTCGTAGTCGTCGGGCAGCGTGAACAGCTCGCGCAGGCCGCTGCGCACCCGCGCGACCACATCCTTGACCGGCTTCTGCCGGTGACTGGTTCCGAACACCGAGGCGCCAACGGACACCAGAGACTGCAACTGCTCCGGGCGGACCTTGGAGGGGCCACAGCCGAACCGTCCGTCGGCAGGTTTGAGATCGTCGGGAATGGTCGGGAACTCAGCGGTCATGGCCAATAGGGTAGACGGTGGTGTTGCTGTGACTCTGACCACACTCCGGCTAACGTTAGCACCCATGAACCTGGCGTCGGCTAACTCGGGGTGGCGAGCGCGCAGTGGGGGACCGCGGAACTTCGGACTGCGCGCGGGTGCGTTATCGGATGCGCAGCGGCGCGAATTGCTGCTGCGCGGGGTGATCGGCTCGGCGACCATCCTCGGTGTGCGGCAGAGTTCGATGGCGTCGTTCGCGAGGCCCTTCGTGCGCGCGTATGCCTTGCCCAGCGCTGTCTCGGCGGCGCCCCGTGGTGCCTCCAGGCCTGACACGAACGTCGCGGGGCGCAGTGGACCCGGACACGTTTTCTGGGTTCGCGTGCAGGTAGAAGGTGTGCTGCCCTATGAAACCCGGGTACGGCAGCGGATGCGCGAGGACGACCTGGAGTGGATGCAGCCCGGTGATGTGATCGGCTGCCGGGTCGATCCCGGCGATCGCGACCGCGTGGTGCTCTATGTTCCCGATATCGCCGATACCGGCCGGATGAGCATTTCGAAGATCCTCTCCGACGGCCGCCGCGCCGATGCGACCGTGCTCGCCGCCACACCGGTCGCCACCGATTACGCCGGTCGCGACGACCCGGTGCTGCGCCTGGACCTCGAACTGCGCGCCTGGGACGAGGTGAAACCGTGGCGCGTGCGCCTGATCCAACCGGTACCGCTGGCCGCGATCGGCCTCGTCGATCTGGGCCAACACCTCGAGGTCGCCTTCTTCACCGTCGACCGCGGCGAATCCGTCGCGGTCGACTGGCTCGCCTCCCTCGGCGAGGAATAGCGAGGCGGCTCGGTGCACGAGCCGCCATTTCGCTAACTCTTGGCTTTCACCCGCGCCAGCGCATGGCCGGTCAGGGTGATGAGCGCGGTCTTGGCGGACTCTCGATCCCTCGCGTCGATCGTCATCACCGGGACATCGTCGGATAGCGAGAGAGCATCGCGGATGGCCTCCTCGGGAAACTTGGGGGCACCCTCGAATTCGTTGACCGCGACCAGGAACGGTAGTCCGAGTTCCTCGAAATAGTCGACCGCGGCGAAACTTTCGTCCACCCGACGGGTGTCGACCAGCAGGATCGCGCCGATCGCGCCGAGGCTCAGGTCGTCCCACATGAACCAGAATCGGTGCTGGCCGGGGGTGCCGAACAGGTACAGCACCAGACCATCGTTCAGGGTGATCCGGCCGAAATCCATGGCCACCGTGGTGGTCGTCTTATCCGGAACCGCCGAGGTGTCGTCGATTTCGGAGCCCAGATCGGTCATCAGCGCTTCGGTTTTCAGCGGAACGATATCCGAAACCGCGCCGACCAGCGTGGTTTTGCCGACGCCGAGCTCGCCGGCTATCACGATTTTCGCCGAGAGCGCGCGGGAGGCGGTTTCGGGTGGTGCTTGTTCAGGTGCGGTCATCGAACATCCTCGGCTGCAAGGGTTTTCAACTTACCAGTGGCTCTTCCGTCACGTACCCCCCGTTGATACCGGTTCAATCCTGTGCGGATCGTATCCGGGTCGCGGCGCGTGCTCGCCGCCGATTCCGTTGCCGCCGACCCCGATTCGGCCCCTCCCGGCACCAACTGATTCCCTGGATCTCGTTTCGGTAGCCCGGATGTTGTCCTTTCTGTGATCGGCGCATCCGCCGCCCGCTTTGCCGCGGACCAGCCCTCATCCGCCGCCGAATGCCAATTTGTCGGAACCGGCAGCTCCCCTGTGGTCGGATCAGCCAACCACGCCGACATCATGCCAGCGAAAATCGGCGGCGCCGCTCCCCCCTCGGTCTGCTGCGCCGACCCGTTCGAAGTGGATTCGACGGACTCCGCCGAATCCTCCGCTCCGGAGTGGAACAACGAGGCCGTCTCGGCCACCCGCTCCTGTGGCCCGGTCGGAGGACCCGAACCGGCCGCGGTTGTGCTCGGCGACGTCGCGGCAGCCCCGCGTGCCTTGCGACGTCCCTTGCGATTGACTCCCGGAACCCGTTTCGGCAGACCATAACTGGTGATCACCGACGGTGCCGCGGCCACATCGGCCGTGGACTCCGCCGGTTTTGGTGCGGGCGAGGGCGGCGCACCGATCCGCCGCGCCGCGGGTGCGGACTTGGCAGAGGGTGCCACCGTATTGGCCGTTGGCTTGGCAACACCCGCGCTTGCCTCGGCCGCCGCCTTGGTGCCGAGCGTGTCCCGATGCACCGGAATCAACGGTTCCAGCGTCGACGGATCATCCGAATCCTGCGACGGCACCTCGATCAGCGCGGGCGGAATGTGCAGGCTCGCGGTGATTCCCGGACTGAGCGCGCGATCATGTGTCCGGCGCAGGCGAACGGTAATGCCGTGCCGGTCGGCGAGTTTGCCGACCACGAACATGCCCATCTGCCGGGTCGTCGCGACGGTGACCGCGGTCGGTGTCGCCAACCGCTCGTTGATCTCGTTCAGTTCCTCCGCCACCATGCCGATGCCCTCATCGACGACCTCGATGAGCAGGCCGCCCTCGGAGGTCCGGCTGTAGGCGAAAGTGACATCGCTATCGGGCGGCGAGGCCCGCAGCGCGTTCTCCAGCATCTCCGCGATCAGATGCACCACATCGGTGGCCGCGATGCCCGCGACCCAACCATCAGGTGTGGCACCGGATTTGACCCGCTGATAGTCCTCGACCTCGGACACCGCGGCGCGCAGAATATCGCGCACCTCGATCGGTCCGGACCGATCGTGGCGTGACCGCGTCCCGGCCAGCACCAGCAGATTGGCGCTGGTGCGCCGCATGCGCGCGGCCAAGTGGTCGAGTCGGAACAGGTGGCCGAGCCGCTCGGGATCCTTCTCCTCGAATTCGAGCGCCTCGATCATGCTGAGCTGGCGATCCACCAGCGTCTGATTGCGCCGCGCCATGGTCTCGAACATGCCGTTGACCTGATCGCGCAGCAGCTGCTGCTGTGCGGCGAGTTTGAGGGCCTGGGTGTGCAAACCGTCGACGGTGCGGGCGATTTCGCCGATCTCCTCACCGGTGTGCACCGGCACCGGTTTCACCTCGATATCCGCGAGCTGAGCGCCGCGCATGATCCGCTCGACCTCGCTCGGGAGGTCCTTCTCGGCGAGTTCGGTGGCGCCCGCCCGCAGCCTGCGTAGCGGCTGCAGCAGCGAGTGTGCGACCCACAGCGCCAGTGCGAGCGCCGCGATGACGGTCCCGAGCACCACCAGGGAGGCCTGCAGAGCTGCGGATTGGGCCGTGGCGACCTTGTCGTCGACATCGCGAATGACGCCCTGCACGATCTGGCGCGTCAATCCGGTGAAGACATCGCGGGATTCGATGGTCATCCGCCGCATTTCCGCCAGATCGACGGCGTGGGTGCGCATCGCGACCTCGATCATGCCCTTCAGCGCGAGGTTGTTGGGGCGCACCACCCGATCGAGATCGGGCTTGGCGGTGGGCAGTACCCGCTCAACCGCATCGGCCGTGGTCAGGAAGCGCCCCTGCGCGATAGCGAAACCTTCGGCCTTGGACGGCTGTTGCATCGCCGACATGGCCGCCATCAGCCAGTTGAAGCCCTCGACCTTGGCGACCAGCACATCGGAGACCTGCGCTTTCGCGGCCACGACGGAGCCGACGCCGATCGGGGTGAGCAATTTGTCCACGGTGCCGATGGCATCGGCGACGATCGCATTGTTCAGCTCGACGGCCTTCACCGGATCGGCGCCGCCCTTACCGCCCGAGCGGATGACCTCGCTGGTCGCGGTCATCTGCTTCAACGCCCTGGCGACCGTCGCGTCGATGCCCTTGCGTCCCGCGCGCACTGTGGCTTCGGTGATAGCCGTTGACAATTCGACCAGATCCTGGTCGGTGGTGGTGCCGTAAACCTGCCCGCCGGCGACGGTCGAGGCCGCCGATTCGAGTGCGGTGATCGCCGGAATATCGGAGATGCGATCGGCCGCCTTGTTGTATTCGGAGTAATCGCCGAAGAAGACCGTCAGGCGCAGACAGCCGAGCAGAATGGCCGCGGCCAGCGGAAGCGCAACGGCCGCACCGACTTTCCAGCGGACTCGCCACTGCTCGAGATTCCGCCATCGAGTGTGCGCGAAGATTCCCTGCGCCACCCTAGCTACCGCCTTCCGCGCGGATCGGGCCGATCCGGTCACCTCGCGTTGGCGAAATGCCCGGTGCACGGCCATGATCCGTCTCACCATTGATTTTCGAGCGACCGGCACGCGGTCGGCTGACGTCGGGACACAAGTCCGCATCGGTACCATACTGGCTCGCCGCCGAGGGTTGCGCGCTATTGGCGCGATCCCGCAGACGTCCATTCCAATCCGTGATCTTCGGTCCCGCGATGCGCCGGGCCAACGCCGTGCCGACCTGGACTATCGATGGCAACGGTGCTCAGAGATGAACAAAGGTGAACCCCGCTGAACGCAGTGTGGGCAGCGCCGCCGTCATTCCGGCGGCCGTTCCGGAATTCGGCCGGTGCATATGCGCCAGCGAGATCGCGCCGGGCGCGGCGGCTTTCATCGCATTCTGGACCTGCGCCGCGCTCGCGGTGGCGCCGTAGTCGGCATTGATGCTGAAACCGACCGGCCGTTCACCCAACTCGTTGACGATCGCGACCGCGACATCGTCGTAGTGCGCGGTACCCGGGCGGAAGAAGCGCGGCGGTTTGCCGAGCAAGGTGGTGAGCCGTTCGTGATTGGCCCAGACCTCGTCGACGGCCTCCTGTGGCGAGTCGGTGCCCGGAATCTCATAGGCGGCCCGGCCGGTCACCGAGAGCGGTTTGTGTGCCACACCGTGATTCGCCAGCTCGAACAGCGGATTGGCCGCCAATTGCGCGGCGCGACCAGAATTCGCATCGATCCAGCGTTTATTCAGGAAGAGGGTGGCCGGAATCTGCTGGGAGATGAGCAGATTCAGCAATGTCTCATCGATATCGTTGTTACCCGGCCCGCCGCATGCGTCGAAGGTGAGCGCCATCTGTTTGCCGGTCGCCGCGAAAGTGCTGGTGATGCCATCCATCTCCATGCCCCACCGCGTCGGCTGCGCACCCGCGTGCCGGGCGGCCACCGCCGCGGGGGAGTTGGCCGCGGGCGCCTGCTGCAACGGGGATCTGGGGATGGCCTGCACGTCAACGGCGTTCGCGGTCGTTCTCGATTGCGCGGTAGTCGTACTGCCCTTATCGGTACTGCAACCCGCGACGAAGGCCGCGGCCGCGGCACCGAGCCCGATCAGCCGCCGCCGTGACACGTTCCTATCCAGCATTCCCCGTTAACTCTCTCTCCCGGCCATTCACCCGGGGATGCTACGCGGTGTTTGATTTGCCGCGCCTTCGGCGCGGCGTGTTCGCGGCCCCCTGCTGTCTCGCGTCCGAGTGCCGACTCGGCCCCTCTATGCGGATCCCGGTTCAAGCGGCTGACGCGGAGGCTGTCGTGCTTGGAAACGGTGAATCCGGATTCATCCGGACGC
>NZ_JBFANN010000025.1:0-109867 GCF_040674855.1 Nocardia sp. NPDC049707 | reverse complement strand
GGTTGCTCGGCCGGCACGGCCCGTGGTGGCCGATTCCGGTATCGCTGCTGCTGGCCGCCGGTGGCGTGCTGCTCGACGGCTCGGACGCGAGACTCGCGACTTCGTCGCATGCGCTTCGACGACTCGGACGCGAGACGGGCCGCGAACGGTCGCTCGTAAGACTCGCTCCGTGGTAGTCGGTGATGTGCGGATGGTTCAACACAAAGTGCACGCGCGCCGGATGATCGAGTCCCGCGCGTACGGCGCATGCGCTTCGACGACTCGGATACGAGACGGGCCGCTCGTAAGGCTTGCTCCGTTGGGGACACCTGCGCAGGTCGTTCGCTACCCGCTGCACACCTGCCAGACGGTCGAGACTCGCGACTTCGTCGCATGCGCTTCGACGATTCGGATGTGAAACGGGCCGCGAACCTCGCTCGTGAGACTCGCTCCGTGGTGGTCGACCATGGGGGAACGTTCGGCGTTGGGTATGTGCTCAGACCGGCCGCGAACTCCTCGCGTGTAGGACAGAGATCCGTGGTAGTCGTCAGTGCCGACTGGCATGGCTCGGAAATCGGGCGGCGCGACCGACTATGCTGGGTGACGCAGCTGGTTCGCCGTGCGCAGACGAGATGGAGCCCCGACGTCGCGTTACGGAGTCGAGTTCGCGGATCGGGCGATCCGATACGCGGACAAGAGGGAACCCGGTGAGAATCCGGGACTGTCCCGCAGCGGTATGCAGGAACGACCGCCGTCATCAGCACTGGGTATCCACCCGGGAAGCGACGGCCAGTAGGTGAGCCCCGTCCGGGGTCGGCCAGAAGGCCCGTGCCCGCAAGTCCGAAGACCTGCCAGCCGTGTCGGATACGCCGTATCCGGCGGCCACCGCCTCGTGGATTGGGCGCGCGGACCTCTGTGTGATTGTCGGGCTCCGTTGTTCGGTCGGTGCGCCGGCACATCACTCGGTCTCCGCTAGCTCGTAGGGCGATGGTCTTCGATCTCAGCACTGGAGAAATTCGTGACTGTTACGCATAACCCGTTCACCGCGACGGTTCTCGGTCTCCCGCGGGTGGGGCCGCACCGTGAGCTCAAGCGCGCCACCGAGTCCTACTGGGCCGGACGCATCGACGCGACGCAACTGCACGCGATCGCCGCCGGCCTACGGCGCCATCAGCTGACCGAATTACAAAGCGCCGGACTGGATTCCATCCCTATCGGCACCTTCTCCTACTACGACCAGATGCTCGACACCACCGTGCTGCTCGGCGCACTGCCGCCTCGGGTGGCCGGTATCGCCGATCCGCTGGATCGCTATTTCGCGGCCGCACGCGGCACCGCTACGGTCGAACCGCTGGAGATGACCAAGTGGTTCGATACCAATTACCACTATCTCGTACCGGAAATCGGTCCGGAGACGGCGTTCTCGCTGCATCCGTCGAAGGTGTTGGATGAGCTGCGGGAGGCGCTCGCACTCGGAGTGCCCGCGCGGCCGGTGGTGGTCGGGCCCATCACCTTCCTGAAGCTGGCGAAGGCGCGCGGCGGTGCGGCGCTGGATCGCCTCGACGAGTTGGTGCCGCTCTATCGGGAGCTGTTGCGGCTGCTGGCCGCGGCGGGCGCGGAGTGGGTGCAACTCGACGAGCCGGTTCTGGTCACCGATCTGACCGTTGACGAGGTCGAACTGGTACGGCGCACCTACGCCGAACTATCGGCCGCGAAGGATCGACCCGCGCTACTGGTAGCCACTTACTTCGGCACGCCAGGTGCGGCTTCGAGCGCATTGGCCGAGACCGAAATCGAAGGCATCGCACTGGATTTCACCGTTGCCGCCGATCTGTCCGAAGTGGCAGGTGCGACCACGCTGGCGAACAAGCTGCTGGTGGCTGGTGTGGTCGACGGCCGAAATGTCTGGCGGGCCGACCTGGACCGGGCTTTGGCGACGCTCGGCACGCTGCTGGGGTGCGCGAAATCCGTTGCGGTGTCGAGTTCCTGCTCGCTACTGCATGTGCCCTATACCTTGGCCGACGAAACCGGCCTCGACGAGCGGCTGCGCTCGTGGTTGGCGTTCGGTGCGGAGAAGGTTGCCGAGGTGCGGTTGCTCGCGACCGGTCTGAGTGCGGGGCCCGAGGCGATCGCCGATGAATTGGCCACGGTCCGTGCGGCTCTGGCCACCAGGCGCGCTGATCCTCGGCTGGATAATTCGCAGGTGCGAGCGCGGCTGGCCACGCTCGGTCCCGATGCCACGCGACGGGCTCCCGCGCAGCAGCGACGGATATTGCAGGCCGAGCAGCTGCGGCTGCCCTCGTTGCCGACGACGACGATCGGTTCGTATCCACAGACCTCGACGATCCGGCTGGCACGTGCGGCACTGCGCAAAGGTGAGATCGATCAGACCGAGTATGTGCGGCGGATGCGGTCCGAAATCGCGGATGTCATTGCGCTACAGGAGAAACTGGGCCTGGATGTGCTCGTACACGGCGAGCCGGAGCGCAATGACATGGTGCAGTATTTCGCCGAGCAACTCGACGGATTCGCCACCACCGAAGCAGGCTGGGTGCAGTCGTATGGCACCCGCTGTGTGCGGCCGCCGATTCTGTTCGGCGATGTCGCACGGCCCCAGCCGATGACCGTGGATTGGATCGGCTACGCGCAATCGTTGACCGATAAGCCGGTCAAGGGCATGCTGACCGGCCCGGTGACGATTCTGGCCTGGTCGTTCGTGCGCGATGACCAACCATTGGCGGATTCGGCACGTCAAGTGGCGCTGGCCATCCGGGACGAGACGGTCGATCTGCAGGCCGCGGGCATCCGGATCATCCAGGTCGACGAGCCCGCGCTGCGGGAATTGCTGCCGCTGCGCGCGGCCGATCAGGGCGCGTATCTGGAGTGGTCGGTCGGTGCATTCCGGTTGGCTACCTCCGGGATCTCGGATGCCACCCAGATCCACACTCACCTCTGCTATTCGGAATTCGGTGAGGTCATCGATGCGATTGCCGGCTTGGATGCGGATGTGACCTCGATCGAGGCGGCGCGCTCGCATATGGAGGTGCTCGACGATTTGAATGCCGCAGGCTTCGATCTCGGCGTCGGACCGGGCGTTTACGACATCCACTCACCCCGGGTGCCGAGCGTTGCGGAGATCACGGCTTCACTCCGCGCCGCACTGCAGGCCGTTCCCGCCGACCGGCTTTGGGTCAATCCGGACTGCGGGCTGAAGACGCGTGGACCAGTCGAAGTGGAAGCGTCGTTACGCAATCTCGTCGCGGCCGCAGCCGCAGTGCGTTAACCGGATCCGCCAAGACGCGCATCCCGATAGCGCGGTGTGACCACCGCGCTATCGGGATGCATATCAATGAGATTCGGCCCCCGGAAAGGGCCGGAGCCGACGACGCGGCGTATACCGCTCACAACTCTCGCCATGGCGCACCATCGGCCGCATCCGCGACCGCGCGCCCAGTTGCCGCCGCCAGGCCGTATGACATCCCGAGCAACGTTCCATGCGTAACCCCTCCTCATACGTCGCCATCAGATCACCCCGATGCCCTATTCGACGCATGGGCAACCGATTCGGTTCCGCTGATCCGCGAGCCGATTATTCGGCCACGGGTTCGGCTCCGAAGGCGCGGTTGATGGCGGCCATATCGAAGTAGTCGCGCCAGGCGGTGATGACGCCGTCAGCGACTTCGAAAACACCCATGACCGGCAGTGGCGTATCTTTGCCGAGGCCGCGGAGGGTATCGGTGCGCTCGTTCATGACGATATCGCCCGCGGCGACTTGGCGGTGAATGTCGAAGTGAATGGATTCGAAGCTGCTGAGGAAACCGGCGATGAATTCGCGGATGGCGGCGCGGCCGTGAATGGGTTCCATCGGAATGTTGTGGTAGACGGCGTCTTCGGCGAAGAAGGCGCTGATCTGGTCCGGGTCGGGATCGGCCCAGCTGCGGCACATGGCGGTGACGATTTCGTCGGGGCTCGGCATTCGTTCGCTCGCTTCCTTGCGCCGATGCGATCGGCACATCGGTCGATTCGATCGCACCGATTACAGCAAACAATCGCTTGGTTGAGGTGTGCTTCCCGGGATCAGCCCGCGACCAGCCGAGCGGCGGACCAGCGCGGCCGCCGCGACGGCGGGATTGTCGATGATCCGATTCACGATCATCGCGCTGACCTCGACGGTCACTTGGACCGGATCAGCGGCGACCTCGGCAATTCTGGTCGCCACATGTTCTGTGCGCGGAAAGTCCGCGGCGGCGGCGCGGGCGCGTACGATGTGGGTTCTCATCCATGCCCCGGTTCCCGACGGGCCCGTTGCCCTACTTCGCACGCTACGCAGGATTGATCTTCGGCAAAATCCCTTGCAACAGCAGATTTCTGCGGGCAATAATTCGGCAATCTGCGATGATTGCGAATTTCGAGGGCTACCATCTTGCGGTGCGCAAGATGTACGCGGGCGCCCGACTTAGACGGTTGCGCGAAGAACGGCGGATGACCCAGGCGGCACTGGCTAAGTCCCTGGATCTATCGCCCAGCTACCTCAATCAGCTCGAGCGCGACCAGCGACCGCTCACCATTCCGGTGCTGCTGAAGCTCAACTCCACCTTCGACCTCGACGTGCAATTTTTCGCCGCCGACTCCGATGCCCGGCTGGTCTCGGATCTGCATGAGGTACTCGTCGATGCGGCGGGTGGTGACAGTGCGCCACTGACAGAGGTGGAGGAGCTGGCTACGCGACTGCCGGAGGTGTCCCGAATCGTTGTCGCGATGCATCGGCGACTACGCGCCGCGACCGATCAACTCGATCTGCTCTCCGCCCGGGTGGCCGCGCCGGCCGGCGCCCCGGGTGTGCCCATGCCGTACGAGGATGTGCGGGACTTCTTCTACGACCACCACAATCACGTTGCCCAACTCGATCATGCGGCCGAACAGCTCTTCGAGGAGTGTGGTCTGAGCATCGGATCACTCGATCGGCAACTCGCCAGAGTGGCCGAGGAGCGCGCCGGGGTCACCGTGCTGGTGCGCGGGGACGGCGCGGATCCGTCCATCCCGAAACGGCATTACGATCCGGACAGCCGCACGCTGACGCTGGCCCGACGGCTGGGTCCCGGGCAACGCGCGTTTCAAATCGCAACGACCCTCGGTTTTCTGCTGTACGCCAAGGATTTGGATGCCGTCCTGGCCGAAACACCGTCGCTCACCGGCGAGTCCAGGACGTTGGCGCGCATCGGGTTGGCCAATTACTTCGCGGGCGCACTGGTACTGCCGTACGGCCGCTTTCTGCGGTCGGCCGAGGAACTGCGCTACGACATCGAGCTGCTCAGTCTGCGTTTCGAGGTCGGCTTCGAGACCATCTGCCATAGATTGAGCACTCTGCAGCGGCAGGGGCAGCGCGGGGTTCCGTTCTTCCTCGTCCGAACCGACCGCGCGGGCAATATCTCGAAACGCCAGTCCGCCACGGCATTCCATTTCTCCCGGGTCGGCGGCAGCTGCCCGCTGTGGGTGGTGCACGAGGCCTTCGCCAATCCAGGTCGCATCCTGACCCAGATGGCGGCGATGCCCGACGGCCGCCGCTACCTCTGGATTGCCCGCACCGCACTGGCGGGACCACACGGATTCGGCACGGCGACAAAGAATTTCGCGATCGGGCTGGGTTGCGATATCGAATATGCCGACCGGCTGGTGTATTCGAACGGTCTTCAACTGGACAGTCCGGTCGCGGCGGTGCCGATCGGCGCCGGCTGCAAGGTCTGCGAGCGGCCCTCCTGTCCGCAGCGCGCCTTCCCCCAGATCGGCAGCCCACTCGCGGTCACCGAGCACACCAGCACGGATCTGCCCTACCCCCGAGCCCTGCGCTAGGTACACCCAACCGATAACGGCAAACGTCCTGAAGGCCGCTCCACCAGCGCACTTCTCGACGATCACGACTTCGCCAGGTACTCGAGCCGTTCGGCGTCGACGGCGGCGTGCATCATGGTGGCGAGACCTGGGTGATGGCGCAGGCCTGGATCGGATTCGACTACTCGGCGGGCGAGCTCTTGCGCGGCGGTAATGACTTCGAGATCGTCGAGTAGGGAGAGCAGGCGCAGTGAGCGGGCAGTGCCGGATTGGGCAGCGCCGAGGACGTCGCCTTCGCGGCGTTGGCGCAGGTCGAGGACGGCGAGTTCGAAGCCGTCGGTGGTGGCGGCGACGGCATCGAGGCGGGCCATGGCGGTGCCGGTGGGACCCGCGTCGGTAATAAGCAGGCACAGGCCCGGATGTTTGCCGCGGCCGATGCGACCGCGCAGCTGATGCAACTGGCTGACACCGAAGCGGTCCGCGTCCACGATGACCATGACGGTCGCATTCGGGACATCGACGCCGACCTCGACGACCGTGGTGCAGACGAGCACGTCGATGTCGCCGTCGTTGAATGCGCGCATGACCTGGTCTTTTTCATCGGTCGGGAGCCTGCCGTGCAGCAGCCCGACCCGGAGGCTCGCGAGCGGGCCGGTGCGCAGCATGTCGAAAACCTCGAGGGCGGCAGCCGTGGTCGGGCCTTCCTTCTCCTCCGGTCCTTTCGACTTACCGGACTTCTTACCGTTGCGGCCCTTGCCGTTCTCTTCGTCGTCACCGATGCGCGAACACACCACATAGGCCTGTCGCCCGGCGCCGACCTCCTCCATGATGCGCTCCCAGGCACGGTCGACCCAGTTCGGATGCCGCTTGCGCGGCACCACCTTCGACACGATCGGCGAGCGGCCGCGGGGCAGCTGGGTGAGGGTGGAGGTCTCCAGATCGCCGAGCGTGGTCATGGCGATGGTTCGAGGGATCGGAGTCGCGGTCATGACGAGCAGATGCGGGCTGGCACCGGATTTCGCCTTGGCGCGCAACGCATCCCGCTGTTCGACACCGAACCGATGCTGTTCGTCGACGATCACCATGCCGAGATCGAAGAACTCCACCGCGTCCTGGATGAGCGCGTGCGTGCCGATCACGATGCCCGCCGCACCGGTGACCGCATCCAGTAGCGCGGCCTTCTTCGCCGACGCCGACATCGAGCCGGTTACCAGTACCACCTTGGTCGCGTTGTCGGCGGCACCGAGTTCACCGGCGGCGCCGAGATCGCCCAGCATCGCGCGCAGTGACCGATAATGTTGGGCGGCAAGGACTTCCGTCGGTGCGAGCAATGCGCACTGCTGACCAGCGTCGACCACCTGCAGCATGGCGTGCAGCGCGACGATGGTCTTTCCCGAACCCACCTCACCCTGCAGCAGCCGGTGCATCGGATGGGGGCGCGCGAGATCGTCGGAGATCTCCGCGATCACCTGCTGCTGCCCCTCGGTCAGTTCGAAGGGCAGTCGGGTGTCGAAAGCCGCCGCGATACCGTCGGATCGCGGCGGACACGGCCGGGCCGTCCGCGCCTCCGCATCGTGTCGCCGCTCGGCGAGCACCAGTTGCAGCGCCAGTGCTTCATCGAAACGCAAACGCTCCCTGGCCTGTTCGATATCGGAGTTGCGTTCGGGCAGGTGGATCAGGCGCAGTGCGTCGGAGATCTTCATCAGCCCGCGGTCCTCGCGCAGGTCACCGGGCAGCGGATCGTCGATCGGTTCGAGTTGATCGAGTACCTGACGGACGCAGGCGAGCAGATCCCAGCTCTGCACCTTCGCGGTCGCGGGGTAGACCGGGATGTATCCCCGTTCGAAAAACGAGACATCCACTCCCCCTTTATCTTTCGCGCTCTGCGCCAATCCGCGCAGTGCACCGCCGCCGCGCACCGAGGTGAGGTTCTCGATCGAATCCTCTTCCTTCTCGGGCAGGATCAGATAATCCGGATGCGAAAGGTTCCAGCGATCCGGTCGCCACCAATGTACGGTGCCGGACATCATGGCCCGAACCCCTTCGCGGACAAGGTAACTCACCTTGTCGCCATTGAAGAAGGTGATATCGATCGGGGCGACCGAACCGGTGTCCAGGGCAACCTTGAGCAGTCGGCCCCTGCGGTTCTTCATCGGGCGCAGTTCGGTTTTCGTCACCCGGCCGATGACGGTGATGTGCGCGCCCTCCTCCGGCTGCTCCTGGGTGAGCGGCTGACCCTGGGTGGCATAGCGCAATGGGTAGTGCCGCAACAGGTCCTCGACGGTGCGCATGTCGAAGGCATCAGCAAGCGGCTCGGCCGCCTTGACTCCGAGCAGGTGGTCCAGCCGATCGCTGAGTGTCGCCATATCCCTATTCCACCCCTATCTGCACCAGATCCGCTTGCTGCCCACCGGAATACACACTCACCTCGACACCGGGGAAGCCGTTCGCGATATGCGCGGCCAGTTCATCGGCGAGTTCTGCGGGGGCTGCCACACCCATGAGCAGGGTGACCAGCTCACCACCGAAGCCGAGCATCCGGTCGAGCAGGGTCCGAGCCGCGGTCGGCACATCCCGATCGATCACCACGACATCGTGGCCGACCAGCCCGAGCCCATCACCGGCCTCGCAGGTGCCGACCATGGTGAGCGCCCGCTCCGTCGCGGCACGCAATGAACCCCAGCGGGTTGCCGCCGCCGCCTCCGACATCGCGAACGCGTCGTCCACCGCGATCCGGCCGGCATCGTGCACCGCCAATGCCGCCAACCCCTGCACCATGGACCCGCTCGGCAACAACAACACGTCCCGGCGCGCGTCACGAGCCGCGACACCTACCGCGACCAATTCGTGCGCGGGCAGCGCACCGTTCGGCAACACCAGCACCTCCCGATTCGGCAGTCGTCGAATCGACCCGAGCAGCGCGGCGCTGGTCACGGGCCCGTCACCGCCGAGCACCACCGCTCCTCCGGCCTCGAACAACGCCGCCGCCCCATCCCCCGACGCGACAGCCAGAACCGCACGATCCGCAGGACAATCGTGCTCGGATCCGATGTGCTTGGTTGCACCCGATCCGACAGACGTGCGTCCAGCACCAGCCCGCGCGGCGGCATCAGTGCGATCCACAACGTTCGCCAGGGCGCGATTGCGGTGCCCGCCAGCATCACGGCGACCCGCAACGTCGGTCAGGGCTACGTCTGGATGCTCGCCAACCTCGGCGCCGCGGGCTATTTCACGGTGTGCACTCTGTGCTGTCGCTGCCGCACGTCCACCACCCGCAGGCTGCACAGCGGCATCGGCGCGATCCGCACCGTCGTGGTGACCGACAACCTCCGGATGGCCAGCGATATCGGCATCCGCGGCTATGCCACTGTGCGCGGTCGCGTCGGGATACCCCGGGGTGGGGCGGGCGGTGATGGTGAAGCTTTCGATGCGGATGGCGCTGAGGGTGCCGGTAGCTATGCCCGCTTCTACGGCGGCGCCGGCGTCGGCGCAGTGCACGTGAGCGGACCAGGAGCCCGCGCCGTCGCCGACGACCACGACGGAGTCGCCCAGATCGGCCAGGCGGTCGCGGAGGTGGGCGATTCGTTGGTCATCGGTGTCGAACAGGAGGTACATGACCTCGAAGTGGGGTTCGGCACTGGTCAGGGGCTCGGCACAGCTGCCGTACGGTTCGGCATCGGCTCGCGGTGTGGAATCGGCATGCGCCGCAGCGGCGGCACGGTCAACACCTGCCGAGTCACCGGTGAATGCGAATTCGCCGCGCGTGTATTCCGGCCGAGTGGGCGTCTCACCGAGGGTGACCGTGACCAGACTGTCGAGCAGTACGACCAACCCGCGCGCACCCGCATCCACCACCCCCGCCTCGCGCAGCACACCGAGCTGGGCAGGTGTATCACCGAGCGCCTCGGCGGCACCATCGGCCGCCGCCACCGCCACCGCGGCCACGGCAGATTCCGGACAGGCCGCAGCGGATTCGGCCGCCCGCTCCAGGACGGTCAGAATAGTCCCTTCGACCGGCACACTCAGCGATTCCCGCACTAGCACCGCTGCGGCGGCCAGCGCATCACGCAATGTCTGCGCCGTCAGCGGTCCGCCGCGCGACGCGTCGGCAATCCCACGCAACACCTGCGACAGGATGATGCCGGAGTTCCCGCGCGCACCGAGCGTCGCCCCACGGGCCATCGCCGCAGCCACATCGTGCGTCGAGAGCGATTTGCCCTGTTCGATATCCCCGCCCGCAGCTCCAGCCCACAGCCCGCCGTCGGGAATATTCCGCGAGATCCCGCGCTCGGCAGGATCAGGCAAGGTCTGGCTATCAACACCGTTCGCGGCTCGATCCGCGAACTGCCCCTGGGACGCCCCGGCGTCCGATGACGCGGCACCACCAACCGCCCCGGCATCCGATTTCCCGCTATCGACTTCCGCAGGAAGATCGTCGGCTACGAAACCATCCAACCGCTCGGACCCGCGTGCCGAGAACACCGCGGCCTCGGCGGCCTGCACTGCCGCTCGCATGGTGGCGAGCATGTTCGTACCGGTGTCGGCATCGGCGATGGGGAAGACATTGAGCGCGTTGATCTCCGCGCGCCGTTGTTGCAGACCCTCCAGGCAGATCCGGCCCCAGCGCAGCAGAGCCGTGCCGTTCAGTTCTTTCGGCCCGGCAACGGCAGGCAGTCCCGCGTCCGGGCCATCGCCCATCATGTCCCGCACTCCGGGCACCGCCACCTCTCTCCGCGATCGTCCACGCCACCCGCAGCCGAGCGGCTGCTGGCAGATCGCTCGAAAGGATCTGCCGCCGTTGGCCAGGTTAGCTGGCGATACCGACAGTGGGTCGGCGACACCGATTCACTACAATCGGGTGTGCCCGCGGGTCGTCACTGCATGACCCGGTTTGGCGGATCCGGGCGCCGCCAGCTACCCTTGCAGGGTTGCCTAGCGCGGCCGAGAGGGTTCGCGCTGGCCGACATCAGTCGGCAGGGCATTAAGACATTGTTTCCGGACATGCTGCCGACGTGCGGCGGTCCCCACATGACATGAAGGAGTTCGCGACATGGCTGCCGTCTGCGACGTCTGCGCCAAGGGCCCCGGCTTCGGGAAGTCGGTCTCGCACTCGCACCGGCGTACCAACCGTCGTTGGAACCCGAACATCCAGACCGTGCGTGCACAGGTCGCGCCGGGCAACACCCGCCGCATGAACGTGTGCACCTCCTGCCTGAAGGCAGGCAAGGTCGTTCGCGGCTGATTCCCAGAGACCGACATACGCCCCGACACCACCAGGTGCTCGGGGCGTAGTCATCTGCGGACCCCTCGGCAACGATGGTCTCCATGCCCCAGCCCACCTGGCAGATAGCCCCACTCGCCGCCGAACACGTCCATAGCCTCGCCCAATGCCATATCGCCTGCTGGCGTGAGGCCTATCGCGGCTTGGTCCCCGAACACGTCTTGGCTGCGTTCGATGTCGAGCGCAGCACGGAACAATGGGAACGCGTCCGGATCCGTTATCCGGCCAGCACTTACGTCGCCGTCGTCGATGACGAAGTGATCGGCTTCGCGAGCACGGGTGCATCACGCGACGAATCACCGGTCACCCCAGGCGAACTCAACGCCCTCTATGTCCGCGCCGCCTGGTATGGCACCGGCGTCGCCCACGACCTCATCCGTGCCGCCGTCGCCCCCGACATCCCGTGCTCGCTCTGGGTGTTCGAGAAGAACCAACGCGCCCAGGCCTTCTACCGCAAACACGGCTTCGAGCTCGACGGCGCCAGCCGCATCGAGGCCTTCACTCCGTCCATCGAGGTTCGTATGGTGCGCCACTGACGAAAGGCGCGAGCTAGTGTGCTGGCCATGACATCCATGCACACCGAGTACGTCACCGTCGATGATGGCGTACTACAGATCACCATCTCGACCGCCGCGAACGGCACTTCCCTGGACTTCGCCGGCATCGAGGCGGGCACCAAGGCATTGCAGTCGGCCGGCCGCGAAATAGGGGCCGTGCTGTTGACGGGCGCCGGACCGAACTTCTCTGCGGGCGGCAATGTGCGCGGTTTCGCGGCGGCCGAGGATCGGGCCGGTCATATCCACGGCCTCGCGACGGATCTGCACAATTTCGTGCGGGCGCTCGACGAGGCCATCGTGCCCGTCGTTGCCGGGGTGCAGGGCTGGGCGGCCGGAGCCGGGATGAGCTTGGTGTGCGCGGCGGATATCGCGATCGGCGGTCCGAGCACCAAGCTGCGCCCGGCATATCCGGGCATCGGGTTGAGCCCGGACGGCGGCATGTCGTGGACGCTGCCGCGGATCGTCGGCACCGGACGCGCCCGCGAAATCCTGCTCACCGACACGATTCTCGATGCCGAAACTGCGGTGCGCCTCGGCATCCTGAGTCGGCTCGTCGATGACGAGCAGGTGCGGGCCGAGGCGCTGGCGGTGGCCCGAACCATCGCCGCCGGACCGCGATCCGCCTACGCGAGCATCAAATCGCTACTGGCACGGTCGAATTCGTCGACGTTGAGCGATCAGCTCGACTACGAGCGCGATGCGATCACCGCCGCGGCGAACAGCCCGGCCGGACGCGAGGGCGTCGATGCCTTCGTCGAGAAGCGCAAGCCCGATTATCGGAACCGGTAGCTAACCGCGCACCTGGAGCACGAATTTCGCGACCGCGTCGGTGAACGAATCATTGTCGTCACCGGCCGCGGTATGCGCGGCGCCGCCGATCTCGACCAGCTGCGCATGCGGCACCAATGTCTGGAATTCCGCAGCGCCCTCCGGCGACACCACATCGGATTGCATGCCGCGCACCAGCAGCACGGGCACGGTGAGGGCGCGCGCGGCGGCCTCCATCTCCTGGGCCATTTCGCTCGCATCCTCGACGCGGTGGCCGAGCATATTCGGATCCCAATGCCAGTACCAGCGGCCGTCGCGCTGGCGCAGATTGCGCAGCAGGCCGTCGGTGTTCTTGGGCCGTGGCCGATGCGGCATGTATTCCGCGACCGCGTCGGCGGCCTGTTCGAGGCTGTCGAAGCCGTCGCGATGTTTGCCGAGGAAGTCGATCACCCGCGCGATACCGGCGGGTTCGGGGCGGGTGACGATATCGACGAGCACCAGGGCGGTGATCGCCGCGCCGCCCGGATCCGCGGTGGTGAGCAGGCCGGTGATCCCGCCCATACTCGCGCCGACCACGACCGCGGGGCTAGCCAGCTGTTCGAGGACCGCGACGAGATCCGCGACCATCGTGCTACGTCGGTAGTCCGCGTTCGGCGACCATGCGCTGTCGCCGTGGCCGCGCGCGTCGAGCGTGACGACCCGCATCCCGGCGGCGGCCAGCTTCGCACCGGTCTGCTTCCACGAGTGTCTGGTCTGACCGCCACCGTGCAGAAACAGGACGAGCGGGCCGTCCGCCGGGCCGAACTGGTCGGCGGCCAGCTCGATCCCATCCGAACCGCGCAGCCGCAGCCGGATAGGATCGAGAAGGTTGTTCGCAATACTCACGATCCGAGGATCGCACAGTTACCGCTGGGGCTCGTGCGTGCCCCGGTCAATGCGACCTCAGCAGTTCCATTTGCCTTGCGCGCTGATGGTGTTCTGCAGCAGGCACGCGACCTTGGCATTCACCGAGGACGAGATGGACGAGGAGCCATTGGACGTGAATTCCTCGCCGACCGGAGCGGCGGTGGTCGGCGCATGATCCGCGGCGGGCTCGAGCGGCAACCCGGCCGCATTAGCGGCCGCGCTGCCGCCGGTCAGGGCCGCGCACAGAGCCAGCGAGGCGATGGCGCTGCGCAGTGCGCCGCGAACGGTCTTGTTCTGCATGAAATAATGCTCCTCTACTGTGATTTAACCTCGACGCCCGAGTTCTAGGGCAGGCGCCAGTCAACAGGTTCGGCCCCCAATTCGTCGAGTAGGTCATTCACTCGCGAGAAGGGTCGCGAACCAAAAAAGCCGCGCGAGGCCGACAGTGGTGACGGGTGCACGGATTCGATATAGGGCACTTCGGCCGCGGCGAGTTGCGGTTTCAGTGTCTGCGCGTCACGGCCCCACAGGATCGCGACCAGTGGCTCGTCCCTGGCCACCAGCGCGCGAATCGCCTGGTCGGTCACCGCTTCCCAACCTTTGCCGCGATGCGAGGCGGGCTGTCCCGGCGAAACCGTCAGAACTCGGTTCAGCAGCAGCACGCCCTGATCCGACCATGGGCTCAGATCGCCATTGGATGGTGTCTGGTAGCCGAGGTCCTTGCTGTATTCGGCGAAGATATTGGCGAGGCTGCGTGGCACTGGCGAAACATCCGGGGCGACAGAGAAACTCAGGCCCATCGGATGTCCCGGCGTCGGATACGGATCCTGGCCCACGATGAGCACGCGCACCGCATCGAACGGACGCTGGAAGGCGCGCAGCACATTCTCACCGGCCGGTAGATAGCCGCGGCCCGCCGCATTCTCCACGCGCAGGAATTCGCCCATCGCCGAGATCTGTGCCGCAACCGGTTCGAGAGCCTTCGCCCAACCGGGATCCATGATTTCCGTCAGTGGTTTCGCGCCCATGACCGCACAACCTATCGTGGCTCGGGCTCGGATACCGAGTCCACCCCGCTGAACGATTCCCAGCCCGCACTGCCGGCGTGCCGCACACCGTCGACGGTGACGCCGTGACCTGCCAGCACCTGCCCGATCGGCACCCAACCGGGCGGCAGATCCCGGTGCGCGGGCCAGGTTCCGACGAAGGCGTGATCCTCGCCGCCGGTCAGAATCCATTGCGCCGCATCGGTATCCAGACGCCGCGCGATTGTCGCCAGCGCCGGATCACGCAATGTCTTCGAGTGGATATCGATGGCGACTCCGGACGCCTCGGCGATATGGCCCAGATCCGCGAGCAATCCGTCCGAGACGTCGGTGAGCGCGGTGGGTATGGCGGGCCATTCAGTGGCAGATCCGATAATGCCTTCCGATCCGAACTCCGCCGCGTCGGACTGATCCGAGCCCCCGATATGCTCCGAGCCGAGCACTCCCTCCGCCGCGACAGCACCCGAGTTATCCGCTCCGGCAACGGAATTGGCAATGACGGCCAGTACGGCCGAATAGGGCGGTTGTGGGACCCGGTGGGCCGCAAGCACTTCGGCGAAAATTTCATCCGCCGGATCGGCTCCGGCGGTCAGCACTGCCAACCCGGCGGCGGACCAGCCGAGTCGACCCACCACCGCGACCGTATCCCCAACGCACGCGCCGGCTCTGGTGATCGGCGCGCGACCGTCCAGATCACCGAATGCGGTGACCGAAATGACCAGCTGCGGGCTGCGCACCACATCGCCGCCCGCGATGGAGCCACCCGCGCGGCGCGCCTCGGCCCACATCCCATCGGTGAGCCCGTCGACCAGTTCGAGCGGCGTATCGGCCGGACAGCCGAGCGCCACCACGAACGCCGTCGGTGCCGCACCCATCGCGACCACGTCGGCGGCATTCTGCGCGATCGCCTTGCGCCCGATATCGCGCGGACCGGACCAGTCGAGTCGGAAATGTCGATCCTGGACCAGCATGTCGGTAGTGACCACGAACCGGCCGTCCGGCGCGGCCACCAGGGCGGCGTCGTCACCGGGCCCGAGCAGCACGCCGGGCGCCTGCACCCGCCCCGTGTTCATCCGCTCGATCAGCGCGAACTCCCCCAGCTCGCGCACTGTCTTCGGCCGTGTGCTTTCGCTGATGACCTGGTCCCTTCCCCGGCGTCGTGCTGGCTGAAATCGCACCGAGAGTACCCTTTCCAGGGCAAGCGAGTACTACCAGGCCGGTGCGCGCATCCATCTCGCAAGTGACCCGGCCCACCAGTGCGAACAGGAAGGATCGGTGAGCATGGCGGCGCAGTCGTCGGACCGCGATTCGTCGGCGGCGGAGTCGTCGAAGGCCGAGCTGTCGAAAGGGACGGCCGATGCGGCTGCGGACGGCGCGGCAGCAGCAGCCACGCCCCTTGTCGATCACAGCGGCGCCGTGAGCCCGTCCGCCGCCCCTGATGCCGAGCCCGCAACAGTTTCAACCGACGCCGCCGCCGAGCCCGTGAGCTCGGACCGCGCTGAATCTGCCGCAGCGCCCGCGTCCTCCAACAGCGGCGAACCCACCGACGAGCCCACAACCGAATCCAGCGGTTACCCGCCCGCGCTGATCGCGACCGCGGTCGCACTCCCGGTCGTGCTGGTCGTCGCTGTGCTGGTCGCCGCCGTCCTGGCCCGCCGCGCGCCGACCGAACGCGAACCTCTGGTCCTCGGTCCGGTTCCCGCCCCCGCCGCAGACGGGCCGGCGTGCACCGCGCTGCTGCCCGCATTGCCGGTCGACCTCGGCGACTACTCCAAATCCACGCTAGTGGAACCGGCTCCCCCGGCGACCCGCGCCTGGCAGCGCAAAGACGGCGGGGATGCCATCGTGCTCCGGTGCGGTTTGGAGCGGCCGTTGGAGTTCAACCGTGCCTCGCCATTGCAGATCGTCAACAGCGTGCAGTGGTTCGAGGTCCGTGATCCGGCCGCGAAAGCGAGCACCTGGTTCGCCGTCGACCGCGCGACCTATATCGCGCTGACCGTTCCCGACGGCTCCGGACCGACTCCGCTGCAAGGAGTTTCGGACACGATCACGGCGAACCTGCCCGCCCAGCCGATCGATCCCGGTCCGCTGCCGAATTGATCGACGGCAGGCCGACACGCGCCGAAAGCAGGGTACGGAACAGCTAGCGCAGTCCGGTCCCGCGCCCCAACGCCGTCTCGATCAGTGTGGAAACCAGTGTCCGGTAGTCGATTCCGGTCGCCTCCCACATCCGTGGGTACATGGAAATCGATGTGAAGCCGGGCATCGTATTGATCTCATTGATCACCGGCCCCCGCGCCGTGACGAAAAAGTCCACCCGCGCCAGCCCTTGGCAGTCGAGCGCTTTGAACGCCCGCACCGCGAGTTCCCTGATGCTGTCGGACACCTCGTCGTCCAGCTTCGCCGGAACATCGAATTCACACACATCGTCGAGGTACTTGGTGTCGAAGTCATAGAACTCCGGTGCTGCCGCATCGGCCTCCGGCATCCGGATCTCGGCGACCACGCTGGCCGCCACCCGGCCATCCGGGAATTCCAGTACGCCACATTCGACTTCGCGTCCGACAATGCCCGCCTCCACGATCACCTTCGGATCGTGTTTGCGTGCCGTCGCGATCGCCGCGTCCAACTCACGCCAATCGGTAACCTTGGTGATGCCGATCGAGGAACCACCGCGTGCCGGTTTGACGAACACCGGTAAACCGAGCAGCGCCCGATCGTCCGCGCCCAGGGTGTCGGTCCCGCGCCGCAGCACCACCTGACGTTCGATCGGCAGCCCCTCCGCAGCGAGCAGCTTCTTGGTGAATTCCTTATCCATGCCCGCCGCACTGGCCAGTACGCCCGGCCCGACGTACGGCACCCCGGCCAATTCGAGCATGCCCTGCAACGTGCCGTCCTCACCGAACGGGCCGTGCAGGATCGGGAACACCACATCCACCGACCCCAATGCGGCACTCGGATCATCGAGCGCGACCAACGAACCGGACCGGCTCGGGTCCGCGGCCAGCGTGAGCGCGGTGCCGCTGCTGTCCACGGCGGGCAGTGCATTGTCCTTGAACCCGAGCTCCGCCACCTCGGCACCGCCGAGCACCCAGGCGCCGTCGCGGGTGATGCCGATAGGCACGGCCTCGTACTTTTCCGGATCGAGGTTGCGCAGCACACTGCCGGCCGACACACACGAGACGGCGTGCTCGTTACTGCGCCCGCCGAACACCACAGCAACCCTGATCCGGTTCCTCATGCACGGAACCGTACCCGTTTCCGGTGTCGAACCAACCTAGCGCCCGTGCGGTTATAACGTTCGTCCTATTCCGGTTTGATCCGCCGACCCAGCAGATTGCCGACCGCCTCGCGCACCGAAAGGCCCTCGTGACATACCTGGTGCACCGATGTGGTCAGCGGCATTTCGACATTGTGCGCCGCCGCCAAGGCCCGAACCGATGTGCACGATTTCACCCCCTCGGCGACCTGACCATGGGTGGCCGCCTGGGCCGCCTCCATGGACCCGCCAGCCCCGAGCACATGCCCGAACGACCGGTTGCGCGACAGCGGCGAGGTACAGGTGGCAACCAGATCGCCGACCCCGGCCAGCCCCGCAAGTGTGACCGGCTCCGCGCCGAGTGCGACCCCGAGCCGGATGATCTCGGCCAGCCCGCGGGTGATCAGGCTGGCGATCGAGTTGTCGCCCAAACCCATTCCGGAGGCGATACCGCAGGCGAGCGCGATGACGTTCTTGCACGCGCCACCGATCTCGCAGCCGATCACATCGGTATTGGTGTAAGGCCGAAAGTAGCCGTTGGCGCAGGCCTGCTGCAGTGCGACCGCCCGCGCAGCATCGGTGCACGCGATCACGGTTGCCGCGGGCTGCTCGGCCGCGATTTCCTTGGCCAGATTCGGGCCGGACAGCACCGCGATGCGACTCTCGTCGGCACCGGTGACCGCACCGATGACCTGGCTCATCCGCAGCAGCGTGCCGGTCTCGATGCCCTTGGCCAGACTCAGCAGCGCGGCATCCGGTCCGATCGAGTCCCGCCACGTCTCGAGATTCGCACGCAACGATTGCGATGGAACCGCGAGCACGACGATGTCCGCACCGTCGAGCGCTTCGGCGTGATCGTGGGTGGCCGCCATGCTGGGTAATTGCACATCGGGCAGATAGAACGGATTGCGATGTTCGGTGGCCAGCGCCTTGGCCACCTCGGGCCGCCGTGCCCAGATCGTGACGTCGGTTCCCGCGTCCGCCAACACCTTCGCGAACGCGGTCCCCCATGAACCTGCGCCCAGCACTGCCGCCCTCGTCATCTGCCCAATATGCCACGGAACCACTCATGGAAGGATCAGGGCCATGCGTCCGCATGCGTTGCACACCGTGATCGCGGTGAAGAGCCTCGATCAGGCCAAGAGCCGCCTGTCCGATCGGCTGCCCCCGGAACACCGGGCCCGGCTGGTGCTCGCCATGCTCGCCGACACCGTGTCCGCCGCCGTCGCGGTGCCGCGGATCGCGTCGGTCACCGTGGTGACCCCGGATCCGGTCGTCGCCGAGTTGGCGCGCACGCTCGGCGCGATAGTGCATCCCGAACCCCGCCGCGAGGTGATCGACGCGGCCGATCCGGACAGCCTGAACACCGCGCTCACCGACGCGGCGACCGCACTGCGACACCGGCACGGCGCGGTCGAACTGCTGGCCCTGCAGGCGGACCTGCCCGCCTTACGCGCGGACGAACTCTCCGACATGCTGTCCTCCGCACCGCTCGGCGTTCGTTCGGTCGTCGTCGACCATGCGGGCACCGGCACGGCCGCGCTGTTGGTTCGCGATACCGTCGTCGCGCTGGATCCACGTTTCGGTCCCGGCTCGGCGCGTCGACATATCGCCGCGGGCGCGGTCGACTTGCACGGTGATTGGCCCGGATTGCGGCTCGACGTCGACACCGCCGACGATTTGGACCGCGCTATCGAACTCGGCACCGGGGATTCGACAGGAGCTGTCCTGCACGACATCGGTTGGCCGATTCACGTTCATGAGCGGGTACGCCGGGTGTGCTAGCCGGTCGCCACATACACGGTGATAAGGGTGGCAATGATGACGTCGGACTGTGCACGGCCCGGTTCGTAGGGGATGATCGTTGGCGTGAGTGAGCGAAGCAAGCGATTTCGGAACCAGCGTGCCTCGCGCGTGTCGGGGCCGCGTCCCAGCGAGGCGCGGGCATGAGTGAGATCGAAACCGTCAAACAGCAGGTGTTGCCGACTGCACTGCCCGCCGCGACCCCGCCTGCCGAGGATGCCGGCGCGCAACGGTTGCCACGTGATCGCTACCTTAACCGAGAACTCAGTTGGCTGGACTTCAACACCCGAGTACTCGCGCTTGCCGAGGACGCATCGCTGCCATTGTTGGAGCGCGCGAAATTCCTCGCGATCTTCGCCTCCAATCTGGACGAGTTCTATATGGTCCGCGTCGCCGGTCTCAAACGCCGTGCGGAGACCGGACTTTCGGTGCGTTCGGCCGACGGCCGCTCGCCCACTGAACAATTGGAGTTGATCGCGGCGCGCGCCCAGGAGATCGCCGATCGGCACGCCCGCGTGTTCCTGGACTCGGTACTGCCCTCGCTGACCGCCGAGGGCATCGCTGTCATCGACTGGGCCGATCTGGACGGCGATGAGCGCCAACGCCTCTCGGGCTATTTCCAAGACCAGGTTTTTCCGGTACTCACCCCACTCGCGGTGGATCCGGCACATCCATTCCCCTACATCAGCGGGCTGAGTCTCAACCTCGCGGTGACGGTGAAGGATGCCTCCACCGGTGGTGAGCATTTCGCCAGGGTCAAGGTGCCCGACAACGTCGATCGCTTCATTCGGGTGCGGCGTACCGATTCCGGCTCCCCCGTCGCGGCGTTCCTGCCGATGGAGGAACTGATCGCCGCGCACCTCGATATGCTGTTCCCGGGTATGAAGGTGGTCGAACACCATTCCTTCCGGATCACCCGCAATGCCGATTTCGAGGTCGACGAGGATCGCGACGAGGATCTGCTACAGGCGCTCGAGCGCGAACTCGCCCGGCGCCGCTTCGGGTCGCCGGTCCGATTAGAGGTCTCCGACGATATGACCGAGCACATGCTCGATCTGCTGCTGCGTGAACTCGAGGTCGATCCCGGCGATGTGATCCAGGTGCCCGGTCTGCTGGACCTGTCCTGCCTGTGGCAGGTGTACAGCGTGGACCGGCCCAATCTCAAGGACGCACCGTACGTGCCCGCAACGCCGCCGGCATTCGGCGAGCGCGAGACCCCGCGCAACGTCTTCCAGGCGCTGCGCGAGAGCGATGTGCTGGTGCACCACCCCTACGACTCGTTCTCCACCAGCGTCCAGCGGTTCATCGAACAGGCCGCCGCCGACCCACAGGTGCTCGCGATCAAGCAGACCCTGTACCGCACCTCCGGTGACTCCCCGATCGTGAACGCGCTGATCGACGCGGCCGAGGCGGGGAAACAGGTCGTCGCACTGGTCGAGATCAAGGCCCGCTTCGACGAACAGGCCAATATCAAATGGGCCCGCGCGCTGGAACAGGCGGGCGTACATGTGGTGTACGGCCTCATCGGCCTCAAGACGCACTGCAAGACCTGTCTGGTGGTGCGCCGCGAGGGTTCGACCATCCGCCGCTACTGCCATATCGGCACCGGCAACTACAATCCGAAGACGGCGCGCCTCTACGAAGATGTCGGATTGCTCACCGCCGCACCGGAAATCGGCGCCGACCTGACCGATCTTTTCAATTCGCTGACCGGTTACTCGCGAAAGGCCAACTACCGCAACCTGCTTGTCGCACCGCAAGGTGTGCGCGCTGGCATCATCGAGCGAATCCAGCGCGAGATCGAGCTGGCCAAGGAGGGTGTCCCGGCACGAATCCGGATGAAGGCCAATGCAATTGTCGACGAGCAAGTCATCGACGCGCTCTACCGAGCTTCTCAGGCCGGTATACCGGTGCAGATCGTGGTGCGCGGCATCTGTGGTCTGCGACCCGGTGTCGAGGGGATGAGCGAGAACATCGAAGTGCGCTCGATTCTCGGTCGTTTCCTCGAGCATTCGCGGATCCTGCACTTCCAGGCCCAGAACGAATACTGGATCGGCAGCGCCGACATGATGCACCGGAATCTGGACCGGCGCGTGGAAGTCATGGCGCAGGTGAAGGATCCGAAGCTGTGCGAGCAGTTGGGCTCGGTGTTCGATTCGGCGCTGTATCCGACGACCCGCTGCTGGATACTCCAAGCCGACGGCAGCTGGCATGCCTCGCCCGACGGCGCCGATCGCAACGGCGTCGAGGTGCGTGACCACCAGGAATTCATGATGCGAGTACGGAGACCGGATCAGCCGTGAGTAAGCGGCAGCGAGTGAACCATCAACACAGCGTGCAACCGCGCACGACGGAGTCGAGCGCCAGCGAGGCGCAGTCGTGAGCGAGCGTCAGCGAGTGAACCATCAACACAGCGTGCAACCGCGTGCGACGGAGTCGAGCGCCAGCGAGGCGCAGTCGTGAGCGAGCGTCAGCGAGTGAACCATCAACACAGCGTGCAACCGCGCACGACGGAGCCGAGCGCCAGCGAGGCGCAGTCGTGAGTGGTTCGACGGGATACGAGAAGGACGGGGGGCCGTTCTTGGATCCCCGGGTAACAGCCAACATTCACGCCGCGGGTGCGGTGCTGTGGCGCAAGGCGGCCACTGGATCCGACGCCATCGAGATCGCCGTGGTGCATCGCCCCAAGTATCAGGATTGGTCGCTGCCGAAAGGCAAACTCGATCCGGGCGAGACGCCGGTGCTCGCCGCCGTGCGCGAGGTCGGCGAGGAAACCGGCCTCGACTGCCGGCTCGGCCGGTATCTCGGGCACGTCACATATCCGATTCCGGGTCACCGGAAACTCAAGCGGGTCGACTATTGGGCCGCCCAGGTCTGCGGCGGTGAATTCAGCGCCAATTCCGAGGTCGATGTGCTGTCCTGGTACACCTTGGACCGGGTGATGGACCAATTGTCGTATCCGATGGACCGGCAGGTGGTTCGCGCCTTCACCCGCCTGCCCGCGGCCACCGACACGCTGCTGCTGGTGCGGCATGCGAAGGCGGGCAGCCGGGACCGATTCGACGGTCCGGATGAGCAACGCCCGCTGGAGCGAGCCGGGCGGGCCCAAGCCGCCGCGCTGGTCCCGAATCTGCTGGCATTCGGTGCATCCGAGATCTATTCGGCTGATCCGGTGCGCTGCGTCCAGACGATGGAACCGCTGGCGGAGAAACTCGGCACGACCATCGAGATCGAACCGTCGTTCTCCGAAACCGCTTATGCCACAGCGCCGGACAAGGCTCGACAATGCGCGGCAGCACTGGTCTCGGATCGTGCGGTGCGCGTTCTGTGCAGTCAGGGCAAGGTAATTCCCGATCTGCTGCGGTGGTGGGCCGATCGCGACGGCGTTACGCTGCCGCCCGCGCGCAACCGCAAGGGCAGTGTGTGGGTGCTGTCATTCGCCTCGGGGCGATTGGTCGCCGCCGACCACCTCGACCGGTCACTGTCGGACGCCATCGTCAAGTCCTGACGTCCCAGAGGGACCACAACCGTCATACGGTTGCTTCTCGACACCGAATCCAGACATGGACAGCCGAAAGGGCCCCGGGGCGAGCCCCGGGGCCGTTTCGAGCCGGTATGCCGGTGATTCCGCCTAGCGGAGCCGAATCACCTGACGGCACTGCATCTGCCAGTGTCAGCGCGCGCGGCGGGCCGGAGCCTTCTTGGCCGCAGTCTTCTTGGCGGGCGCCTTCTTGGCGACCGTCTTCTTGGCGGTGGCCTTCTTGGCCGCCGTCGCCTTGACCGGAGCCTTCTTGGCGACGGTCTTCTTGGCGGGCGCCTTCTTCGCGGCCGTCTTGGCGGCAGTTGCCTTGCGCGCGGTCGTCTTTGCCGGGGCCTTCTTGGCCGCCGCCTTCTTCGCGGGCGCCTTGGTGGCGGTCGCCTTCTTGGCGGCGGTCTTCTTCGCCGCCGTCTTCTTGGCGGCCTTCTTCGCCGCCACCGCTACATTCGCGCCGCGTTTGACGGCGGGGCCGGTCGCGGTCAGCTTCTGCTTACCCGCGATAACCGCCTTGAACTGCGCGCCCGGACGGAACGCTGGCACCGAAGTGGGCTTCACCTTCACGGTTTCGCCGGTACGCGGGTTCCGCGCGACGCGAGCCGCACGCTTACGCTGTTCGAACACACCGAATCCGGTGATTGTGACGCTCTGACCCTTGTGCACCGCGCGCACGATGGTGTCGACCACATGCTCGACTGCCGCGGTGGCCGTGCGCCTGTCCGTACCCAACTTTTCGGTCAGAACGTCGATCAGTTCCGCCTTGTTCATTGAATCCTCCGCAGACTAATGGCCCGTCGTCGGACCGACTAGGTACCACGGTAAACCCACATTGAGCAAGAGTCTATGTGCCACGCCAAAATTCATGTGGTTTAGCACACGTCCAGCTACCTCCCCAAGGCGAACTCAGCTATCGCTACCGGGTGATTACGCCTGCGAAATATGTGCCGGGAGGGTTGTGGGTTTCCAACTTGGCCTTGCCTTTTCGAACTCGCCGATGACGTCACTGCGCCGCAGTGTCAGCCCGATGTCGTCCAATCCTTCGAGCAGACGCCACCGTGTGTAGTCATCAATATCGAACGGCAACACGACGGTTCCAGCCGTCACGGTGCGTGCCTCGAGGTCCACTACCAATTCGAGACCGGGCTGTTCCTCGAGCAACTTCCAGAGCATTTCGACATCGTTCTGTGACATCTGTGCGGCCAACACTCCACCCTTGCCCGCATTGCCGCGGAAGATGTCGGCGAAGCGCGACGAGATGACAACACGAAAGCCGTAGTCCGACAGCGCCCATACGGCGTGTTCGCGTGAGGATCCGGTGCCGAAGTCCGGACCGGCCACCAACACACTGCCCCGGTTATAGGGTTCGGTGTTGAGAATGAACTCCGGATCCGATCGCCATGCTGCGAACAGTCCGTCCTCGAATCCCGTTCGCGTCACCCGCTTCAGGTACACGGCCGGAATGATCTGATCGGTGTCGACATTGGATCGGCGCAGCGGCACTCCGATCCCCTTGTGCACGGTGAAGGCTTCCATTTGCTGATTCTCCTGGGTCATTAGACGATTTGAGCGGGTCGTTTCGAGCGACCTACAAGCAGTCGCTACGGCTGCCGTTTCGAGCGACCTACAAGCAGCCGCTACGGCTGCCGTTTCGAGCGACCTACAGGCAGGCGCTGACGGCCGGAAAGAGCGATTCGGCGCGGACACAACGGCGTCCGCAGGTCGATCAGTCCAGGTCTGCGGGCGAGGACAGGGTGCCGCGGACCGCCGTAGCTGCCGCTACCAGCGGGGAAACCAGGTGCGTACGGGCACCTTTGCCCTGCCGGCCCTCGAAGTTGCGGTTCGAAGTGGAGGCGCAGCGCTGACCCGGCGCGAGCTGATCGGGATTCATTCCCAAGCACATCGAGCAGCCCGCCTGACGCCATTCGGCACCCGCCTCGGTGAAAATCTCACCGAGTCCTTCTTTTTCCGCCTGGGCGCGTACCCGCATAGATCCCGGTACAACCAGCATTCGCACCCCGTCGGCGACGCGGCGTCCCTTCAAAATCCCGGCCACGGCACGCAAATCCTCGATGCGTCCGTTGGTGCACGATCCGACGAATACGGCGTCGACCGATACATCACGAAGTGGAGTACCCGGCTCCAAATCCATGTATCGCAACGCTTTCTCCGCGGACTCGCGCGCCGTCTCGTCGGTAATCTGCGCTGGATCGGGCACCTTCTCGCCCAGCGGCGCACCCTGTCCAGGATTGGTACCCCAGGTGACGAACGGGGTCAGCGAGCTGGCGTCGATGTGCACCTCGGCGTCGAAAACCGCGCCCTCATCGGTCTTCAGCGCCTCCCAGGCGGCCACTGCGGCATCCCAGTCGGCTCCCTGCGGCGCGTGCGGGCGGCCTTTGAGGAATTCATAGGTCGTTTCGTCAGGAGCGATCATGCCGGCCCGCGCGCCCGCTTCGATCGACATGTTGCAGATGGTCATTCGGGCCTCCATGGACATGGCGCGAATGGCCTCGCCGCGATACTCGAGCACATAGCCCTGACCACCGCCGGTACCGATCTGAGCGATGACGGCCAGAATAAGGTCCTTGCTCGTAACACCGGGGGGCAATTGGCCGTCGACGGTGATCGCCATGGTCTTGAACGGGCGCAGCGAGAGTGTCTGCGTGGCAAGGACGTGCTCGACCTCGCTGGTGCCGATGCCCATCGCCAGCGCGCCGAACGCGCCGTGCGTCGAGGTGTGGCTATCGCCGCACACCACCGTCATCCCCGGCTGGGTCAAACCCAATTGCGGCCCGACGACGTGCACGATGCCCTGATCCAGATCCCCCATCGGATGCAGGCGCACACCGAATTCCATGCAATTGCGGCGCAGCGTCTCCACCTGGGTGCGCGAAATCGGATCGGCGATCGGTTTATCGATATCGATCGTCGGGACGTTGTGGTCCTCGGTCGCGATGGTGAGATCGGGACGGCGCACCGGACGGCCTGCGGCGCGGAGCCCGTCGAAGGCCTGTGGGCTGGTCACCTCATGCACGAGGTGCAGATCGATATAGATCAGATCGGGCTCGCGCGAAGCCCCCTCGCCCTCCCCCCGGGCGACGACATGCTGCTCCCACACCTTCTCGGCCAGTGTGCGGCGCTCGGCCATTCTCGATCACCTTTCCGACGAGCAACCGATGCACGCGATCCAGGCTGAGGCGCGCGCACGGCTACACAAATTTTGGACTGTTTCCGACGCGTCCGGAGCGAGCAGACCTTGAAGTGGCTTTCTCAGTATCCGAGACGCTAATATCGTTATATGAGACAGCATAGCGGTATTGGCGTCCTCGACAAAGCGGTGTCAGTGCTGTATGCCGTCGCGGAGCATCCATGCGGTCTCAACGAACTATGCACCCGCACCGGCCTACCCCGGGCCACCGCCCACCGCTTGGCCGTCGGGCTCGAGGTGCACCGGCTGCTCGCCCGCGACAACAATGGTCTGTGGCGGCCCGGCCCGGCCCTCGCCGAACTCGCCACCGGGGCCACCGATCCACTACATGAGGCCGCCGCGGCCATTCTCCCGCGTCTACGCGAGATCACCGGCGAGAGCGTCCAGATCTACTGCCGAGACGGCAATGCGCGGGTCTGCATCGCCGCCCTGGAACCGCCCGTCGGCCTGCGCGACACCGTACCGATCGGGGCGCGCCTGCCGCTCACCGCGGGTTCGGCGGCCAAGGTACTGGTCGCCTGGGCGGATCCGGAACTGCAGGGCACCATCCTGGCCGATGCGGTGTTCGGCGAGCGAGCGCTGGCCGAGGTCCGCAAGCGCGGCTGGGCCCAGAGCGCCGCCGAGCGGGCCAGCGGCGTGGCCAGCGTCTCGGCACCGGTGCGCAACGCCGCCGGCCACGTCATCGCGGCGGTCTCGGTATCCGGACCGATTGATCGCATGGGCCGCAGACCCGGCGCCCGCTGGGCGGCCGACCTGGTCGCCGCCGCGGACGCACTACACAAGAGGCTGTAACATGTTCTAGTTTCGAGCATCTAGAGTTGGTGCGCATGGGAGTAAACAAACGGGCCCAGATCGTCATGTCCGACGCCGAGATTTCCGAATTCCTGGAGCGCAGCCGCATCGCGACGCTGGCCACCATCGGTCCGAACGGTGCACCGCACCTGACCGCGATGTGGTACGCACTCATCGACGGCGAGCGTGCGCCCGACGGCTCGGTCCGCACGCTCCCCGAGCTGTGGTTCGAGACCAAGGCCAAATCGCAAAAGGCGGTGAATCTACGCCGCGATCCCCGCATCACCTGCATGGTCGAAGCAGGCCATACCTACGACCAGCTGCGCGGCGTCTCCATCGAGGGCCATGCCGAGATCATCGATGATCCGGACAAGCTCTTCGCCGTCGGTGTGAGCGTCTGGGAGCGCTACACCGGCCCCTACAGCGAAGAAGTCCGCCCGCTCGTCGAGCAGATGCTCACCAAGCGGGTAGCGGTCCGTGTGGTCCCGAATCGTCTGCGCAGCTGGGACCACCGCAAACTCGGCCTCCCCCAGCTCCCGCTTGGCGGCACCACCGCCCAAGCCCTCGACTGATCGCGCCACGCGGGCAAAATCCGGCTGACACGCCGCACCCGGCCCAGTAGCGTCAACCCTGTTCGACCCGAATCGGCCGTGCGACGCCTTTGGCGCGACGCACGGCCGCGACGACGAGGAGCAGACATGGCGGAAAGTTCCAACGGCAAGGCGGCACCGAGCACCGAAGAGGTCAAACGCAAGTTCAAGGAAGCCTTGGAACGCAAAAACCAGCATCACGCCAAGTCGAACGACCACCTCGACGGCCGCTCCAAGGCAACTGCCGCCCACGGCAACGCCAGCCACAAGCGAGAGTTCCGCCGCAAGAGCGGATAGGCAGCCCTACCGGCTGCAAAGGCCCTCCAGCGAAACCGCCGGGGGGCCTTTTGCGTATCGCCAAAACTCTCGACACTGTCGATCTCCGGCGGATCCGAACAACTCGAGTCATGTGCTCGACGGCAACCTGGCACGCCGCCACCACAAAGCGCCCAGCAGCGCGGCACCATCGCCACATCCACGCAAAATCACCCCTGAGCTGATGCTCCGAGGCGAAGCTCCGAGCCCGACCAGCGCGAAGCCCTCCGGACCGGAGCCGAGGCTCCGCCACCGCCACGACAGACCGTCCCTAGCGACAAGCGATCAGCATCACACCGGCGCAATGGCACCCCGATCTGCTGTTCGGAGCGAAGCCCGCCCGACGGTTGTCCGAGGCAAAGCCCTCCGGGCAGCGTGGAGTTGCCCACTACCACGGCAAACCGGCGCCCACCCGCGAGAAACAGCACCCCAATGGCACCTGGGCCAGCCCGTCCTGGCACGCCCTGTCCAACTCGGGTCTGGGCAGAGCCCTCTGGATGGGATCTGGGATTCCACTCACAACAAACTGATGAACCAGTCCCCGCACCACGGCAAACGCGCCAAGCAGCGAGGAAACACAACAGGGCCACACCATACAGCGGCACCCTGACCTGCTGTTCCGGGGCGAAACTGCCAGGCCCGACCGGTGTGTTCAGGACAGAGGCCGCCAATCAGCGCCGGGAGGTGCCCCTACCCCGACAAAGCGCCCCACCGACGAGAAAACAGCGGGCCCCCCCGAACCCCCCAGTCCGGCCCGGGGCGAAGCCCCCGGCCCGACTCGGGGGTCCGGGGGCGAAGCCCTCCGGGTGGGGGTGTGGGGGTTTCACCCCCACAAAACAATGCGAAAACGAGAAAGGCTCACGCTCTGTGTGAGCATGAGCCTTTCACTCGTTGTAGCCCCGACGGGATTCGAACCCGCGCTACCGCCTTGAGAGGGCGGCGTCCTAGGCCGCTAGACGACGGGGCCAGGACTCGATCTCTCACATTTCAGTGAGTGATCTTTCCGGTTGATCTTTCGATCAGTGGAAGCTCGGTTAGCTTAGCTGACCGAAGCTCGGCGACCAAATCGCCGGATGCTGAACAGCTTTCGGTCGCGCACCGAGAGACGAACAACATTCTCCGCTGGGGTACCAGGACTCGAACCTAGAATGGCTGAACCAGAATCAGCTGTGTTGCCAATTACACCATACCCCAATGACCAGGACGTTTGACCTCGTGTCCGGCTGACCCGAGGCCCGGTTCCGAGCCGAGAAGAAGAGTACCAAACTGCATACGGTCTACTACAAATCGCCTGGTCAACGCCCTGTTTTTCGGTCAACGGCGGGTTTTCAGGCCGGTGCCGTCCAGTCCCGCGCCGAGCGCAGCCGAGCCAGGCTCGTCTGCCGGCCGAGCAGTTCCAGCGATTCGTACAGCGGCGGGCTGATATGCGAACCCGTCACTGCCACTCGCACTGGTGCGAACGCCTTGCGCGGCTTGAGCCCCAGATCATCGATGAGCGCGGTTTTGAGCGCATCCTCGATAGCGGGGGTGGTCCAGGCCGTGAGCGGCTCCAGCGCGGCAATGGCGGCATCCAATACCGATGTCGCATCGGAACCGAGGTTCTTCGATCCCGCCGCCGGATCAATCGCGAACTCTTCCGCGGGCGCGAGCAAGAAACGCAGCAGATCCCAGGCATCGGACAACACCACGATCCGCGTCTGCACCAGTTCGGCGGCGGCGGCGAACAACTTGTCGTCGATGTCGGCGCCGATGTGACCGTGTTCGGTGAGGAACTCACGCAAGCGGTGCGCGAAATCACCCGGCTCCAGCAATCGGATGTGTTCGGCGTTGAGTGCGTCCGCCTTCTTCTGATCGAAACGGGCCGGATTCGAATTCACCTTCGAGATATCGAAGGCCGCCACCATCTCGGCCATCGAAAACACATCGCGATCCTCCGCGATGCCCCAGCCGAGTAGCGCCAGGTAATTCAACAAACCCTCCGGGATGAATCCCCTATCCCGATGGAGGAACAGATTCGACTCCGGATCGCGCTTGGACAACTTCTTGTTGCCCTGACCCATCACGAACGGTAGATGACCGAACTCCGGAGTGAACTCCGCGACACCGATCCGGCGCATCGCCGCATAGAGCGCAATTTGACGCGGAGTGGACGAGAGAATGTCCTCACCGCGCAACACATGGGTGATCTTCATCAATGCGTCGTCGACCGGGTTAACCAGCGTATAGAGCGGATCGCCATTACCGCGAGTGAGTGCGAAATCGGGCACGGTACCCGCTTTGAAGGTGGTTTCTCCTCGCACGAGATCGTGCCAGGTGATGTCTTCGTCGGGCATTCTGAGCCGGATTACCGCCGGGCGTCCGGCGGCGCGATAGGCCGCGATCTGCTCGGGGGTGAGATCGCGATCATAGTTGTCGTAGCCGAGTTTAGGATCGCGCCCCGCGGCGCGATGACGCTCCTCAACTTCTTCGGGCATGGAAAAAGATTCATATGCTTCACCGGCCGCCAGCAAATTCCGCACGACCTCCATATGCAGCTCGCGTCGCTGCGATTGCCGATAGGGCGCATAGGGCCCGCCGACCTCCGGGCCCTCGTCCCAGGTGAGGCCGAGCCAGCGCAGCGCGTCCAGGATCGCACCGTAGGATTCTTCGGAATCGCGTGCGGCATCGGTATCTTCGATGCGGAAGACGAACTTGCCGCCGGTATGGCGGGCGTACGCCCAATTGAACAGCGCCGTCCGGACCAGGCCGACATGTGGCGTCCCGGTCGGTGACGGGCAGAAGCGGACCCGTACTTCAGTCATGGCTCTCTTTCGACTAGCGCTTGGCGGCAACAGGATTGGTGAGGGTTCCGATGCCCTCGACGGTCACGGAGACGTTCTGCCCGGACTGCAGCGGGCCGACACCCTCCGGGGTGCCGGTGAGCAGCACATCGCCGGGCAGCAGCGTCATCACCGTCGTCACCCATTCGATGAGCTTCGGAATATCGTGCAGCAGAAGCGAAGTGCGGCTGCGCTGGCGGACCTCGCCGTCGACTTCGGTGACGATCTCCAGATCCGAAGGGTCGAGCGAGGTTTCGATCCACGGGCCGAGCGGGCAGAAGGTGTCGTAGCCCTTGGCGCGGGTCCACTGGCCGTCGTGCTTCTGCTGATCGCGCGCGGTCACATCGTTGGCGACGGTATAGCCGAGCACCACGTCGAGCGCGCGGGCGGCGGGCACATCCTTGCATGGACGGCCGATGACGATCGCCAGCTCACCCTCGTAGTCGACCTGGGAGGAGCTGGGCGGCAATACGATTGACGCGTTCGGGCCGATGATCGAGGTGCTCGGCTTCATGAAGATCACCGGATCCGCCGGTGCGACCCCGCCCATTTCGGCCGCGTGCGCGGCGTAGTTCTTGCCGATGCAGACCACCTTGCTGGCCAGAATCGGCGCGAGCTGGCGCACATCGGCCAGCGGCCAACTCCGCCCGGTGAATGTCGGAGTACCGAACGGATGTTCCGCGATCTCCTTGGCGACGCTCTCGCTCCCCTCCCCTTCGATGCTGACGAAAGCGACTCCATCGGGACTGGCGATTCGACCTAGACGCATGCACCGCAGTCTATCGACCGCCCTCGACCTGCTCGAACGCGCCCGACCGCGCGGTCCGGAACCGCGCGCGGCAGCGGTCTCGGCCGCCGGCGGTGTGAGCAGTTCGGCAGCACCACAGCCGAATCCGCTCGTCCGCGGGTGTACGGTGAGACTCAATGTTCACAGAGTGAGAGTCCATTCCCACATTTTGAGAATACGAGGTGAGAGTGATGGCTACGACCATGACGCAGATGCGCGACATCCGACGATGGTCCATGCTCGGCCTCAGCGTGTTCGCACAGGCCTCGAGTGCCGTCTTCGTGCACGGGGTGCCGTTTCTCTTGCCCGCGCTCACGGCCGATGGCATGCCGCTGGCTACCGCAGGGCTGCTGGTGGCCATGCCCACCGTCGGCCTGGTGTGCACGCTGATCGCCTGGGGATATGTCGTCGACCGGATCGGTGAGCAGAAAGTGCTGGTCGGCGGACCACTGCTGATGTTCGGCGCGGGCGTCGCGGCGGCTACCGTCTCCGATTACGTGCTACTCGGGGCATTGCTGCTCCTCGGCGGCGTCGGCGCGGCGAGTACCAATGGCGCCAGCGGCAGGGTGATCGTCGGCTGGTTTCCGCCCCGGCGGCGCGGACTGGCCATGGGAATCCGACAGGCCGCACAGCCCATCGGCGTCGGTATCGGCGCGCTCAGCGTTCCGACCGTTGCGGCCACGCACGGTGTCTCGACGGCCATTCTCGTGCCCGCGGTGATGGCGGGAGCCGCCGCGCTCGGCTGCCTGATCGGGATCATCGATCCACCCCGACCCGTGGGCGCGGCGGCAGATCGAGCCAACCCGTATCGCGGCGACTCCACGTTGTGGCGTATCCACACAGTGTCGGTGCTGTTATGCATTCCCCAAGGCACCGTATGGACTTTCGCATTATTGTGGTTGCATAGTGACGTTGGCTGGTCGCTGCCCGTAGCGGGCGTTCTGGTGACCGGAACCCAATTCCTCGGCGCCCTAGGGCGAATCGGCGCGGGCGCCTGGTCCGATCGCGTCGGCAGCCGCCTTGGACCGCTGCGCACCGTCGCCATCGCCGCCGTAATCTCCATGGCCGCCTTGGCTTTTGCCGCATGGACACATGCGTGGTTGGCCGCGATCCCGCTGCTGATCGCCGCATCGGTCATCACGGTTTCCGATAACGGTTTGGCCTTCACCGCGGTCGCCGAAATCGCCGGACCGTACTGGAGTGGACGCGGACTTGGCATCCAGAACACCGGCCAGAACCTCGCAGTAGCCGCCATCCCACCGGTTTTCGGTGCGCTGATCACCGCGAGTGGCTTCCCCGCCGCTTACCTGTTGGCCGCCGTCCTGGCGATGGCCGCGGTTCCCTTGGTTCCCACCGATCGGCGATCCGAATAACGGCCTCTGACGAAATCGCGCCCGTCCAGGTCCCGCCCCGGGCGGGCGCTTCGCATGCGCACCAGGCACATTCGGCCGCCTCGCCTGTGAGACCCACCGAATCAGCAGTCGAGCAGTAGCGGCGGAATCACTACTTGCCCGAAAGACGTTGTCCGCCTGCGATTTCTGGGGCCGAACTTGGCGCGAGAGCCGCGGCGGTTGCACACCATCTTCGAAGCGGCGGGTTCGGAACTCCGACCGAAGGCCCATTACGAAATGCCGAGCGCGGCATACGCGATCGCCCCCTGGCACGGCCAGAGTAGATCACGTCGCGCCACCCACGATGTAAATCCAGCCTTGACAAGGTCAGTGTGTCAAGTCAGGCTTTACATATGTCTGATGAACAGCAGCGCGTCGACGCACAGGACGAACGGGCGATGCTCGGAAAGTTGTTGTCCGCCAATGCGGAACTGGTGGTGGGTGTGCTACGCCCGGCGGAGGGCAAGCCCGGCGTCCCGGTGCTCGCCGCACTCACGGCGACCCGCAATCTCAATCGACTCGTCGACGACATCCTGCACACTCTGGCCCGGCAGGCCCGCGAAGAAGGCCACACCTGGGCCGAAATCGGCGATCTCCTCGGCACCTCCCGCCAAGCGGCCTTCCAACGCTTCAGCGGTCCGATGCCCCCGATGGTCCCGTTTCCCACACCTCCGACTCCGCCCGTTCCCCCGACACCACCCGGATTCCCGGCACGACCCGGATTCCCTACCGCGCCAGCCGGATTCTTGACACCACCCGGAATCCCCACCCCGCCAGCCGGATTCCCGGCCCCACCACACCCGCCCATGCCACCCGGCCCACCCCCGATGCCAACCCCACCCGACGTGCCGAAGTCCCCAGCTCTGCCGCCCTTTTGATCCCCCGCTCAACGAACTCTCCTACAGCCAAACGAGATAACCATGTCCACAGACCCCGCCCCCGGCCGGCCAACGCCTCCACCGCCCAGCCCCGCCCAATTCGGCTGGCCAATCCCGCCGCTCAACTGGGCAACACCTCCGGTACCGCCGAACCCACCGGCCACGCCGCATTGGCCCCCTCCTCCGCGGCCGCACAGCTGGGCGGCGCCTGGCTCAGCGAGCTCTCCTACCGCGCAACACCTTCCCGGCGGATGGCCCGCTCCGCCGCCACCAGATCCACACACTCCGCCACCACCCCTTCGAGCAATCGGCGCGACACCGCCCGATTCGACTGCCGCACAACAGGTACCGTGCCGGCCACCCACCCGGACGATGGTTTCTCCACTACCTGGTGAGTCGACATCACCACAGGTACCGACGCCGCAAGCCCAGTGGCAGCCTCACATCTCGGCGAATCCCTGTGAAGCGACCCAGCACCCCGACTTCAGTGCCGAGCCGCGGAAATCCGACGACACCACTGGGCGGCCATCATGACCGCACGACAATCCACCGCCGAACAACTGACCGAACAGCGCAAGCCCGGACCATCCGACGCCGAATTCATCAGTGCGGCAACCATCGTCGTCGAACACCAGCATCGAGCGATCGCTGGTGCGATGTTCGCCGCGGCACGGGTCCACGATCTCATCGCGAGTCGCCGGCGCTGATTACAAGCGCGCTGAAACGGACGAGGCGGTATGGCTACCGCTGCGGGCCCGCGCTCGAAACCGAGCGCGGGGCCGAGTACGAATCAGACCGCCGCGGCGATCCGGTCGCCGATCTCGACGGTCGAGGCCGCGCCGGTGCGGGCGGCGAGATCCTTGGCGACCGCGGCTTCGATGCGGGCGGCGCCTTCGGTATTTCCGAGGTGGTTGAGCAGCAACGATACCGACAGAATCGCAGCGGTCGGGTCGGCCTTGGACTGACCCGCGATATCGGGGGCACTGCCGTGGACCGGCTCGAACATGCTCGGGTTGGTGCCGGAGGCATCGATATTGCCGCTGGCCGCGAGGCCGATTCCGCCGCTGACCGCAGCCGCGAGGTCGGTGATGATGTCGCCGAAGAGGTTGTCGGTGACGATCACATCGAAGCGGCCCGGGTCGTTGACCATGTGGATGGTGGCGGCATCGATGTGCTGGTAGGCGGTCTGCACCTCTGGGAACTCCGCCGCGACCTCGTTCACCGTGCGCTGCCACAGCGAACCGGCGAAGGTCAGCACATTGTTCTTGTGCACCAGCGTGAGGTGCTTGCGTCGGGCCTGCGCCTTGGCGAAGGCGTAGCGGACAACGCGCTCGATGCCGAAGCGGGTGTTGGTGCTGACCTCGGTGGCGACCTCGTGTGGCGTCTCCACCCGGATGGCGCCGCCGGTGCCGGTGTAGGGCCCCTCAGTGCCCTCGCGCACGACCACGAAGTCGATATCCGGATCGCCCGAGAGCGGACTGGTCACACCCGGGTACAGCTTCGACGGACGCAGGTTCACATGGTGATCCAGCGCGAACCGGGTGCGCAGCAGCAATCCGCGCTCGAGCACTCCGCTCGGCACCGACGGATCGCCGATCGCGCCGAGCAGGATCGCATCGTGCTGCTTCAGCTCGGGCAGCACCGAGTCCGGCAGAATCTCCCCGGTCGCGTGATAGCGCCGCGCCCCCAGGTCGTACTCGGTCTTCTCAACCCCCGGCTGCACCACGTCGAGCACCTTGAGCGCCTCCGCGATGACCTCGGGCCCGATCCCATCACCCGCGATAACAGCAAGCTTCATAACACCAACGCTCCGTTCATTGATACCAACCGCCACCGTACTTCGCCCCCACCACAGCCTGCTGCCGGGCATCGCGGCGCACGTTTTCGCACGCCACGCACTGTTTGCCGGCAATTACGTGCCTGCCTTGACATTTCGTAGGCGGCAGATGTGGCGGCGCCGCGCAGAGTAGGGGTGCGCGGCGCCGGTGGTTGTCAGAAGAGGTCGACCAGGACGATCTTGGCGGCGCCGACGGATTCGGCGATCGCGGCTTGGATGTCCGCGGGGACTTCGCGGGCCACACGGAGAACGACGGTTGCGCCTTCCTTGTCGACATCCTGGCTCAGCTGTGCGGCAAGGATGTCGATCTCGGCCTCACCGAGCTTGGTGCCGATCTTGCCCAGGGCACCCGGCTTGTCCTCGTAGTTCAGCACGGCCAGGTTCAGGCCCTCGGCGCGCATATCGTAGTTGCGGCCGTTGATGTTGACGATCTTCTGCACCAGCTGCGGCTCGGTCAGCGTGCCCGCCACATTCAGGGTGCGGCCGTCGCCGAAGACCGCACGCAGGTCGACGACACTGCGGTGGCTCGGGCTCTCCGAAATCTTGGTGACCTCGGCGGTAATGCCGCGGTCCTTGGCCAGCGCGGGGGCGTTGACGAAGGTGACCGCCGGGCTCTGCCCGTTTGTGCCGGGCTCGACCAGTGCGGAGAAGAGGCCGCGCAGCGCGGCCAGCTCCAGCACCGCAACATCTTGCGCGGCCAGCTCGCCGCGCACCTGCACCTCGATGCTGACCGGCAGCTCGTTGGACACCGCACCGAGCAGGTGCCCCTGCTTGCGCACGATCTCCAGCCACGGCGCGACCTCGTCGCCGACGGTGCCACCGGTGACGTTCACCGCGCCCGGCACGAATTCACCGGCCAGGGCCAGCAGTACGGACTTGGCGACATCGGTGCCCGCGCGGTCCTGCGCCTCGGCGGTGGAAGCACCCAGGTGCGGGGTCACCACGACCTGCGGCAGGTCGAACAGCGGGCTGTCGGTGCACGGCTCGCTATCGAATACGTCCAAGCCGGCGGCACGCACATGACCCGACTTGATGGCGTCGGCCAGCGCCTGCTCATCGACCAGCCCCCCGCGTGCGGCATTGACGATGATGACGCCCGGCTTGGTCTTGGCGATTGCCTCCTTGCCGATGATGCCCTTGGTCTCCGGGGTCTTCGGCAGGTGCACCGAGATCAGGTCGGCGCGCTCGAGCAGTTCATCCAGGCTCAGCAGTTCGATGCCGAGCTGGGCGGCGCGGGCCGGGGAAACGTAGGGGTCGTATGCGATCACCTTGGTCTCGAAGGCAGCGAGACGCGCGGCGAACAGCTGGCCGATGCGGCCGAGGCCGACGACGCCGACGGTCTTGTCGAAGATTTCTACACCGTTGAACTTGCTGCGCTGCCAGGTGCGCTCGCGCAGGGTGGCGTCGGCGGCCGGGATCTGGCGGGCCGCGGCCAGCAGCAGCGTGACGGCGTGCTCGGCAGCGGTATGGATGTTGGAGGTGGGCGCGTTGACCACCATGACGCCGCGCTCGGTGGCCGCGGGCACATCGACGTTGTCGAGGCCGACGCCGGCGCGGGCGACGATCTTCAGGTTCTTCCCGGCCCCGAGCACCTCGGCATCGACGGTGGTCGCCGAGCGGACGAGTAGGGCGTCCGCCTCGGGCACCGCGGCCAGCAGCGCCGGACGGTCGGGGCCATCGACCCAGCGGACCTCGACACCGTCACCGAGCGCGTCGACGGTCGACTGGGCGAGCTTGTCGGCGATCAGAACAACAGGACGGCCTGCTTGGCTCACTGTGGGGTACTCCTGGGAGGAAAGGGGGTCGGCAATTACCGCGCACCAGCTTAGTTGGCCGGAATCCGCCGCGGCTTACCCCCCGGTAGACGGCTGCCTCAACACGCAGGAAGGCCCCGCACCAACGGTGCGAGGCCTTCCTCGTCGCACGCCGTCACAGCGGCGTCGGCGCGGTCGAAACCATCGACCGAGACAGCGTCACCAGCCGCCGAAAGAACCCGTCCACAGGGTGTGGAAAATACCGTGCAGAGCAGCGCTACCGGTGGAGAGCAGGCCGTCCAGGGCAGCGGAACCGGTGTGGATGATAACGGGGATCATGAAGTTTCCTCTTCGTCGAAACAAATCCAGTCGAACTGGCTGACACATGGCACATCGGGGGCCGAGCAAATAGGGTTACGGAATTCTGATCTATTGTGATGCAGGCTGCATATCGCTTTCAATTGTGATCTGGACAACCGACCAGCATCTCTCTGATCAGGCCGTATCTGACCTAATGCAGGTCAGCAGCAGTTTGTCGCACTGTAATTAGCTCCGCAAATGAACCTTTCTAAGAGACATCTGAGAGAAGGCTTGACGCCGCCTGAGATCTATCCGAGATAAGGCGCAGAAACCCGGCAATCGCCGGACACGTACAACCGCGGCACGCCTTATCGCAAGCCGGTGGTATTAGTCGGCGCGATACGTCAGATACGAGCGCGCCGGATCAGCGTGACAGCGAGCATGGCGTTACCGAAATACACGGAACCAGATGGACGAACGCGGTGCAGTGGATGAAGAAGTGGATCACCAGCGCGCTGGCGGGCCCGGCGACGGCCGCATCGAGCGGCGTCCACCAACCCACGCCCCCGCCCTGCCGCCAGCCCCATAGTCCCAGCAACACGCACGGTGAGCGCCGACTTCTTCCGCAAGGAGTTCTGGCCGCCGGAGATGAGCTCTAGCGCAGTGGGACTCGGCGGGTCAGCTGTGCATCACACCTCGGCGACCGCGGCGGCATAGGCACGCGCCAACCGGTCGGTGGCGGTCGGCGCATCCGGATCCGGACGCGGAATCCCGAGGTGCGACTCGCGCAGCTCGTCCATGAACTCGGCCCACAGCTGCGGCCCGCCCTCCTCCAGCAGTTCGGCGCGCACCCGCAGGCGTTTCGTCGTCGGGCGATGCCGGAGCCCCCATGCGCCCAATTGCGCCATGATCGGGACCAGCTGGATCGCAGGCTCGGCGAGCCGGTACTCGACCTTCTGACCGGGGCGGGTGTCCTCGCGACTGAGCAGTCCCGCCGCGACGAGGCGCTTGAGCCGGTCGGACAGGATATTGGACGCGATCCCCTCCTCCGATCCGGCCAGCAGTTCGCGGAAGTGGCGGCGATTGCCGAACATCACGTCGCGCAGCACCAGCAGCGTCCACCGATCGCCGATCACCTCGATGGTCGCGTTGATCGGGCAGCCAGAACGTCCCTCGTCACGCATGCGGCGCTCCCTCCGTCGAATTTCTGCTTGCATTCTAAAACCAGTTGCACGCACGGTGCCCACGAGCGATTGCGAAATGCAAGCAGACCGAGAAGGGGAGAACCCTGACCAAGTCGCGCATACACAAAATCGCGATCTCGCTCGACGGCCAGATCGCCGGACCGAATCAGGGACTCGAGAATCCGCTCGGCGAGGGCGGGATGCGGCGGCACGGCGGGCCACCCGCTCGGCACACCAGATGGACGGCGCGGACACCGGCGTGAACAACGATTTCATGGTCGCGGGCGATGCCGGAATCGGCGCAACCATCATGGGAGGCAACATGCGATCCGCGATCCGCGATCCGCGGACCGATGACGAATGGCAGGGCCGATGGGCGACAACCTGCCCTACCACCACAACACCTTCGTGCTGACCCGTCACGCGCGGCCGTCGCGCGGCCGACGGCAGGCGGCACGACCTTCCATTTCGTGACCGAAACGCCGGAAGAGGTTCTGCGCCAAGCCTTCCAGGCCGCGGACGGTCAGGATGTACTGCTCGCGAGGGGCTCATCAGCGATCCGGCAGTTCCCGCGCGTCAGCTAGGTGGACGAGACGCATCTCGCGGTCGTCCCGGTCCTGCTCGGCGCGGGTGAGCGGCTCTGCGAGAATCTAGGCACCGTACCGGGCTACCGGATCAGCGCGGCGGTGCGCTCCCCCGGGGTCACCCATGTCACGTTCACCAGGGAGCGCCTGAGTACCCCCGAAAAACGAGTAGAGGCCCGCACCCCCTGCCGGGTGCGAGCCTCTTAAGTCACGCTTGAATCAGATAGCGCGGACGTCCTGAGCCTGCGGACCCTTCTGGCCCTGGCCGATCTCGAACTCCACGCGCTGGCCCTCTTCGAGGGACCGGAAACCCGAGCCGGAAACGGCCGAGTAATGCACGAAGACGTCAGGGCCGCCTCCGTCTTGAGCGATAAAGCCGAAGCCCTTCTCGCTGTTGAACCACTTCACACTGCCTTGAGCCATGTTCTTTACTTCTTACTTCCTGTTGATGAGCCGAGCAGATCACTTCGATGAGCCCGATCTCGCGATCAACAATGCCATCATCCGACGAATCCGGCCACATCCAGCACCGGTAACTGTGAGCAAAACGACGTTGGCGCAGCCCGGTGGCCGCGGACACAACAGCGGTTACGAAGGGCTGGCTACCCTGATCAAAAAGCGGTCGCAACACATGGACCCGCCGGTCAGCGCACACTTTCGGCTACCCGCGTTGACGCGGCCGAAATCCCAGCAACCACGCTCGGCGCGGACCTCGGACCAAATCTAAGAATTCGCGAAGAAAATCCGCGACTTCGGAGGTGGATGTGCACTAAGTGGTCGGTTTTCAGTTATGCGGCTGTGACCAAGTGTCCTACACCGCAGAGCCGCCCGCAAATTCGGTGAGCGATAGGACATTGCCATCGGGGTCCGGGAACCAGGCGATCTTGTCACCGCCGGGCGTGTTCCAGACGCCGATGGCGTCTTGGTCCATGCCGTCATATCGGCGGAATTACCTGCACGCAGCTACTCCGCTGATTCGGCTCTGTTCAGATAACGCACCTGCGCCGCCTTGGCCTCGTCGTACTCCGCGCGGCCCGACAGATATTCCGGCACGCCGACCTCCCACCACGCGCCCGCATCGGTCCAGGTGGACGGCTGGGTGGGCACGACCACGACGGCAGGGCGAGACTCGCTCAAGGCCGCCGCTCTTGCCCGCGCGTACGCGCTGCGGAACTCGGTCAGATCGGCCGCGGTGAATACTGCGCAGCCCAATGCTCTTGCGTGGCTTGCGAAATCGGCACGAGGTGGTTGCGTATGGTTGGTGCGGCAGTCGGCATAGCGGTTGTTGAAGGGGTCACCGCCCTGCCCCTCCTGGAGCCGGGCGATCACCGCGTACCCGCCATTATCGCAGACGACCGCGACGAACCGGTGGCCCGCGAAGGCCGCGGAGAACAGTTCGGAATTGAGCATCAGATAGGAGCCGTCGCCGAGCATGGTAGTGACCAGACCGTGCACATGCGCCATGGCCGCACCCCAAGCGCCCGCGAGTTCATAACCCATGCAGGAGAATCCGTACTCGACGTCCATGGTCGGCACAGTGCCGGTGGCCCGCCAGCCGCCGATCAGCTCGCCGGGCATACCGCCCGCGGCGGTCATGACGTAGTCGTCTGGTGCACTCAATTCATTGACGACGCCGACGATTTGGGCGTAGCTCGGAATGCCAGGTGTCGGTGCGCGCAGCTCGTCGATATGGGCGTCCCAGGTGCTACGAAGCCCTTCCGCGCAGCCGGACCATTCGGTGTCGACCCGCCAATTCGTGAGGAGCGGGGCCAATTCCCGCACGGTCGCGTCGGCATCACCCACGACCGCGAGCGCGCCATGCTTCACCGCGTCGAAACGTGCGGTGTTGATGGTGATCAGCCGGACATCGGGTGCAAAGACGGTCCAGGATGCCGTGGTGAAGTCCTGCAGTCGGGTGCCGATAGCCAGCACCAGATCCGCCTGTGCGGCAGCGGCATTGGCCGATGCCGAGCCGGTTATGCCGAGCGGACCCGCATATAACTCGTGGTCGTGCGGTACAAGGGTGCGGCCGGCCGTCGTTTCGGTAATCGGAATGCCGTGCCGCTCTGCGAATTCGAGTACCAGCCGACCGGCACCCGAATAGCGCACACCGCCGCCGATGACCAGCAGCGGACGTCGCGCCGAGCGCAGTGCGGCTGCTGCATCGACCAGGACCCGGGAATCGGGGCGCGAACGCGTGATTCGGTGCACGACCGGCTCGAACAGGGCGTCCGGGAAGTCGTAGGTCTCGGCTTGGACATCCTGAGGCAGCGCAAGTGTCACCGGGCCCACATCGGCGGCATCGGTCAATACTCGGGCCGCCTGGGGCAGGGTGGTGATGAGTTGTTCTGGGCGGGTGATGCGGTCGAAGTAGCGGCTCACCGCGCGGAACGCATCGTTGACGGTAAGGGTCGGGTCGCCGAAGTGTTCGACTTGTTGCAGCACCGGATCCGGTGCGCGGCTGGTGAAGGTGTCCCCCGGAAGCAACAGCAGCGGAAGACGATTCGCATGGGCGACACCGGCGGCGGTCACCATATTCAGTGCGCCGGGACCGATCGAGGAAGTCGCGATCCCGACCTGGCGACGGTGGGTCGCCTTGGCCAAGCCGATGGCGGCCAGGGCCATCCCCTGCTCGGTATGCCCACGCCAGACCGGGATTTCATCGCGACGCTCGGACAGTGCGGTGCCGAGGCCGAGCACATTGCCGTGCCCGAATATCGCGAAAGCCGCGGGGAACAGGGGGACTTCGCGCCCATCGAAGGTCTCCGAATGCTGGGCGACCAGCCAGCCGACCAATGCCTGCGCCGTTGTCAGCCTCACGGCGTCACCACGCGCTGTAGTTCGTGCTGTAGTGCGTCCAATTCCGCGCCTCCGGCCATTTGTCTTGTCAGCTCCGGCAGGTCGATCTCCGACTTCTCGTACGAACCGAGCATCGCACCGCGTTTGAGCAGCAGGAAGCGGTCGCCGACCGGATAAGCGTGGTGCGGGTTGTGCGTGATCAAGATGACACCCAGCCCTCGATCCCTAGCCTGCACAACGTACTTCAATACGACACCGGCCTGTTTCACGCCGAGAGCGGCCGTGGGTTCGTCGAGAATAAGCACCTTGGCCCCGTAGTGCACCGCCCTGGCGATCGCGATGCATTGGCGTTGTCCGCCGGACAGTGTGCCGACCGGCTGCTCGGGATCGCGGATCTCGATCCCCATGTCCGCCAACGCCTCTCGCGCGATTTCGCGACCCTTGCGGCGGTCCAGCAGTCGCAGGGGACCGTATCCGATGGTCGGCTCGCAACCGAGTACGAAGTTGCGCCAGACGCTCATCAGCGGCACCACCGCGAGATCCTGGTAGACGGTCGCGATGCCGTGGTCCAAAGCCACACGGGGCGAGGACAATCGAGCCGACTGGCCGTCCAGCTTCAGTTCACCGCGGTCGTGCTGGTGCACACCGGCCAGAATCTTGATCAGCGTCGATTTGCCCGCACCGTTATCGCCGAGGATGCAGGTCACCTGTCCAGCCCGCACCACGGTCGAGACGTCATGCAGTGCGACGACACCGCCGTAGCTCTTGCCGATATCGATCGCCTCGATCAGTGGTGGCGTCATCGACGTACCCTTTCGGCTCGCTTCTTGAATATGTTGTTGACCAACACCGCAGCCAGCAGCAGCACGCCGAGGAACAGCATGAACCAGTCGCTGTCCCACCCAGCGAAGACGATGCCCTGCCGCGCCATGCCGAAGATCAGCGCACCGATCGCGGCGCCGATCGCCGAACCGAATCCACCGGTCAGCAGGCAGCCGCCGACCACCGCCGCGATGATGTAGTGCAGTTCCAGCCCGACACCTTGATTCGCCTGCACGCTGGAGAACCGGAGGATGCTGCAGGATCCGACGACCCACCCGGCGAAGGCGGTAGTCATGAAGAGCAGGATCTTCGTCCGATCGGCGGGGACGCCGACGGCCCGCGCGCTCGGCAGCGCACCACCCACCGCGAAGATCCAGTTGCCGAACTTGGTGCGTACCAATACAAGTGCGGCGACCGCGGTCAGCACCACCCACCAGACGACCGATGCCTGTAGATGCGTGTCGCCGATATCCAGTGTCGAGGCGAAGACCCAGCCGGCCGAGTTGTATCCGTCTGCGCTGCGAATGCCCGACACCTGAACGGTTCCGGTGACCAGCCGGGTCACACCGAGGTTGAGACCTTGCAGCGCAAGGAATGTACCGAGGGTCACGATGAAACTCGGTAGCCCGGTTCGCATCACGAGCCAGCCGTTGAAGGCACCGACCGTGAGCGCGAAGAGCAGCGAAACCAATAACGCGAGCCAGACATTCCACCCCGCGTGTACTGCGAGCAATGCGGTGACCAGCGCGGTGGATGCGGTCATGACACCGGCGGACAAGTCGAATTCGCCGCCTATCATCAGTAGTGCGACCGCGACCGCCATGATGCCCAGTGTGGACGAATCGTCCAGCCAGGTCGCGATGCCGAGCGGGCTGAGGAACCGGTCGGTAATGATCGAGAAGAATACGAAGACGAGCGCGGCGCCCAGCAATGCGCCGATCTCCGGTCGCACGACCATCCGCTGCACTAGTGACGGCCCGTCCGGCGGGCTGCTCGGAGTTACCTCGGAAGCTTGTGTGGCAACAGTCATTTCATTCACTCCCTCAGCGCATGCCCAGTGCCACTCGGGCCGCTACGGCCTCGACATTGTTCTTGTCGACGAAGGCGGGGCCCGTCTGCACCGGTGCGCCACCACCGACCGAATTCAGATTCGTCCGATACAGCTGCAGCAGGACGACCGGCAGATAGCCCTGCTCGTACTGCTGCTGGTCCACGGCGAACAGCAGCTTGCCCGCCCGAATCGCCTCGACCACATCGGTATTCAGGTCGAAGGTCGCGACCGTCGCGGCCGACCGCGATTCCTTCACCCCGTCCACCGCGCGGGCGGCGACCTGTGAATTCAGCGTCAGCACAGCGTCGATGGAGCTATCCGCCTCCAACGCGCCCTTGATGCGTGACTGGGCGTCGGTGGGATTGTTGATGTCCACCTGCAGTGTGGTGCCGTTGCCGAAGGCCTTCGTCGCGCCGTCACAGCGCTGATTGGCGCCGATATTGCCCGCCTCGTGGATCACGCACAACAGCTTCTTGCGGCCGGCGTCGGCGAGGCGCTTGCCCGCGGCCTGTCCGGCCAACGTTTCGCTTTGTCCCACATGACCGATGGCGCCGAATTTCGCGCTTTCGCTCTCGCCCGAGTTGATGGTCACCACCGGGATGCCCGCGGCGACAGCCTTTTCGATCGAGGGGCGTAGGGCTTCGGGGTTCGCCATCGATACGACGAGACCGTCCACGCCTTGTGCAACCGCGTTATCGATGAGTTTGGCCTGCTGGCCCGGATCGCCCGAGGAGTTGTATTCGATGCGGACGCCGAGGTCCTTGCCTGCTGCCTCCGCGCCGTTCTTGACGACATTCCAGAAGGCGTCGCCGGGACTACCGTGCGTCACCACCGCGACGGAGCCCAATTTGCCCTGCGCGACCGGGGATTGGGTCGGTGCGGGCACATCCGCACCCGGACCGCTACACGCGGCGAGGAGGGTGGCCGCGGCTAGCCACGGCAGCACACAGCGGGATCGCCGCCGCCAGGCCGTGGGTATTTCGAGCGACATCGTTGTCATCACTTCCCATCTAGATTCGGGCCCAGGCAGATCGGGCTGAGCCCAGCGCGGAACCTATGTCCGCAAGGTGGTTCAGACTGCGGGCGGCGTCGCGGCTCGGCAATTCCACCGAGTCGCCCGGACGCAATGCCGTGTCCTGTTCGATGACATACCAGCCGCGATAGCCTGCCGCGTGCACGCTGCGTATCAGGGCCGCGATGTCCACATCGCCCGCGCCGAGCGGGACGTAGATGCCGCCGCGGACGGCGTCGCTGTATTCCATTGCGCCGCTGCGCACTCGGTCGGCGAGCGTGGTGCGCACATCCTTGAGATGGATGTGTCCGATGCGATCCGGATAGCGCCGCGCGAGGCGCACCGGATCGGTGCCGCCGATGAGCAGGTGGCCGGTATCCAGGCAGAGGTCGAGATCGGAATCGGCCAGGAACCTGTCGACTTCGGCTTCGCTCTCGACATAGGTGCCGACATGGGGATGCAGGGTGGTCCGCAATCCGAATTCGGCGGCGACATCCCGGATGGCGGCGGCGGTTTCGACCAGGGTCGGCCATTCCTCGTCGGAAAGTGCTGGGCGCGTGTCGTATCCGTCGAGCCCGGTCGCGGCTGCGAGGACAATCACTTCGGCGCCCGTCGCGGCGAACAGCGCGGCGTTCTTGCGGGCGGTCTCGATTGCCCGGTCCGAGTCGCGGTGTAGCGGGAGGGCGAGAAAGCCACCGACCGAGGTGATATCGAAATCATCGAGTAGCGACCGCAATTCGGCTGGATCCCGCGGCAGGTAGCCGGGTGGGCCAAGTTCCGTCGCGGAGATGCCGAGGGCGGCCATTTCGGTGAGCACGGTCCGGGCATCGAGCACATGACCCCAGCCGGGGACTTCACAGACTCCCCAGGATATCGGCGCGGCCGCGATGCGCAGCGGATAGCGAGGTTGGGTCATCCGGGCTCTCCGACCTTCGGTGTCGATCGACATTTGACGCTATTGGAGCGCTCCAACTATGTAACGTAGGTCATATTGTGTCAAGTACTGCATCGGTCACTGTTTCATCGCTTCTACCTGCGAAAACTGGCGCTTCCAGCGGAAATGATCAGCGCTCACGATGGAAATAATGTCGGATTAGAGCGCTCTATTGATCGGAACACGCCGACCTTGTAACGTCCGACACTGCAAGAGCACGGCGGATGCGGAACGGAGGCGATATGGCGCGACCGACCATGGAGGACGTCGCCGCCCGTGCCGGGGTGTCTCGCGCGCTGGTTTCACTCGTCATGCGCAACTCCCCCAAGGTCAGCGAACATCGGCGCCGCGCGGTACTCGCGGCGGCGAAGGATCTCGGGTACCAGCCGCACATCATGGCGCGGTCGCTGGCCAGCCGGACCTCCAACATCATCGGCGTCATGGTCTCCGACCTGCGCAATGCCTTCTTCGCCGATGTGGTGGAGGGAATGGAGGCGACCGCGCAGGACGTGGGCCTCGAGCTGATCCTCAATACCGGGCGCCGCAGCGCCGCCCGTGAGCGCACCGCTTTGGCGAGCCTGCTGTCCTTCCGCCCCGGCGGCATCATCCTGCTTTCACCGGTACTGCCGGTCGCGGCCATTCGCGAGGCCGCCGACAAGTGCCCGATCGTGCTCATTTCGCGCACCTCAACCATCGCGCATGTCGATACCGTCAATGACGATGGCGAGATCGGCGCCGCACTTGCCGTGGATCATCTGGTCTCGCTCGGCCACCGCCGGATCGTGCATCTCGACGGCGGCGGGGCCTTCACCTCCGCCTCGCGCCGTCGTGGTTACCGTGCCGCGATGGCGCGAAATGGGTTGGAGCCCATGATTATCGCCAGTGAGCACACCGATTCGGCGGGTATCGCCGCAGTCCGGAAACTGCTGAATCTGTTCTCCCGCGACAACTTTCCCACCGCACTGGTGTGCGGCAACGACTTCAATGCCGTTGGTGCGATGTCGGCGATGGAAGAGGCGGGACTTTCTGTGCCGCAGGATGTTTCGGTCGTCGGCTATGACAACACATCATTGGCCGCGTTGCGACATGTTTCGTTGACCACCATCGATCAGCCGCGAATTCAGATGGGCCGCTTCGCAATCGAGGCGCTCATCGAGCGGCTACGCGACGGTCGCACCGAACCGGTACGCCGCCGTCTGGAACCTGCCCTCGTTGTGCGCGCCACGACCGCGGCACCGCGCAACTGAACGCTATTTCACGAGAAGGAGAGCCGATGACATCTGCACTCACCGTGGGCCTCGCCGGCGTCGGCCGCATCGGCGCCTCTCATGCCGAAACACTGAAGCATATGCCCGGCGTCGACACCGTTATCGTCGCGGATGCCGACGCCGAACGCGCCCACGCCGCCGCGACCGAACTCGGCGTTCAAGCCGTCCCCGACCTCGACACACTCTTCGCCGCCCCACTCGACGGCCTGATCATCGCCACCGCCACCGACTCCCACCCCGGGCTCATCACCCGGGCCGTCGACGCGGGCATCCCCGTCTTCTGCGAAAAGCCGGTAGCCGCCGACATCCAGGGCACCCTGGACGTCATCACCCACCTCGAAAACTCGACCGTCCCAGTACAAATCGGCTTCCAACGCCGCTTCGATGCCGGCTACCGAGCCGCCCGAGCCGCCATCGCTTCCGGTTCACTCGGCTGGCTGCACACCTTGCGCGCCACCACGCTCGACCCCGCACCCCCACCCGCCGAATACATTGGGCGTTCCGGAGGTCTGTTCCGTGACTGCGGCGTGCACGATTTCGACATAATCCGCTGGGTTACCGGGCACGAAGTCGTCGAGGTCTACGCCACTGGCGCCAACCGAGGCGCCCAATTCTTCGCCGACGCCGGGGATGTGGATACCGCCGCGGTATTGCTGCGTCTGGATGACGATACGTTGGCAACGGTTTCGCTCGGGCGCTACAACGGTGCGGGCTACGACGTCCGGCTCGAAGCCCTCGGTTCCCACGGAAACGCCATCGTCGGTCTCGACGATCGAGCCCCTTTGACCTCCGTCGAACCGGACTACGCCCCTTCAGGTTTCCCCGCGTACCCCGGCTTCATGGAACGGTTCCGTCGGGCGTATACCGACGAACTCGCCGCATTCGTCTCGGTAGCGGCCGGCGAGCTCGACACCCCTTGCTCCCCTGCCGATGCACTGGAGGCCTTCTACATCGCTGAGGCGTGCGAACTTTCGCGGCACGAGCACCGCAGGGTGGCGGTAGACGAAGTCCGCCGCTGACCGGACCACGATCAGCGACCGGCGCGTAGCAATCCTGCGGGCCGGCGAGTCGATTCGCCGACCAATGTGAGCAATCCTGTTCGACTAAATGAATTGCGACACACTACCTGGGTGAGACCACGGCGGGAAGAGCCGGCGGCGGGTTGGTCTGAGCGTTCATTGGTTCACCATCGCTTTCCGGTGTCTAGGCTTTGCTACCGGCCAGCGCCGAACGCGGCCAGGACGGGTTCGGGCGTACGTCCTGCGAACCGCTGTTGGAAATCGAGGACTCCGACCCAGGTCGGGCGCAGGCCGATCCGGACCATCCGCAGGCCGGGCTTGTCGATCGCCGCGAGGTAGGCGGTCCCAGCCTCGTCGCCCATCACCTGGCGCTGCATCGTCGCGTATTCCGGGAGTACGCCCTTGGCCTCGGCCAGCGAGACCTTCCCGCGGAGCATGAGCACCTGAGGGGGGCGGTCGGTGGTGTCGATGCAGATCGCGACGTCGGGACGGGCCCGCAGGTCCCGGACCTTGTAAGTACCGGCGAAGGCACCGATGACCAGTTCGTCACCGGTCCAAAGGAAGTTGACCGGGATCACGCGGGGTGTCCCGTCGTTGCCGTTGTAGGCCAGGCGTGCCACCAGCGGTGTAGTAAGCAGTCGCTGAGCCGTGGAGGTTTCCAGCAGTCGCACGTCACCCTGCGGCAGGCTCGCCGCTTCGCTGTTCAAGAAACTCATGGCCCCAAACTAACGGGATTAACTCCTAAAAAACAAGTAGTGCTCCTAAATAAGGATCTGATGCTATTCTGGCGCGATGAGCAGCAGGCGTAGCTATGGGGATCCGTGCGGCGTGGCCCGCAGCCTCGATGTCATCGGTGAACGGTGGGCCCTGCTGGTGGTGCGCGACCTCCTGCTCGGCCCCAAGCGCTTCAACGACCTGCTCGGCGGCCTGCCCGGTGTGAGCCCGAACGTTTTGAGTCAGCGGCTGCGCGATCTGGTCGACCACGGCGTCGTTCACCGCCGGGATCTGGGGGCGCCGGCTCGCGTCCACCTCTACGAGCTGACCGAATGGGGCCGCGAGCTGGAACCCGTGCTACTCCAGCTCGGACGGTGGGGAAGCCAAGCTCCGCTCCCACCTGATCGCGAACTCGGCCTCGACTCGCTGCTACTCAGCATCAAGGCCGGTTTCGACCCAGCGCGTGCCGACGAGCTCCACGGCACCTATGAGTTCCGCGTCGACGCCGACACCTACGTTGCGGAAATCGCCGACGGGTCCGTTCAGATCAACCGTGGGAGCACAGGGAGACCCGACGCAACGCTCACCATCGACATCGACACCTTGCGGGCCGTGTGCGCCGGCCGACGCACCTTGGCAGATGCGGTCCGGTCCGGCGATCTGCACCTCGACGGCGACCAGCAAGCAGCAACGCGCCTGACCGACCTGCTCCTGGCACCGTTCTCAACGCCGCCAGCCTGAACGGGCCCTGTAGCACTGTCGAAGTTTCGGTCGAATAGTCATAGCCGCAAGGTGTTCAGCACCTACCGACAGATTTGTTTTCGATCTTGTTGTGCGGCAAGGGGATTCCGGCTTCGGCTCGACCCCTGGACAGTCATGCCGCATAGCGCCGTCTCGAAACCCCAGGAACCGGAACGGTTCACCGACGGCATGCACCCGCCGATCCCATGATTTCCCGGCGAAGAGGACACAAGTCGCCGCATGGAGTCAGGCCGACACGATTTCGAAAACCGGATGGGTGCGGGCGTTGTCGAGGAATTGCTGTGGCGACGAGTCCATACCCACATCCAGGTATGGCAGCACGAAGAACCGTCGATACAGCGCCACAATGGGTTTCGGAACGCGCGGCGGCCCCGACACCAGCGACGCGCGCAGCACCCTGGCCGCGTGATCGGCGGGCAACTCCACGGCCGTCACGGTCTCGACGTGATTGCCGTGGCGCAACGTCGCCTTCCCGTGTGCCGCACGCAGGTTGCGCACCCAGTTCACCGTTCCGTAGGCCGCCACCAGGTATCGCCGGTCGCCTTGTTCGAATACAGCAAGCGGCGTCTCGATCGCGCGGCCGGTGCGACGTCCGGGCACCGTGAGGACACGGAAAGTCCACATCGGCAGTCCCGCGCGGATCACGATCCGCATCCACGCGTTGGACGCCTTTACGCCCCACCCTGCTCGATACGGCTTGGCCATGAACTCGAGCCTCCGCCTGTCCGTCATCGAAGGCAAGGAGCCGCACGGCCCTGATCCGAGCCGACCCAACCCACAATTACGACAAGCGGTGGCGTCCGCCGCCGAATTACGGAACCATTGGTCTCATCTCCAGCACGACCCTTCAGGTGTGGCCCATCCGCAATCCAAGGAGGAGTCATGGACAGGGAACCGAACCACAGCGGTCAGCCAGACTTCGAAGCGCTGTACCGTGAGGCGCCGCCGGAGCAGGATGCTCCCGCATTGATCCCCTGGGACATCGGCGGCCCACAGCCGGTGGTACAGCAGTTGGTGGCCTACGGCGCGGTGCGAGGCGAGGTGCTCGACCCCGGAACCGGCCCGGGACATCACGCGATCCACTACGCATCCAAGGGCTACTCGACCACCGGGATCGACGCGTCGCCGACGGCGATCGAGCGGGCCAAGCGCAACGCGGAGCGCGCCGGGGTGCGGGTGAACTTCGAGGTGGCCGATGCCACCAGACTCGATGGCCTGGAGGATCGGTTCGACACCGTCGTGGACAGTGCGTTCTACCACGTGTTCCTCGACGACGAACAAATCCAGACCCAGTACGCGCAGGCCCTGCACCGGGCCACCAAACCGGGAGCGCGACTGTTCATGTTCGAATTCGGCCGCCACAACGTCAACGGCCTTCAGCCCGAAGGTTTGCCGGCGGAGAATTTCGACCGGGTGCTTCCCGCGGCCGGCTGGCACATCGACTACCTGGGAACCACCACTTACCAAGCCACCCTCAGCCCAGAGACCTTCACCCATCTCACCAAGGAGATGAGCGGCGACTCCGCATGGGCTGAGCGGATGAAGCCGATGCAAGAGCAACTCCAGATCATTGCGCCGTTGCTGAAAAACAACCGGGTGCACCTGCCCGTGTGGGCCGTGATCGCCACCCGCCTCGACTAGCTGTCGCACCACTCACGCACAACCGTCGTCGATCTGCTGCACCGTGCTGCCGCTGGTCGTAGCGACACCGGACCATGACGGCCTGTTCAGCGGTCAGCGGCGACACCGTTCCCGGGCAGCGGCCAGCCCGGGAACGGCGGATCTGCGCGTTCAGCAGACCGGATGGCGGCCGGAGCGTTCTGGCCACTGCGGTCGACACGCAGACTATGGATTCGGACCAGCTGACCGAGCAGTTGTGCGGCGCTTCCGAAGATCATCACAGGTCACAGGGGACGGAGGCGGACTACGGCGGTGCCGCGGGATAGGGCGGTGCGGAGGGAGGGGAGGTTTACGCTGCCATCGGGGTTCAGGTGGATTTTGGCGAAGCGGCCGTGGACTGGGTTTCGGGTGAGGATTTCGCGGTACAGCTGGGCGGCTTGGGGTTCGTCGGTGATGACTTCGTGGGCGGCTTGGCGGGTAGTGCCGCGGAGGTGGATTCGGACGGGAGTGCCCGGGATGAGGTTGCGGCGCCAGCTGGCGGCGGCGCCGATCAGGATGCGGCCTTCGTGTTCGACATAGCCGACGGGGTTGGCGTATTCGCGGCCGGTTTTGCGGCCGGAGACGGTGATGATGAGAAGTCTTTTGCTGAGTAGGGGGTGCAGTGGGGAGCGGAGGATGAAGCGGACGATGGCGTCGCCGGTGCGTTGGATGCGGGACTGGGTGATGGGGGCTTTGGTGCTGGTCATGGGGATGGCTCCGCTGATCGGATAATTACTGAGTTGATACTCAGAAAATACGCCCGGGTGGGGCATACTGCAAGGGGGTGATCGGTGCGAAGAGGAGGTTGCGGTGGCGGATAGTGCGCGGTCGACGCGCGGGCAGCGGGGGCGGCCTTCGACAGGGGTGCGAGAGTCGGTTGTGGTTGCGGCGCAGGAGATTTTGGTGGAGGCGGGGGTGGCTCGGTTGTCCACGAAGGAGGTTGCGAAGCGGGCGGGAGTAGCCGAGTCGAGCATCTTTTATCACTTCGGGGATCGAATGGGACTGTTGCAGGCCGTGATTCAGCGGGACTTACGGCCGGTGAAGGATGCACTCGGGGAGGTCGAGGCACGGCCTGGGTTGCGAGCAGGGCTGGTGGCGCTCGTCGAGGCGTTGGAAGGGTTCTTCTCGGATGCCATTCCGGTGATGGCCGCGGTGCAGTCGGATGTGGAGTTACGCGCGAAGTTCGCGGAACGCAGTCGGGAGTTGGATATCGGGCCGCATCGTGCGGTCGACGCGGTTGTCGCGCATCTCTCGATGCCGCATGCCGACCAGTGCGTGCCCGCCTCGGTGGATCTGCGAGCCGCTGCTTTGCTCTTGGTCGGTGCGGCGCATCAGCGGGCGCTGCAACGTCTGCTGAGCCCGCCCGACGTGATCGCGGGGCTGCCGACAATCGAATCCATTGTCGACACAATTATGGCGATCTTCGATTGATCCAGTGGGTGGATTAGCGAGCCGCCGCATCACCTCGTCGGCCGAGCCAAAAACTCACTCATCGGTCACAGTCGAGAACCAGCGGATTTCCGCTCGATCCCGGAGGCCGACACCCGCCGTCTAAGGGAATCGTCATACCAAAGGATGAATATTCCCGAAATCGCACTCGCACCATTGCCAATCGGCTGGGCACGACCGAGGGTAGACGTGCAAAACTCGTTGCGTCGCCGGGTATCCCCTACATTCGGCGACGCAACGAGGGCGTTCGCGCGCCACGCGAACGCCCTGCATGCCGCAGAAAGAAAGGATCCATGGTGTTCTCTAGAACAACCCTGCGCCGAACCCTGACCCAGGTGGCCATCGCTGGCGCCCTGGCCGCAGTCCCATTGACCGCGCTGGCCATTCCCGCCTCGGCCGACCCGGCCACCAGCGAACCCGGCGTGACCGAGGTGCGGCGTCCGCACCACGACGACTGGGATTGTGACCGCCCAGGCTTCTTCGACGACTGGGACCATTCGCACGGCCGTGGGGACGACTGCGATCGTCCGGGCCGCTGGAACGACCCGTGGCGCTTCCCCCGCCACCTGTTCCCCCGCGGCACATTCGGCAGCAGCTGATCGACAGTCAACGGCCCGGCACCACAAGTGCCGGGCCGTTGTTATAGATCGGGGTACCAACAATGCCTCCGGTCCGCGCGGCTGTCGCGCAACCAGTGTGTATCGCGCAGAAGCTCTCGAGCCTGTTGCTGAATTGACGCGGTTTTTTGGCCGTGCCACAGATCACGATGGCTGAGGCGCAATCATGCTCGCCGCTAGGTGATTTGGTCCGCCGTTGCGACGGCGCGGCACGATCGCGCGTTCGGCGTATTCGGCGTATTCGACAAAAGCCGCTACTACCTTGCGCGAAGTGCCCATTGGATATGCGACAGCGATGGAACAGGTCGGACGCGGCCACAAACGAAACGAGAAGCGTTTGGCTCCAACCAGATTCGGAGCGATTCAAATCGGGGACTTCCCTGACCAAGTCCCGATCCGGGCTCATACTTTCGAGTGAAGTTTCCCTGAATCCGACTGTGGCAGACGATATTTCGGCTCACACCCGTAATAGTGGAAGAATGACAATGACGCCTCGACGGATACTGGCCCAGGTGGCCGTGGCCGCTCTCATCGCTGTGCCCTTGACCGCCTCGGCAATTCCGGCGTGGGCGGCACCGGCAACGGGTTCAGCCGGATCGGGACAGGCGGCTGAGTGCGAAAACGCCGAAAACCGGGACGAGTGTGAACAGGCGCAACGGGACGCGCAGGCCTGGCGGGACGAGCAAGCGCGACAGGACGAGCAGGCCCGGCGGAACGAGCAGGCCCGGCGGGACGAGCAGGCCCGGCGCGACCGGAGGAACCGTGAATGGTCCAACAGCCTGAATAACCCGGCCAACCCGATGAGCCCACTCAACCCGGGTAACCCGAACAGCCCGATGAACCCCAATAACCCGATGAACCCCAATAACCAGCACAGACCGAACAACAGCTAGGCGCGCTCGGTGGTCCGGTCCCGGACGGCCCGGACCACCGAGAGCAGCGATGCCGCACACCCACGACTTGTCGATACCGCTGCTACGGCGACGGTGCGCCGCAGTCGGCCAATCCGCAAGTCACTGGCTCGAACGAGCCGATCCGCATCCGCCATTGCGACGACTCACGGCGTCGGCACCCGGAAATGGTTGGGTTCGGCATCCGCGGGCACATCGCTCGCCTGCGTGAAACCCTCCACCTCGGCACGCAATTCGATGAGATGCCGCGCATGCGCGTCGAGCGCCTGATCCTCGGCGGAAACCGGAACCCATTGACGCACCGGCCGCGCCTTACCGTTCTCATCGACCGCGACCACGACCGCGAGACCGTGTGCGGCGAGCGCAGGTTCATCGGAATGCGTATCCGTCGACGTCACATGCACGCTGACATGCATACTTCGCGGACCGGTGTGAATCAGCCGCGCACTCACCTCGACAATGTGCCCGATGACAATCGGCCGGTAGAAGCGGATCCCGCCGAAGTATGACGTGATCACATGCTGCCCAACCCAATCGGCACCACAGATATACGCCGCCTCATCGATCCACTGCATGGTGCGACCGCCGTGTACCTTGCCGCCCCAGTTGATATCCGAAGGCGCGGCCAGGAAACGGAGTGTGGAAGTCGGCGCGGTACCCGCGGCCGTGTACTGCTGCGCGGCCATCGCCTCTTCGATTCGTTTGCGAACCGAAATCCGCGCCCGCGCTTGGCGATGCCGCCCGAGTTCGAGAATCGACGTCGGATTCCATTGCGGCACCTCGACGGTCCGCCGGTTGTCGTCGATCGCGACGAAGATAGTCAGGCATTGCGCCGTCTGCACCGGCTTGCGTCGCGTGGGATCGGTCGAATAGACGCTGACGAGAATATGCATGCTGGTACGCCCGGTGTGCACGAGATTCGCATGCAGTTCGACTAATTCACCGACGGCGATCGGACGGTCGAGATGAATATTGCCGACGTAGGCGGTAACGCAGTAGCAACCGCTCCACTGAGCCGCCGCCGCATAGGCGACCTTGTCGATCCATTCGAGTAGCTTGCCGCCGTCGACCGACCCGGCGATGCCCGCATCGGCCGGTTTGACGAGAAAGCGGTGGATAGCCTCGGCTCGGCGACCGGCTGACGCCGGACCCGGAACGAACATGGGGTCAAGGGGGCTTGATGAAATGCTCACGACTCACGATCTGCTCGGCGGACAATGGCTACGACTCCGCTGTCTCCGAAGACGATAGGCAACCGCGCCGCTACGGGCGAGTAGTCAGCCCGCCGATAGCGGCGGTCAGTGGACATATTTCGCGGAGCGAGCGGAGATGTCTTGACGTCTGGTTGGTTTCGTGTTGACGAGGTTGATATCGCCACCGTAGTGGGCCAGGACACGACGGTCCATGACCGCGCGCCAGATCGGCGGGACGATGGCCAACAGGATCATGGTTGCGTAGCCAGCAGGTAGCTGTGGCGCCTCCTGAGAGCTACGCAGGGTCTGGTAGCGCCGACCCGGATTCGCGTGGTGGTCGCTGTGGCGTTGTAGATGGAACAGGAATACGTTCGTGACCAGATGGTCACTATTCCAACTGTCACACGGGGAGCAGCGCACGTAGTTGCCATTGCGACCGCGCTGGCGGAGCAGTCCGTAGTGCTCGATGTAGTTCACCGTCTCTAGCAGCCACGCGCCGATCAGCGCCTGCAGTGCCAGATACGGGATCACCACAGGCCCGCAGAGGAGGATCAGCGTGCCGAACAGCGCGACACTCATCGACCATGCCTGCAGCAGATGATTGTCCCGGCTGAACCAGCGCTTTCCCTTGCGGGACAGGCGTTCACGCTCCAAAACGAGGGCCGAGCGGAAGCCGCCGAACATACTGCGCGGCAGGAACTCCCACAGTGATTCGCCGAATCGGGCACTGGCCGGATCTTCCGGCGTAGCGACGCGCACGTGATGGCCGCGGTTGTGCTCGACGAAGAAGTGCCCATATCCCGATTGCGCCAGTGCGATTTTCGCCAGCCAGCGCTCGAGATGCTCGACTCGATGGCCGAGTTCATGGGCGGCATTGATTCCGATGCCCGACGCGAACCCGAGCGTCACGGCCAAACCCAGCTTGTCGGAAATGCTCAGTGCGGGTCTGGACCAGAGAAATCCCGCGATGAGCAGGCCGATGAACTGTAGTGGCAGGAAAAGGTAAGTGCACCAACGGTAGTAGCGATCGTTGGACAAGGCCTCGTAGTCCTCGTCGCGCGGATTGCTCCCGTCACTCCCTATTACACAGTCCAGCAGCGGGATCAGAACGAGCACAACGATCGGACCGATCCACCAGAACATTACGAGGCCCGTATGGGCCACCAGTTGCGAAGGAGATACCGCGCTAATCGGAGCGATCAACCCCAGTATCCACAGATACCGCTTGGGGTCGCGCCTTTCTGTGCTCTCGAAGATCGACATAGGTGCCTCAGGCCTCCAACAGAACAACACCGACAAGGGGGGGTGCGGCCGCCGAAATCCGTTGCGGTAAAACTGTCGTCCCAGAATAGCTGTGCCCGCGCCGACTGCCAGCGATCTGTCGAAATCAACCTTCTGACCTAACAACTTTCCTCAGCCGAAGGGTGCATGGTCGCCGTGGCCGGGAGATCGAACGCGGTACTCGGTCAGCGTGCCGGCGGCGGGTTTCGGCCTGGAATCGGCCCGCCGCCGGGCATTACGGGAACGACAATCAGAAGTGCTACGGCAGCGCCGCGCAGTTATTCGGGGCGGGCATGCCCGCGAGCCGATCGGTCATCCACTGCTGCGAGGCCGCCAGTGACGGGAAGAAGGCAATCACGTGGGTGCCCACAAGTCCTGATGCGGGGGGAATTTCGGCGTTCGCTTCCAACTGAACGGGCACTCCGCTGCCACACCAACTGGCGGCCACTTCGTGCACCGGCGCAAATGGCGCTCCCTGGTCGTTCCTGGCCGACGCGGCAAGGATCGGAACGGCCGGGGCCAGCGTGCCGATACGCTGCTGGGCGAATGCCGACTGCAACGCCGGGGACCGATCGATAACGGCGGTGAGCGGTTCTCCGCTGGTTGTCCACTCGGACGTGTTCTGATGCTCTTGGGCAAGTCCGGTCGGGACCGCGCATTTGCCCAGGGATTCCTGCAGGATCGCCTTGCCGAGGTCATTGAGTTCGGCGTCCAACACCGGGCGAGTTTCCGGGTAGTCGGCGGCAATGCCGTTGAGTACCCAGGCGATGGCCGGTGCGAAATCGGCGCGGCCGTCGTTGAATCCGATGAAGTATTCGTCGTCCACCACCGGCCCACCGACGTAGGCGCCGCTCACATTCAGATCGGGGGCGTAGTTCGGTTGCAGCTCGGCCGCACCGGCGGAGGCCATACCGCCCTGCGAATACCCATAGAGAATGACCGGCGTGCCCGGGTTGAGACCGGTGCCGGGCAACTGCAGGGCGGCGCGCGCGGAGTCCAGTACCGCGTAGCCTTGCGCCTTCCGGTTGAGATAGTCGTGCACATCGGGCGTGCCGAGGCCGTGATAGTCGGTCACCACTACCGCCGCACCACGGTTGAGCAGCGAACGGATTGCCACCAGGTCGTATTCGAAGATGATGTCCAGCGGAGGCTGGTACTGGGCGACCTGCGACATCAGCTTCGAGGGCGCGCATTGATCGCCCTGTCCCTTGGTACCGCCCGCGTACGCGATCAGCGGTCGCTCGCCTGGGCCGGTCCACGGCAGGGTCGGCTGCAGATACGTGCCCACCACCGCCGTAGGCGCATCGTGGGTGTCGTGGCTGACGTACATCAGGCGTGTCGCCGCCGCGGGGACAATTCCCGGCAGTCCGGGCGCCGACATTGCCACCTGTGCCGGTTCGGCGCGAACGATGGCGCCAGGCCCGTCCGGTAGTGCTGGCGGCGGAAGGTAGAAATCATCGGCCTCTGCGACCGATTGCTCCCCCGGCGGTTGCGTCGATGCGTGTGGTGCGTTGACCATCCCGCCGCCGACCACTACAAGGGCTCCCGTCAAAGCTGCGGTCAATCCAATCATTCGGCTGCGCACGATTTTCGGATCCTTTCTGCGATCTGGGGTACCCATGGCATCTAGAATCGGATAGCGAGGGTATCCCGGGAGCATTCTTTTTTCCGCGGATCCCGACGAAAATCGCCTATTCGCGACGGCCTCGACCCCCGCAAACACCGAGGTCTATTTCGGCGCGTTGGTTTGAGAATCCTCGATTACGAGCTTCGATCGAGGTCGATATTGCTCAGGTACGCGGTAGCGGCAAATGCGCGGCCGATCCGCCGAAACGACTGTGGCCCACCCCGATGCAATCGGGGTGGGCCACAGTGGCGTTCGTGCGTATTACGCGGTTTCGGTAATCGGGCGGTCGACCCAGCTCATCAGACCGCGCAGCTTGGCGCCGGTGACCTCGATCGGGTGCTCGGCGTTGGCCTTACGCAGCGCCTCGAGCTCCTTGTTGCCGCCCTCGACATTGGCGACGAGACGCTTGACGAAGCTGCCGTCCTGGATGTCGCGCAGGATGTCCTGCATGCGCTTCTTGGTGTCGGCGTCGATGACCCGCGGACCCGACAGGTAGCCACCGAATTCGGCGGTGTCGGAGACCGAGTAGTTCATCCGGGCGATGCCGCCCTCGTACATCAGGTCAACGATGAGCTTGAGCTCGTGCAGTACCTCGAAGTACGCCATCTCCGGCGCGTAGCCCGCCTCGACCATGACCTCGAAACCGGTCTTGACCAGCTCTTCGGTACCACCACAGAGCACGGCCTGCTCACCGAACAGGTCGGTCTCGGTCTCTTCCTTGAAGGTGGTCTTGATGACACCGGCGCGGGTACCGCCGATGCCCTTGGCGTAGGACAGCGCCAGCGCCTGGCCCTCCCCCTTCGGGTCCTGCTCGACCGCGATCAGCGCCGGAACGCCCTTGCCATCGACGAACTGGCGACGCACCAGGTGGCCCGGTCCCTTCGGCGCGACCATACCGATGGTCACGTTGGCCGGGGGCTTGATCAGACCGAAGTGGATGTTGAGGCCGTGACCGAAGAACAGCGCGTCGCCGTCCTTCAGGTTGGGCTCGATGTCGTTGGTGAAGATCGACGCCTGGGCGGTGTCGGGGGCCAGCACCATGATCACGTCGGCCCAGGCGGAAACCTCCGCCGGCGTGCCGACGGTCAGGCCCGCCTCTTCGGCCTTCGGCCGCGACTTCGAGCCCTCAGCAAGGCCGACGCGGACCTCGACGCCGGAGTCACGCAGGCTCAGCGAGTGCGCGTGTCCCTGGCTGCCGTAGCCGATGACAGCGACCTTGCGGCCCTGGATGATCGACAGGTCGGCGTCGTCGTCGTAGAACATCTCGACTGCCACTGTTACGTTCCCTTCGGAGGATCATCCCCGCCGCGGCGGGGAACACCTGTTCGGTACAGGTGATGAGTGTGCAAAATTCGGATCAAATCGGGTCCCCCGCGTGCGCGGGGAGCGCGGCACGCCGACCGTCGATCGCAGCAAGACTAGCTGGTCGTCACGATCGACGGAGCACGCACCAGCCGACCAGCCCGTTTTTTGGCTGGTCCAAAAGACACAGCGCGCCACGGCGAACGTCAGCGAGTCGCGGTGATGGATTTCGGTCCACGTCCCACGGCCACCACACCGGACTGCACGATCTCCCGGATGCCGTACGGCTCGAGCATCCGCAGCAGCGCATCGAGCTTGGACCGGGTTCCGGTCGCCTCGACGGTGAGCGCGTCCGGCGAGACGTCGATCACCTTCGCGCGGAAGAGCGTCACCGCCTCGATGACCTGGGTCCGCACGCTGGCGTCCGCACGCACCTTCACCAGGATCAGTTCGCGGGCGACCGAGGTGTCGGCGTCCTGCTCCACAATCTTGATGACATTGACCAGCTTGTTGAGCTGCTTGGTGACCTGTTCGAGCGGCAGGTCCTCGACCGTGACGACGATGGTCATGCGCGAGATCTCCGGGATCTCGGTGCCGCCGACCGCCAGGGATTCGATATTGAAGCCACGGCGGGAGAACAACGCCGCGACTCGTGCCAGCACGCCCGGCTTGTCCTCGACAAGCACGCTGAGGGTGTGCGTCGTACTCATGCGTCGGTCCCCTTGTTCTTCTCGTGCGACATCGCCTCATGGATGACGGTGGGCTCGGAAGCCTGCTCGTCCTCGTCGAAGAGCGGACGGATGCCGCGCGCGGCCATGATCTCGTCATTGCTGGTGCCCGCGGCGACCATCGGCCACACCTGGGCGTCCTTGCCGACGATGAAGTCGATCACCACGGGACGGTTGTTGATGGACTGCGCCTCGCGGATCGCGGCCTCCACGTCTTCCTCGCGCTCGACCCGGATGCCATGGCAGCCAAGGGCTTCGGCGAGTTTGACGAAATCGGGGATGCGCAGGGTGTGCGTGCCCAGATCGGTGTTGGAGTAGCGCTCCTCGTAGAACAGGGTCTGCCACTGGCGGACCATGCCGAGGTTACCGTTGTTGATCAGCGCGACCTTGATCGGCACGCCCTCGACGGCGCAGGTGGCCAATTCCTGGTTGGTCATCTGGAAACAGCCGTCACCGTCGACTGCCCATACCTCTTTATCCGGCGCACCCATCTTGGCGCCCATGGCCGCCGGGACGGCGTAGCCCATGGTGCCGAGACCACCGGAATTCAGCCAGGTGCGCGGCTTTTCGTACTTGATGAACTGGGCGGCCCACATCTGGTGCTGGCCGACGCCCGCGCAGTAGATGGCGTCGGGTCCGGCCAGGCGGCCCAGCGCATCGATGACGAATTCCGGCGACAGCGAGCCGTCGCTGGGCGTCGTCCAGCCGAGCGGGTAGCTCTTGCGGATGCCGTCGAGGTACTGCCACCAATCGGTGAGGTCCAGCTTCGGTGCGCCGGCGGGGTCGGCCTTCAGCGTCTCGATCAGTTCGACGATCACCTCCCGGCAGTCACCGACGATCGGGACATCCGCGTGCCGGTTCTTACCGATCTCGGCCGGGTCGATATCGGCGTGGATGACCCTGGCATCGGGTGCGAAGGAGTCCAGCTGACCGGTGACGCGGTCGTCGAAACGCGCGCCAAGGGTAATCAGCAGATCGGACCGCTGCAGCGCGGCGACGGCGCCGACGGTGCCGTGCATACCGGGCATACCCATGTTCAGCTGGTGGCTGTCCGGGAACGCACCGCGCGCCATCAGGGTGGTGACCACCGGAATGCCGGTCAGCTCGGCCAGTTCCAGCAGCTGCGGCGCGGCGTCGGCCTTGATCACGCCACCACCGACATAGAGCACCGGCTGCTTGGACTCCAAGATCATCCGCGCGGCCTCGCGCACCTGCTTACCGTGTGGTTTGGTCACCGGACGGTAACCGGGCAGCCGCATCTCCGGCGGCCAGCTGAAGGTGGTCTGCGCCTGCAGCACATCCTTCGGGATATCGACGAGCACCGCGCCCGGACGGCCGGACGAAGCCAGGTAGAAGGCCTCCGCGATGATGCGCGGGATGTCGATGCCCTCGGTGATGAGGAAGTTGTGCTTGGTGATCGGCATGGTGATGCCGGAGATATCGGCTTCCTGAAACGCGTCGGTGCCGATCAGTCCGCGCCCGACCTGGCCGGTGATCGCGACGATCGGGACCGAGTCCATCTGCGCGTCGGCGATCGGGGTGACCAGGTTGGTCGCGCCGGGCCCCGAGGTGGCCATGCAGACGCCGACCTTGCCGGTGGCCTGCGCATAACCGGTGGCCGCATGGCCCGCGCCCTGCTCATGCCGGACGAGGACGTGACGGACCTTGATGGAATCGAAGAGCGGGTCGTAGACCGGGAGAATCGCGCCGCCGGGAATGCCGAATACCGTATCGACGCCGAGCTCCTCTAGGGAGCGGACGACGGACTGCGCGCCGGTGACCCGCTCGGGCGGGACCTGGCGGCGGTTCGCCGCGGTCGTCGGACCGCCAGCGGGCGCGGCCTGCTGATTCGCCGAAGGCGCTGGCCTGCGGGCCGAGGGCCCGGGCCTTGCGGTTGGTGCAGTCACCGTCTTCGTTCCTAACTGTCGTAACTAGACCCCGGACAACTGTGCTTGCACGTGGTGCCTTGCGAAGCGGCCACGTGCCAGGACTTTTGTCCCGAACACAAAAAAGCCCCCGACAGCGCATGGCTGTTCGAGGGTGGCGCGTCGCAACGCGAGCTGACGTATTCGACTCAGGTAGTCAGGCTCAACGCTGGACGCGCCGGCCGATTACGAGCAACTCGTTTCGATTCACGCGCATGACGGTATGTGTGCGCGAGTCGATCAGTCAAACAGGTCTCATTATGTGAGACCGAGTGGGTGCTCTAGTCCGTTCACCATGATGCGAAGATGGTGGTGTGTCATCACCGCATCAGTCCGTGCCACCGGCTAAATCGTCCCACACGCCCGCGGCGGGATCGGAAACGGGTAGTTCGCCGGAACCGACCGAGCCGGAGCCGACGGTGCAGGTCATCCGCGTTACGCAGATGGCCCATCTCGGTGTGGTCGTACTGCTGTTCTGTGTTTTCTTCGCCTTTGTCGGCTGGCCGATCGGGCTGTGGTGGCTACTGCTGCTCCCGGTCGCGGCGGCGGTGTGGATCGAGCGCACGCGCACCACGGTGTCCGAGGACGGGCTGGATTTGCGCACGGTTTTCGGTTCGCGACATCTCGACTGGGCACAGGTCGCCGGTGTCAGCATTCCGAAGCGCGGGTTCGTGCGTGCGCACCTCACCGATGACACCGACGTGAAACTGCCCGCGGTGAGCTACGACCGGCTGCGCGATCTGATCCGGGCGTCGAACGGCCGGATTCCGGATCTGTTCGCGGCGGAAGCGGCGGCCCGGGAGGCCGAGTACGAGGAGGCGCAAGCGCGTAACGCCGATGCCAGTGTGGAAGCGCCCAAGGCCGACGCGGGTGCGCAGACACCGAACGCCGACGGGAGAGCAGCCAACGCCGACGCGAAAGCACCCGAGGCCGACGCCGAAGCATCCGCCGCCGAGACCGAGGCGCGCGACTCCGATTCGTAGCTGTTAGCCAGCGGCGGGAACAGTGACCGCCACCCGGTACGTTCGCTGCTGGATGCGCGATCTGGTGACCGCGCCGGACGGACAATCCCCGTCCGCGCTCACCGGATCGGTGGATACCGACGGTGCGGAACCGACACGACCGATGACACCGTCCGCGCCGACGACGACCCTCGCGGCGACACCATCCCGAACCACAGACCGATCGCGATCAGCGCCGTCGAACGCCACGAAAGTCCCATCCACGCGCGGGAGTAACGTGGACAGCCGTTGAGTTCGCTCGCTGAGCGAACTCTGCGCAGTCGCACATCAGCCCCCGCGACCTCCTGAGGATCCACATGCCACCGCTTCGTTCCCGCACAACAACCATCGGCCGCAATGCCGCGGGCGCACGCGCACTCTGGCGCGCCACCGGTATGACCGACACCGACTTCGGTAAGCCGATCGTCGCCATAGCGAACTCCTACACGCAGTTCGTGCCGGGCCACGTGCATCTGAAGAATGTCGGTGAGATCGTCGCGGACGCGGTGCGCGCCGCGGGTGGTGTACCGCGGGAATTCCACACCATCGCGGTCGACGACGGCATCGCGATGGGCCACGGCGGCATGCTCTACTCGCTGCCATCGCGCGAAATCATCGCCGACTCGGTCGAATACATGGTGAACGCGCACACCGCCGACGCGCTGGTGTGCATCTCCAACTGCGACAAGATCACACCCGGCATGCTCAATGCCGCTATGCGCCTGAACATCCCGGCCGTCTTCGTCTCCGGTGGGCCGATGGAGGCCGGTAAGGCCGTGGTCGTCGGCGGTGTCGCGCAGGCGCCGACCGATCTGATCACCGCGATCGCGGCCAGCGCCAATATGAATGTCAGCGAGGACGGCCTGTCCGAGGTCGAGCGCAGCGCATGCCCGACCTGCGGCTCCTGCTCGGGCATGTTCACCGCGAATTCGATGAACTGCCTCACCGAGGCGCTCGGACTCGCGCTGCCCGGCAATGGATCCGCGCTGGCCACCCATTCTGCCCGCCACGCGCTGTTCGAAAAGGCCGGCACCGTGATCGTGGATATCGCCAATCGCTGGTACCGCGAGGACGATGCCTCGGTGCTGCCGCGGAATGTGGCCGATGCCAAGGCCTTCCGCAATGCGATGGCGCTGGATGTCGCGATGGGCGGTTCCACCAATACGGTGCTGCACACCCTTGCCGCCGCGCAGGAGGGTGAGATCGACTTCGATCTGCAGACCATCGAAGAGACCAGCCGCCGGGTGCCCACGCTGTCCAAAGTCTCGCCCAACTCCGACTACCACATGGAGGATGTGCACCGGGCCGGCGGCATTCCGGCCATCCTCGGCGAACTGCGCCGGGCCGGACTGCTGGAAACCGACGTGACCACGGTGCACACCAAGAGCTTCGACGAATGGCTCGATACCTGGGATATCCGCTCCGGCAAGGCATCCGAGGAAGCGATCGAGCTGTTCCACGCCGCACCCGGCGGCGTGCGCACCACCGAGCCGTTCTCCACAAGCAACCGATGGTCGTCGCTGGATACCGATGCCGCGGGCGGCTGCATCCGTGATTTCGAGCACGCCTATACAGCGGAGGGCGGGCTGGTCGTACTGCGCGGCAACATCGCGCCCGACGGCGCGGTGCTCAAGACCGCCGGTATCGATGAGGAACTGTTTACCTTCCAGGGTCCGGCCGTGGTGGTGGAGTCCCAGGAGGAGGCGGTCTCGGCGATCCTCGGCAAGAAGATCAAGCCGGGCGATGTCATCGTGGTCCGCTACGAGGGTCCGGCGGGCGGCCCGGGTATGCAGGAAATGTTGCACCCCACCGCATTCCTCAAGGGCGCTGGTCTCGGCAAGGAGTGCGCGCTGATCACCGACGGCCGCTTCTCCGGCGGCACCTCCGGTCTGTCGATCGGCCACATGTCGCCCGAGGCGGCCAGTGGCGGCGCCATCGGTCTGATCGAAAACGGCGACCAGATCCGCATCGACGTCACCACCCGCACCCTCGAGGTGCTCGTCGACGATGCCGTGCTGGCCGAGCGTCGCGCGAAAATGGAGGCGTCCGAACGGCCGTGGCAGCCGGTCGATCGCGTCCGTCCGGTCACCACCGCACTGCGCGCCTATGCCGCCCTGGCGACCTCCGCCGATAAGGGTGCCGTGCGGCGCGTGCCGTAATAACCCGACACGCAACGGCGTCCCCCATGCCACATGAGGGACGCCGTTTCCGGTCCGTCCCAACCGAATGGCGGCCGAACGACTGCGGGACCACTGCCGGACGCGACATGGACTTGCGTCTGCCGCAGGTGCACAGTGGCGCCGCGGCGACAACACACAGCAGCAGATGTGCCGGATTCGGAAGCAGGTCTACTTGAAGGGGCCGATGCCGGTCAACGGGTTGCCGCCATGCAGCCAGTACCAGGTGCCGACTGCGGCGGCTATGGCAAGGATCAGGACGACGAACGAGCCGTAGGCGGGTCGGGTGGCCCAGCCGCGGTTGCGGTCGAAAGACAGGCGGCCGGGGCCGGTCAGCAGCAAGACGACGGCGGTACCCGCGAGGATCGACTCCAGTTCCACGCCGCTCTGCACCGAGGATTTGTACTGGAAGCCGGGGATCATGCCCTGCTTCCACAGCCACGCGTCGATGATCACCGCGAGCACCGCACCCGCGGCGAGCGGAGTAGCCAAGCCGAGCACCAGCAGGCCGCCGCCGCCGATTTCACCGGCGATGACCAGCACGGTCGAGAGGGTCGCATGGTCCCAGCCGCCCGCGGCCATCATGTCACGGGTGCCGTCAAGCCCCTGGCCGTGGAACCAGGTGGTGAGCTTCTGCAAACCGTGGTAGATGAAGGTGCCGCCGACGACGAGGCGCAGTACGAACAGGCCGAGATCAAGGGTGCCGCGGCGGTTGTCGCCATTGCGGCGGCGCAGCGGGCGGCTCGGCTCACCACCGGATGGGCTCGCGGCGGGCGGAATGCTGGCGAAGGCGTAGGCCGACGAATCGTTCGCCCTGGCCTGCTCGCCGACCGAGGGGATGTCCGGATCGAGACCGAGTTCCTCCTCGGTCCGTGGCACATCCTTGGCCAGATCGGGGCTGAGCGGCGGGAAATCGGAGGGCAATCTGGGCAGCGCGCCGGTGGGGGAATCGTAAGGACTGGTCACGCCACGACCGGTGGATGACACCGCCGACTGCTCATCCGTGGGCGATGCCGCACGCACGGTTTTGGGCACGGATGTGTCTTTCTGCTCTTCGGTCACGGTCGATACCCTATGCGTCCGCGTGACCGTGTGCGCGGTCTCGAAGCGACGGCGTGTCCGTTTCTCGACCCGGAGCAGCATATCGACCGCGGTTTCCGTAACGTCTGAACCATGAGTTTGGTTGTCGCGGGGCGTATCGCCCTGAGCTTGGCGCTCAGCACCGTCGCGCTGGTCGGCTGCGCTCGCTTCGACGATTCCGCCTCCAGCCCGTTCACACCCGAACCGACCTTCGGCCCCGCCGAACCCAAAGCGCCGAAGCAGGACCCCGCGCAGCGCCCGCGCCCGACCGGTCCATGCATCGATCCGGATCCGAATGTGATCACGACCTGCCTGGATTCCACCGGGGGCATCATCTCGCTCGGCGAGGACGCACTGGTCGCCGAGCGACGCACCGGACGAATCTACAAGACGGTCCCGGTGAATCCGAGCGATCCGCAGTCACCTCCGATACTGATGGGTCAGGTGGATGTGGACGGCTCCGGTGACGGCGGCATCTCCGATATCGCCCTCTCGCCGACCTACCGCGAGGACGGACTCATCTACGCCTACATCACCACCGGATCCGATAACCGGGTGGTGCGCATCGCGGAGCACGGCCAGCCGAAGGCCATCCTGACCGGAATTCCGAAGGGGTCGGTCGGCAATCACGGTGCGCTGGAATTCATCTCGCCGACCGAACTGCTGGTGCTGACCGGGGATGCGGGCAATCCCGGTTTGGCCAGTGCGCCGTCGTCGCTGGCGGGCAAGGTGCTGCGGATCAATTCGCCGGCACCGGGTGCCAATGCGGAGGTCGTGGTGTCGGGCCTCGGCACGGCGGGCGATCTGTGCGACGACGGTAAGGACAGCGTCTGGATCACCGATCGCACCCCGACCGAGGATCGGCTGCAGCGCCTGAGCCGGGACGGAACCGTCACCACCGCGTGGACCTGGCCGGATCGCCCCGGCGTCGGCGGCTGTGCGGCCGGACCCGATGTGGTGGCGATCGCGATGTCGGGGGCGAAGGCGCTGGCATTCGCGAATCCAGATGCGAACACCCATGCGATCACTGTGGCGCCGACGTTCACGGTGCAGGATAAATACGGCAGGCTCGGCGGCGCGGCGGCCAGTCCGGATGGCACCGTCTGGGCGACCACCGTCAACAATGACGATAATCACGGCCCCTTCGACGATCGGGTGATCAAGATCCCGCCGCAGTCCCAGGGCACCGGACCGGACTAGAAAGCGCGCTGGACCGGTCCCGAGGGACCGGTCCAGTTTCGTTGGGGGAGCCGAAACTCAGGCGCAGGCCGCGAGCACCAGCTCACGCACGCGGGCCGCATCGGCTTGGCCGCGCGTCGCCTTCATGACGTCACCGACGATCTTGCCCGCGGCCTGGACCTTGCCCGAGCGGATCTTCTCGGCGATATCGGGATTGGCCGCCAGCGCCTTCTGCACCTCCGCCTGCAGCGCGGTCTCATCGCTGACCATGCCGAGGCCCTTGGTCTCGACGATCTTCGCCGGATCACCCTCGCCCGCCAGCACGAAGTCGACGACCTGCTTGGCGACCTTGTTGTTCACCGTCTTCGACTCGACGAGCTTGATCACCTCCGCCACCTGGGCGGGCGTGATCGACAACTCCTCCAGCGGGACCTCACGCTCCTTGGCCTTTTCAGTGAGGTAGGCGACCCACCACGAGCGGGCCTCGTTGACCGGGGCGCCCGCATCGACGGTCGCGATAATGAGATCCAGCGCGCCCGCGTTCACCAGGTCGCGCATGACCTCATCGGACAGACCCCAGTCGGACTGGATGCGAGCGCGGCGCAGCCACGGGTATTCCGGAATAGTGCCGCGCAACTGCTCCACCCAATCCGCAGCGGGCGCAACGGGTTCCAGGTCCGGCTCGGGGAAGTAGCGGTAGTCCTCGGCGGTTTCCTTGCGGCGACCGGGCGAGGTGGTGCCGTCGCCCTCGTGAAAGTGCCTGGTCTCCTGCACGATCGAACCGCCGTCGGCGAGAATGGCGGCCTGGCGGCGCATTTCGAAGCGGACCGCGACCTCGACGCTCTTGAGCGAGTTGACGTTCTTGGTCTCGGTGCGGGTACCGAATTCCGTTGCGCCGATGGGCATCAGCGAAACATTGGCATCGCAGCGCAGCGAGCCCTGCTCCATTTTTACGTCGGAGACCTGGAGCGACTTCAGCACCTCACGCAACGCGGTCACGTAGGCGCGCGCCACCTCCGGCGCCCGCTCCCCCGCGCCGGTGATCGGCTTGGTGACGATCTCGATGAGCGGCACGCCGGCCCGGTTGTAGTCCAGCAGCGAGTGGCTCGCGCCGTGGATGCGGCCGGTGGAGCCACCGATGTGGGTGGACTTGCCGGTGTCCTCTTCCATATGCGCGCGTTCGATCTCGACGCGGAAGGTGCTGCCATCGTCGAGCACCACGTCGAGGTGGCCGTTGATGGCGATCGGCTCGTCGTACTGGCTGATCTGATAGTTCTTCGGCTGGTCCGGGTAGAAGTAGTTCTTACGCGCGAACCGGCCCCACGGGGTGATAGCGCAATTCAGGGCCAGCCCGATCCGGATCGCCGACTCCACGGCCTGCTCATTCACCACCGGCAGCGACCCCGGCAGACCGAGGCACACCGGGCACACGTGGGTATTCGGCTCCGCACCGAACTCGGTCGGACAACCGCAGAACATCTTGGTCGCGGTGTTCAGTTCGACGTGAACCTCCATACCGAGCACCGGCTCGAACCGATCGATGACATCCGCATAGTCCATCAAGTCGACGGTGGGTGCACTCATAGCGGTCAGTCTATTGACCCGCCCGCCGCCCCTGCCAAGCGGTCAGCCGCGCCGCTCGGTTCAACTGGTGAGCTGTCGCATAGCCGGTGCGTACCCCGCACAAGATGGAGCGTGTGAGGTGCTCGCCGGATGTGCGATAACGCTCTGGTCGGATCGGGAGGTCAGCGGGGTTGGGTGTGTTGGGTCAGCCAGGTGGTGGTGTAGGTGAGGACGTCGGGGGCGATGGTGGTTTCGATGGCGGAGTATTCGCTGGGGAGGCCGGAGTTGGCCGGTTGCATGAGGTGGTTGCGGTCGGGGAAGACATGGACGGTGGCGTCCGGATCAGCGGCCAGGCGATCGCGCATCGGTTGTTCGTTCTGGGTGGCCAAGACCTGCATGTCCTTGCTGCCGAAGAAAGCGAGAACCGGGATGCGCAGGGCGGAGAGCGCGGGGGCCGGGTCGTAGGTGATGAAGGACGCCATGTAGGTGGTGTTGTATGCGTCGAGGGCTTCCGCGGAAGCGCGCTGGTTCGGCGGGAGGGATTCGTTGTGGCGGTAGGCGAGGTCCTTGGCGGCGGCCAGATCGCCGCGGCGGATCAGGTTGGTCCAGTCGGTGATGTAGGTGAGCTGGTCATCGATGTGGGACTGCGGTGCGCCCTCCCCGCTGAGCAGTGCGCGGTTCTGTTCGATCAGCACCTCCCAGCCGGGTACCGAGGGACCGGCCATCAGGATCGCGAAGGCGACGCCGCTGTCGGAACGCGATGCCACCATCGGCGCGAGATAGCCGCCCTCGCTGTGGCCGAACAGTCCGACGCGCCCCGATCGCCTCCCGGCCAGCGCACCGCCGGGGCCAACCTTCACGCCCCGCGGGCGTACCGGACGGCTGCGGCGATCGCGTCCATGTCGAGTTCGAGGGTCGGGTCGTCCTCTTGTGCCTCTTGGAATTCCAGCATTGCGTCGGCCATGCCGCCGCGGCGAGCAATGGCCAGGAGTTCGCGGCGGACGTAGGCGCCGAGCGGGAGTTCGGCGGCGCGGGCGCGGCGGCCGAACATGCCGAGGGCGTCGGCCGGCAGATCGTAGACCTGGATGAGGGTTACGGCGCCGGAGTCGAACTCCGGGGTCAGATCGCGGCCCTGGGATTCCAGGAATTCCACGATCGTGTCCACGGAAGTTCGCCGGTGCGCCATTGCTATCAGTTCCTGACGGACCTGAGCTTCGATCGATATGCCCGCGACGCGAGCGCGACGGCGGAATACGGCAACAGCATCGGTGGGCAGGTCGGATACCTGGAGTTGAGCCACGACGACCAGAGTAGCTGTGCGGCAAGCAATTCCGCAGGTCTCGATTGTGCAACAAATCGCCGGATTCAGCCGAAAAAAGCCTCCGCTTCGCGGTAGCGCTCGGCGGGCACCCGCTTGAGCTGCTTGGTGGCCTCGGACAACGGAACCAGATCGATGGAAGTGCCGTGCAGAGCAACCATTTGGCCGAATTGTCCGGCATGCACGGCCTCGGCGGCGTGCAGACCGAAGCGGGTGGCCAGCACCCGGTCGTACGGGGTCGGGCTGCCGCCGCGCTGGACGTGTCCGAGCACGGTGGTGCGGACCTCTTTGCCGATGCGGCGCTCGATTTCGGCGCCGAGCTGCTGCGCGACACCGGTGAACCGTTCGTGGCCGAATTCGTCGATACCGCCCTCGAGCAGCGCGAATCCGGAATCGGGCGCCGGGTGCGCCCCTTCGGCGACCACGCAGATGAAGTGCTTATCGCCGCGCTGGAAGCGGCGCTTGATCATCGAGCACACCTCGGCCACATCGAAAGGCACCTCCGGTACCAGCGTGAGGTGCGCGCCCGCCGCCATGCCGGAGTTCACCGCGATCCAGCCCGCGTGGCGGCCCATCACCTCGACCAGCATGACGCGCTGATGCGATTCGGCGGTGGTATGCAGCCGGTCGATGGCCTCCGAGGCGATGGACAGTGCGGTGTCGTGGCCGAAAGTGACGTCGGTGCAGTCGATGTCGTTATCGATGGTCTTCGGGACCCCGACCACCGGGACGCCCTCGTCGGACAGCCAACTCGCGGCGGTGAGCGTGCCTTCGCCGCCGATCGGTATCAGTGCCTCGATCCCGTTGTCGTCGAGAGTGCGCTTGATCTGATCGAGTCCGGTACGCAGTCTGTCGGGATGGGTGCGAGCGGTGCCGAGCATCGTGCCCCCCTTGGTGAGCAGGCGGTCGGTGCGATCGTCGTTCTGAATGTTGATCTTTCGGTCTTCGAGTAGACCGCGCCAGCCGTCCTGGAAGCCGACGATCGCGTCGCCGTAGCGTCCGTTCGCGGTGCGAACGACGGCACGGATGACCGCGTTCAGTCCTGGACAGTCGCCGCCTCCGGTCAAGACTCCGATGCGCATGGCGCATATCTTGCCCCGCTTCGCGCGATCACGCGGTCGCACCCCCGTGAACACGGGGTAACGGCTACGACTCAATACACATAGACGATCGCGTTCGCACCGCCGTTACCGGTCGCGAATTGGTCACCGGCAGCGCAATTCATCTGGTAATCCCGATTATCGACCGGACTGTGCGCCATCACGATTGTGCTGTCACCGCCGTCGGCGTAGGCGTTGCACACCTCCTCGGCGAAGGCGCAACTCGTGACAGTTGTACCGATCGCGGACGAGGTGAAACGGCCGAGCGCCGCTCCACCTCGCCGAACCGCCCACGGTCGTGGTCCCACGATCTCACCCGCTGAGTCGGGTTTCTCGGGTGTCAGGTACGCGTCCACGGGACCGCCGCGCGAACCAGCGGGCTCCGACTCGACCGGGATCAGGAACAGCTGCCGCCGGAGAGTTCGTCGAGGTGCTGGGAGATCAGCGTAGCGAGCCGGTTCAGGATGCTCGTTCCGTCGGACAAGCTGCCCGAATCGGGTTGGATGGCAACGGCTACCGCGATCTGACCGCCCGGTCCCTGGATCAGACCGAATTGGCGGACCAGATAGGCACCGGAGGTGTCGGGCCCCCAACCGCCCTTGAATCCCGCGCCCTCGAGTTCGCCGATGCCCCAGCGCTGACTCCACGTGATCTGTTCCATCAGATCGATCACGTCCGAGCTCTGCGGTAGGCATGGCAGCCGGGAGGCGAACCGCACCTGTTCGGTGAGCGCCCAATCCGCCTGTCCGAACGCGGAGGCATCCGGACGCGTTTTGGTGGCGGGCACCGTGGTCTTCGCATCGCCGCCCTCGCGCAGCACGGCCTCGACCGCCTTGGCGGCCTCCTGTCCGCTGCCGAGCGACTGCCAGAGCGTATCGGCCGCGGCATTATCGGACTGGGTGATCGCCGCCGTCACCGCGTAGCTCGAGCTGGTCGAACTCTTGCGCTGTGCGGCGATGACCAGCGGCACCTTCATCGTCGACCAAGCGGGTCCGGTCGTCCAATCGCCGAAGGTCACCATCTTCTCGCCGCCGACCGGCATGATCGCCATGCCCAGCTTGCCGTGCACATTCGACTGCAGTTCCTGGAAACCGGCGGCCAGCGTGCCCGGCACCGTGAACGATAGCTGCTGCTGGTCGGTGTGCGCGGCGGCCGCGGTGATGCCGGGCTCCACGGCGTGTTCGTCGGCGTCCGTACCGCATCCGGCCACCAAGAGGAGTCCGGCCAGCGCGGTAGCGCCGACCGCTGTGCGCCGGCGCCGGGATAGCTCAAAATACATATTTCGACACATTCTCGTTTCGAACGTCCCCGAGTTTCGATGTCAATACGGCATCCCGACACCGTACTTGGCATCGACACCGAGCACCCACCGCAACCGCGCCGACACCGCCGAACCCCGAACAGCGACAATGGCTTACGACGTGGTCAACGGGCATGTACACCGTAATGCGTCCGCTTTGCGCCATCGGTCGTCGGTGACCGCGTGCTGCCGCCCTCATCCGCGAACTCATTGTGTTCATGGCCTCGCAACGTACTCGACAATTCCGACACGGCCCACTTTTCGTGGTACGAGGGGTACTGCGCGCCTCGAAGGATCGGGCGTGTCGCCCTGGCGCACAGACTCGGCGGCGGCGCAGGATTGTTCGATGGAGCTGACTTCGGTACCCATCGATAAGCCGGACGATCTCAATGTCATCATCGGACAGGCCCACTTCATCAAGACGGTCGAGGACCTGCACGAGGCACTGGTCGGGATCAGTCCGCATCTGCGATTCGGGTTGGCATTCTGTGAGGCATCCGGGCCGCGGCTGGTCCGGACCTCCGGCAATGACGACGATCTGACCGAGCTCGCCACCAAGAACGCCGTGGCGGTCGGCGCGGGACATTCGTTCATCGTATTCCTGCGTGAGGGCTATCCGATGAATGTGCTGAATGCGGTGCGACAAGTCCCCGAAGTTTGTGGAATCTTCTGTGCCACAGCTAATCCGGTCGAGGTATTGATCGCCGAGGCCGAATTGGGCCGCGGGATTATAGGAGTTGTCGACGGGGGTGCGCCGCTCGGCGTCGAAGGCCCCGACGACAAAGCAGCCCGCAAACAACTGCTGCGCCAGATCGGCTACAAGTTCTAGGTCGGCTAACGCACCCCAGTGCCACGTCTCACGAACACGCAATCGTGAGTCGGCACGAATGACCAACCGTCGTGCCGGTGAGTTCGAGGCGGGCGGCGTGGTGCTGATCAGGACGATGTCGGTGGACTGCTCCGGCCCAGGATGGAGCGACCTCCCAGAACTCCACGTGCGGAGCAGTGTGCAGCGACAACGAGCAGCTCAGGACGGGAGCATGATGAGCCAGCACGTCACCTACCGGAGAATCTATGAAGCGCCGATTCCGTCGGACGGCACCCGCGTACTCGTCGATCGAGTCTGGCCGCGTGGGATGCGCAAGGAGGACGCGCACCTGGACGAATGGATGCGCGATATCGCACCGTCGACCGAACTGCGCAAGTGGTACGGGCACCAGCCCGAGCGCTTCGCCGAATTCCGTCGCCGATACCAGGCCGAACTGCGCGATACCCGGCACCGCGAGGCCGCCGAGCACCTGCGGGAGATTGCCCGCGAACATCCGGTGACCTTATTGACCGCCACCCGCGACATCGACCACAGCCAGGCCGCCGTCCTCGCGCACTGGATCGCGGCAGAAGCACATACGGCGCCCGGGTCCTAGCCGACGTTACGGGCGGTCCCGCGGTGCGCGGGCACGCTGGCCGGATCCTCCGGCCACGCGTGCTTCGGATAGCGGCCACGCAGGTCGCTGCGGACCTGCGGCCACCCGGTGCGCCAGAACGACGCCAGATCCGCGGTGATCGCGACGGGGCGTTGGGCGGGTGAGAGCAGGTGCAGCACGATCGGGATGCGCCCATCGGCCAGCGACGGTGTCCGCGTCCAACCGAAGACCTCCTGCACCTTGACCGCGAGCACCGGTGGATCGGTCGAATAGTCGAGACGGAGGCGGCTACCGGAGGGCACCGACAGGCGCTCCGGCGCGAGTTCGTCCATGCGCGCGGCATCGGGCCACGGCAGCAGGCGGCGCAACGCTTGTCCCGCATCGATGCGTTCGAGGTCGCCGCGGCGGCGGGCCGTGGCGAGTTCGGGGCCGAGCCAGGTGTCGGCATCGGCCAGCAGTGATTCGTCATCGACCGGCGGCCAGGGGTCGCCGAGCGTGCGGTGCAGGAAGTCGAGACGCTGACGCAGGGCGACCGCATCGGAATCCCAGTGCAGCAGAGCGAGTCCGGTCGAATTCAGCCCACGTCGTACTGCCGCGCTGAGCAATTGACGATCGGGATCACGAATCTGCCGCTCCGACAACACAATCGCGCCCAATCGTTCGACTCGCCGAGCAACCACATCACCGTCGGACCAATCCACCTCGTCCGCGATCTCCAGCAGATTCGATGCCGCACGGCGGGCGAGCTTTTCGTCGGCGACCGCGGCCAACCGTATCCGGCCCTCGGAACGCCCCGGATCGCGTGTCGCCACCGCGACCGCCAGCCACTCCGCAGCACCCAGTCCGGATCCCGGCGGCAGCGTCACCGCGGTGCCACCGGCCATCAGATAGCTTGTCGAGCCCGGACTACGCCGCCGCGCCAGCCGCTCCGGATGTGCCAGTGCGACAACGAAAGCCGGGTCGTCGTCGCCATCCGTCGGATCGACCAACCGGGACAGACGCTCGACCTCCCGCCGCCAGCGCCCCGGCCGCTCACGCCGCAACACGCGCAGACCGGCCGCGAGATCGACGCCCGGCATGAGGGTGTCATCGTCGAGGACCGCGACCACTTCCGCGGCCGCCCGGGTACCCACCTCGGCGGCGCCGTCGAGCAGCGCTCGCGCCAATCGGGGATGCAGTCCGACGCGTGCCATGTGTCGTCCACGCTCGGTCACCTCCCCCGTTCCGGTCACGGCTCCCAACGCGCGCAACACATCTCGCCCAGCGGCCAACCCACCTTGCGGCGGTGCGTCCCACCATGCGAGGCCGTGGCCATCGGGTGTGCCCCAACACGCGAGCTCCAACGCCAGCCGAGTCAGATCCGCCGTGCGGATCTCCGGCTCCGGATAGGCGGGCAGGGTGCCGTTCTCGTACTCCGGCCAGCAGCGCCATACCGTCCCCGGCGCCTCGCGTCCGGCGCGCCCGGCCCGCTGCTCGGCTACGGCAGCCGAAACCCGAACTGTCGCAAGGCCGGACAACCCACGTCCCCGATCGATGCGCGGCACCCGAGCCAGCCCCGAATCCACCACCGCCCGCACGCCGGGGACCGTCAAACTGGATTCGGCCACCGCGGTGGACAACACCACGCGCCGCCGCGAACCGGGCCGCAACGCAATATCCTGTCCGGCAGCGGAAAGCCTGCCGTGTAGCGGAACCAGATCCACGTCCACATCGGTCAGCAAATCCGTGGTCCGGCGGATTTCGGCTGCTCCAGGCAGGAAGACCAGCACATCTCCGTCGGCCCCGGCGAGCGCCGCCCGCGTGGCGCGGGCCACCTGCGCTTCGACCCGTTCCCTCGGCAACGGCGGAACATATGACGTCTCCACGGGAAAGCTCCGGCCCCGCACTTGCACCACCGGCGCAGCCCGATCACCACCCAGGAGCACCGAAAGATGTTCGGCCGCAACGGTTGCCGATGTAGCGAGCACCCGCAGCTCCGGCCGCAATCCGGCCCGCGCGTCCAGCAGCAACGCCAACAGCAAGTCCGCGTCGAGATGGCGCTCATGACATTCGTCGAGGACAACGACATCCGCGCCCGCCAACTCGGGATCGCCCTGCAACCGCCGCACCAGCAATCCGGAGGTGACAACCTCGATCCGAGTTCGGGCACTCACCCGCCGATCTCCCCGGACCGAATACCCGACCGTCTCCCCCACCGACTCACCCAACAACGCCGCCATCCGACCCGCCGCCGCTCGCGCCGCCAACCGCCGAGGCTCGGCCACAACCACCCGCCCGACACTCGCCAGCGCCAGCGGCACCAATGTCGTCTTCCCGGTTCCCGGAGGCGCGACCAATACAGCGGTGCCACGCTCGGTCAATGTCGCGACAATGCGATCGAGCGCGCCGCGCACCGGCAGATCGGGAAGTTCAGGCAGTTTCATTGCCAATCAGTCTGCCGACCCGCTTTCGGCGGCCCGACAGGGAGGGCGACCTCGGCATTACCGAAACCCTCAGCACGCCCGCGACGCCTATCGCACCGCTCCGACGGCGCGTTTTGGTTTTATTTCACTGAAATATGTTGCGCGGCAACAACACCCATGTCCACATACGATTCGCTACGATGGAGATGTGCGGATCGGAGTAGGGCTCTCCACCGCGCCAGGAGCGTGGCAGGCAGGTGCGGAAGCCGCAGCGCACGCCCGCGATCAGATTGCGGGCGAGACGCTGTCGCTCGCTGTGCTGCTGGCATCACGAGCACATACCGACGATGCCGCTGCCGTACTCGCCGGGGTCCACCAGACGGTCCGGGTGCCCGCACTCGTGGGTTGTGTGGCGCAGGCGATCGTGGCGGGCGCCCGTGAGATCGAGGACGAGCCCGCGGTGGTGGTATGGCTGGCATCCGGTTTACCCGCCGCCGCCGAGACATTCCAGCTCGATTTCATCCGCACGGCGACCGGAGGACTACTCGCGGGCTATCGCTTCGACAAGGCCGCACGCGACTTCCATCTGCTGCTGCCGGACCCGTTCTCCTTCCCTGCCGACGTTCTGCTCGAGCACCTGAATGCCGATCTGCCCGGCACTACCGTGATGGGCGGGCTGGTGAGCGGCGCGCGGGGGCCGGGCGGCTGCAGGCTGTTCCACGATCACGATGTGGTGACCTCCGGTGCGGTCGGCGTGCGACTTCCCGGCCTGCACGGTGTCCCCATCGTGTCGCAGGGCTGCCGACCGATCGGCCATCCGTATATCGTCACCGGCGCGCATGGCGCGGTGATCACCGAATTGGGCGGCCGACCACCGATCCAGCGGTTGCGCGATATCGTCGAGGTGCTGCCACCCGACCAACAGGAACTGGTGACGCACGGGTTGCAGATCGGCATCGTGGTCGACGAGCATCTGCCGGTACCCGGACAGGGCGATTTCCTGATCCGCGGCCTCCTCGGCGCCGACCCGTCGAGCGGCGCGATCGAGATCGGCGAGGTCGTCGAGGTCGGCACGACCGTGCAGTTCCAGGTTCGCGACGCGGTCGGGGCGGACGAAGATCTGCGTGCGGCCCTCGTCCAAGTGGGTGCGGACCTGCCGGGACGCCCGGCGGGCGCGTTGCTGTTCACGTGCAACGGACGAGGTCGGCGGATGTTCGGGATCGCCAATCACGACGCCGCGACGATCGAGGACCTGCTCGACGGCATACCGCTCGCGGGCATCTTCGCCGCGGGCGAGATCGGGCCCATCGCCGGCCGCAATGCGTTGCACGGATTCACGGCATCGATGGCGGTATTCGTCGAATGAGCGTCGACCTGCGGGTCTACGCCGAGCTGAACGGTTTCCTACGGCCCGACAAGCGGCACACGGTACTGCGTCGACCGTTCCGACCGCATCAGACGGTGAAGGACGTCATCGAGGCGGCCGGCATCCCGCACACCGAGGTCGACCTGGTGCTGGTCAACGGGCGACCGGTGACCTTCGGCCAGCGTCCACGACACGGCGATCGGATCACCGCCTATCCCGTATTCGAAACCCTGGACATCGGCCGGGTCACCGGGGTGCGCCCACACCCGCTGCGCGAGCCGCGCTTCATCGCCGATGTCAATCTCGGCGGCCTCGCCAAGCTCATGCGGTTGATGGGTCTGGACGTGCAGTGCCAATGGGATGCCGACGACGCCGCGCTCGCGGAGCTGTCGACGGCCGAGCACCGCATCCTGCTCACCCGCGACCGTGGACTGCTGAAGCGGCGCAACGTGACGCACGGTGTGTACATCCGGTCGGACCAACCGGTCGCTCAGATCGTCGAGGTGATCCGACGGCTCGACCTCGGCGATCGCTTGGCGCCGTTCACCCGCTGCCTGCGCTGCGGTGGCGCCGTTGTCGCGGTCGCCAAAGCCGAGGTCGAAGATCGGCTGCAACCGCTCACCCGCCGCCATTACGACGCGTTTCGGCAGTGCCGCGACTGCGGGCGGATCTACTGGCAGGGCTCGCACCAGGTCCGACTCGCCGCCACCGTGGCGGCGATCCGCACCGGACTGAATCAAGAGGTCCGCGGAATCTGACAGCTCACCGTTCACCGAGCTGATTCGGGCACAAATGACCATTCGCCACCACCGGTGAGTTCGAGCCGGGCGGTGTGGTGCTGGTCGACCGTTGTGCGGTGGGCGGTGCTGATCAGGATGAGGTCGGGGAGTTCGGTGCGGATGAGGGTATAGAGGGCGAATTCCAGACCTTCGTCAACCGATGATGTGGCCTCGTCCAGGAATGCCGCCTCGGGGCGGATCAGAATGATCCGCGCAAATGCCAATCGCTGCTGTTCACCGGGCGACAGGATATTCGCCCAATCGGCCTGCTCGCCCAATCTGGTTGCCAAATGGCCGAGTTGCACCTTGGTGAGGACCGCCCGCAATGCCGCATCCGACGCGCTGTCGGGTGCCGCGGGATAGGTGACGGCCGCGCGTAGATCGCCCAGCGGCAGGTACGGCAGTTGCGAGATGAACAAGGTGCCGCTGGCCTCGGGGCGACCGACGACACCACGGGTGTAGGGCCACATCTCGGCGATGGCGCGCAACAGCGTCGTCTTGCCGCTCCCGGAAAGCCCCTTGATGACCACCGCATCGCCGCTGCGCAGCCGCAGATTCAACGCTTCGATCAGGATCACCCCATCGGGCTTCGACACCTCGACCGCGGTCAACTCCACCGAACCGTCCAACGCACGCACACCGATGGTGGGCAGTTCGCGCGCTCGCGCGCTCGCATCGACGAGACCGTGCAGACGCATCAAGGTCGCGCGGAAGCCCGCGAATTGGCTGTAGCTATTGCGGAAGAACGACAGCGAATCCTGGATCCGCCCGAATGCGGCGCCGGTCTGCGTGACATCGCCGAGCGTGAGCGTGCCGGCGAAGAAATGCGGCGCCTGGATGAGCCAGGGAAACACCGTGGCCGTCTCGGTCGCCGCCTGGTTCCAGCCGATGAACCGCGTCGTGAACAGGACCAAGCGATAGTAGACGCGCAGCACTTCGGCGAATAGCGTACGCAATCCCGCATTTTCGGCGGCCCCGCCGCGGTAGAAGGCGATGCGCTCGGCATTCTCACGCAATCGGACCAGGGCATAGCGGAAGTCGGCCATCACCGCCTGATATCGGAAGCCCAGCCGGATCAGCGGACGGCCGAGCCGGAAAGCAATGGTGGTGACTGCCAGTACGTAGGCGAACACCAGGAACACCATTGCCCGTGGAATTTCGACGCCGGCAAACGTCAGCGGCTCCGAAAGATCCCACAGGATCCTGGTGAAGGACACCACCGACACCACGGCGGTGACCGCCCCGAGCGACAGCGAGCGTGCACTCGCGATCATGTCGCCGACATCCTGCTGGATGCGCTGATCCGGGTTGTCGATGGGTTCGTCGATAAACCGGGCCCGATAGTAGGCCCGATCGCCGATCCACGTTCCGGTGAGATTGTCGGTAAGCCAACGGCGCCAGCCGATTTCGAAGATCTGACCGAGATAGAAATCCAACTGGGTACGCACCACTTCGACGGAGGCGAGTAAGGCGAAGATGACCATCGAATGCCAGAACGCGTTCTTGGCGGCGCCCAGCGCGGTGTCGTCACCGCTTCCGATCGCCGCGGCGGCACTCTGTAGTGCCGAGTACATGTCATTGCCCTGGTAGGACACCAGCACCTGCACTCGGACCGATGCCACGGCACTCAACAACAGCATCCCGACCAGCGAGAAGGCGCGCACTGCCGACCTGCCGGTGAAAAACTCGCCGGTGACCGTCCAGAAATTCTGTCCCCATGTGGTGATCCGCAGCAACAGCACCGCGACGAGCAGAAAGGCAACGACGGTGATCGGGAAGGCCATGAGCAGCCACCGTGCGGACCCGGCCAGTTCGTCGCTCCAGTCTCGTGACGCAGGCACCGCAGCCTCCGATCCTTTCCGGGCAGCATCGACACAGCAGTCGAGGATTCGCCCGGCGCGGGCGCGAGCCAACGCTACTTGCTACCCGCGCGAACTCGGTGGAACCTGATCGACTCGCAGTACACCGGGTGGGTGGGCCGACGCTCGACGAGCGTGCGCAGTTCGATCTGAACCAGAAAACCGAATAGGCGGAGTCGATCGTGGTGCAAAGGCCATGCAGTATCGCTCATGGTGTCACGGCACGTCGCGCATCGTCCAACGCATGTCGATGCACCATCGCGTCCCTACACCAACGTGTCGAATTCGACACCGGTAGTGGATATTTCGAGCGCACCGCCGACCGGTTGACGCTGTTCCGAACTCTGGGGTGGACTCGGCGCAGGAGTTGGACCCATTCCGCGATGTACTGGTGTTGGAGGACTCGGACTCGATGGCCTTGCGGCTCGGGCAGTTCCACGCTCTCGGTGAGTAGCAGGCGGACATCGGCGGGGCGCTCGAGTGCGAAATCGGCGTAGCTGGCCGGTATTCGCCGTAGTGCGTCCGTTTCGTCGTCGGCCTCGGCCAGGGCGCGGTCCAGATCGCGTTGCAACCATTCGTTGCTGCGTAGGCATGCGGCCTCGAGGATCTCGGTCTTGCCCGCGAAGTGGTTGTAGAGGCTGGGGCCGGCCATGCCCACCGCTCGGCCGATGTCCTCCATGCCGACGTTCGAAAACCCCTGGTCGGCAAACAGTTCCGTGGCGGTGTTGAGGATCGCGGTGCGGCGGGCGGATACCGCCACACCCGGTCGGGTGGGCCCGGGAGGTACGGCGGGCGGAAGGTCGGGGAGCCGATCTCTGATGATCACCACCGAGATTGCCGGCGGCATTGCCATCGGCACCATCGACCAGCCCCACCGACTCGATGCGCTGACCGGAAAGACCATGGACGACTTGCACGAGGTGATCGAGCCGAAGCACACGCGCAACGTGCGCTGTTCCGAAACCCCACTGTCGCGGAGAACATCAGGCAGTTCGTGCAGAAGTGTTGAGCGTTGCTTCAGGCATTGTCGAGGACCGGACTGGGTTCGGTGTCGGCTGTGCTGGTTCGGTTGTGGCTGTAGGTGATTCCGATGACGAGGACGGCGAGCAGGACTGCTGAGGTGCCCCAGGTGCCGAAGCCGAGACCGCCCTTGGCGTGCGGCTTGGACAGTAAGTCGCCGACGGTGGCGCCGAGCGGGCGAGTGAGGATGAATGCCAGCCAGAACAGTAGTACCCCGGAGATCGGGGTGAGGTAGTGCGCAGCGAGGATGACCGCCATTATCGCGCCGATGAGCGCCGCGCTGCCCCAGTAGCCGAGACCAGAGGTGTCGGACAGGTAGTCGCCCAGTGAGGTGCCCAGCGTGTTGGACAGCAGGATCGCCGCCCAGTACAGCACCTCGGCGCGCACGGTGGTGATACCGGTGACGTCGTAGGTTTGGCCGGTGAATTTCCAGATCAGGAACACGATGGCCAGCCCGCTGATGAGCAGGGCGGCGCCGGTGCCGTAGCCGAGTCCGGCGTCGGTGGAGGTGTCCGAGCCGGGCCCGCGGTTGATGAAATCGGAGATCGTGGTGCCCGCGGTGCTGGTGGCGGCGATGACCGTCCAGTACAGGGCAGGGTGGAAGCGGCGGGCCCGCAGCTGGGTGAGCAGGCTCACCACGAAGATCGCCAGAAACAGTGCCGAGGCGGCAGCGTAGCCGAGGTGCAGGGTTTGGGCGAGCAGGTCGCCGCCGGTTTCACCGAGGGTGGTGGCCGCGATCTTCAGAATCCAGAACAGGGCGGTGATCTGCGGAAGCTTGTAGCCGGTGCGGGTCGTGGCCGAATTCATTGGCGGCATCCTTTTCTTGGTGGTGGCGCCGGGTGGTCGGTTCGGCAGTGTGCCCCGTCGCCGCTGAGAGCACGCTGAGACCGAGTGGGATCGTCCGGGCCGGTGGCGTGCCGGGAGATCTGGGCCCGGGATGGCCGATGATGGGGGGTGTGGATCGGTTGGCGAGGTGGGTGATGCCGTCGAGGTGGGGGCTGCGCATCCGGTCGGCGATCGCGGCGGCCGTGATGGTGGGCCTGGTGCTGGCAGCTGCGGCCGGGGCGATGGCGTGGTTGTTGCATCGCTCGCTGGTAGGAGATCTCGATACCGCCGCGGCGATTCGGGTCGGTGAGGTGTCCGCGGAGTTGATGCGGATGCCGGAGGCCGAGCTGCCGGAGCCATTGTTCGACACCGACGGCCGGGTGGCCGGGGTGCAGGTGATCGATCCGGAGGGGCGGGTGGCGCGGGCCTCGTCGGAGAAGCTGGCGAGACCGTTGACCGAGCTGCCCGTCGCGGATGCCCGTGCGACCGGGTTGCGCCCCGCGCGCGGCTATGACGAGGATCTGCGGGTGGCCTCGGGCACCGTGCCGACGGCCACCGGAACCGTCACAGTGTTGGTCGCGGCCGATACCGAATCGGTGGAACGCACCCTCAAAGCGGTAGCGGTGTTGCTGGCGGTGGGCGGACCGGTGGTGGTGGTCGCGGCCGCGGCCGCGACGTATTTGCTGGTGGGCCGGTCGCTACGGTCGGTGGATGAGATACGGGCCAGGGTGGCCGGTATCGAGTCGACGGATCTGTCACAGCGAGTGCCGGTGCCGATAGCGCGCGACGAGATCGCGCAGCTGGCCGAGACCATGAACGCCATGCTGGCCCGGGTCGAGGCGGGGCACCTGGCGCAGAAGCAGTTCGTCGGTGACGCATCGCATGAGCTGCGCAGCCCGTTGGCCACGGTGACCGCGGCTCTGGAACTGGCCCGCGACCGGCCCGAGGTACTCGACCGAGAACTCATCACCGCAACGCTGCTGCCGGAGGCCCGGCGGATGCTGCACCTGATCGAGGACTTGCTGACACTCGCCGCGGCTGACGAGCACAGGCTCGAATTGCGCACCGGCGATGTCGATCTCGACGATCTCGCCGCCGAACTCGCTGCGACGCTGCGGTCACGGGGCACGGTCACCGTCAGCACCGCGATCCACGCGGTGCGCGTGGTCGGCGACCGGGCGCGGTTGCTGCGGGCGCTGCGCAACATCGTCGACAACGCCGCCGCGCACGCGCGGTCGCGGGTCGCTATCCGCACGCAGGAGTGCGACGGGAGCGCCGTCGTCATTGTCGACGACGACGGCCCTGGGATCCCGGCCGCCGACCGGGACCGGGTGTTCGGCCGCTTCGTGCGCCTCGACGCCGACCGGGCCCGGCGAACCGGCGGAGCGGGGCTCGGGTTGGCCATCGTCGCCGGAATCGTCGCCGCCCACGGCGGCACGGTGACTGTCACCGAATCAGGCTGGGGTGGAGCCCGTTTCGTCGTCGCCCTCCCCCGCGCCGGGGTCGATCAGCCGGTACCCGACTCCGCGTAAGGTCTCGATGCTGCCGCGGTCGAACGGCGCGTCGATCTTGCGGCGCAGATAGCCGACGTAGACCTCGACGACGTTCTCCGGCCCGTCGTAGTGGGCGTCCCACACGTTGCGCAGAATGTCGGTCTTGGTGAGCACCGTTCCCTTATGCCGCAACAGGCATTCCAGCAACCCGAACTCACGCGGAGTGAGCGCCACCGGGGTGTCGCCGCGGTACACCGCGCGGCGCGCGGGGTCGAGCCGCAGATCCCCGGCCGACAGAATCGCAGGCTGCTGCGGTGCACGACGGCGCAGCAGCGCCCGCAGCCGGGCGAAGAGCACGGGAAAGGAGAACGGTTTGGTCAGATAGTCGTCGGCACCCAGATCGAGCGCGTCGACCTGGTCGTAGTCGCCGTCCTTCGCGGTAAGCATCAATACCGGAGTCGTGACATCCTCGGCGCGCAGCCGCCGCAATACCTCATAGCCACTGAGGCCGGGCAACATGATGTCCAGGACGATCGCGTCGAAGGAGTCCTCGATCGCCCACCACAGGCCGTCGGTGCCGGTATCGGCGACCTGCACCACGAACCCCTCCAGCTCGAGCCCGCGCCGCAGCGTCTGCGCCAGCAGCGGCTCGTCCTCGATCACCAGCACCCGCACCTGTCTCAGCATGCCGCACGGTCCGCGCCGAGGCGGGGGCGGTGCCGCGTTCTCAACGTCCTCTCAGCGGGCGCGTGCCACTGTCGTGGCATGCCGACCGAGTCCCCCACCGCCCCTCGATGGTCGATGGCCCTGTCTTATCGGCGACCTCAGCTGGCACTGCTCGTCACGGCCGTCGTACTGGCGGTGGCGGCGGTCGGCCTGACGATCGTCGTTGTTCACGAGGGCGGCCCGATTCGTGTGGACGCCGCCTGGCTGGACTGGATCATCGCTCACCGCAACGGCACCCTCACCGCGGTGGCGGTAACGGTCAGCGACCTCGGTGACACCACCACGATGGCGGTACTCGCCGTGCTGGCCTGCGCGGTGCTGGCGTGGCGGCGGCAGTGGCGGAATCTGCTGCTGGTCGGGGGAGCCTCGGCCGGTGCGGCCGTACTGGTCGTCGTCGGTAAGCAGCTGGTCGGGCGGGCCCGTCCCCCGGTGGTCGATCACCTCGTGGTGGAAACCAATCAGTCTTATCCGTCCGGTCACAGCCTGGGCTCGGCCGTCGTGCTCGGTGTCCTGCTCGTCGTAGTCCTGCCCCACCTGCACCGGCGGCCCGCCCGCATCACGGCGATCGGCGCCGTGGGCGGCGTTGTCGTCGCGGTCGGCCTGTCGCGGCTGTACCTTGGCGTGCACTGGCCCACCGACATCGCAGCCGGATGGGTCTTCGGCGCCTGCTGGCTGTCCATCTGCCTCGTGCCGTATCGCGCGGTCACGCTCACCTGGCACCGCGGCGAGGCGGCTCAGCGTCCCCTCAACGAGCCCGAGGCAGTGTCGCAGCCATGACAGATCGTTTGACCTGAACTCATGTTGACGTTCTAGTTTTGCGTCCATGATCAACACGCAAACGTCGGCGAAGACGATTCTGGTGACCGGCGCGACCGGCAACATCGGCAGAGCACTGTTGACACAACTGGCTGAGCATGATGAGGTCCGCGTGCGAGCGACGACCCGCAAAGCAACCTCCGGCGCGCTACCCGAAGGGGTCGAGCCGTTCCAGGCCGACCTTCAGCATGCGGACTCGCTGCGGCCCGCGGTCGAGGGTGCGACCGCGTTGTTCCTGATATCACGCATCGGGGACGATGCCGGCATCCTGTCGTCGGCCCAGCGTGCGGGCGTCGACCATGTCGTGCTGGTGTCGTCCATCACCGTGCAAACGCATCCCCATCTGGGACCAGCGCAGGAGAACGCCGCCGTGGAACAACTGCTCGAGACCAGCGGCATGGACTGGACCATCTTGCGCCCCACCCAGTTCGCGTCCAACGCCTTGTGGTGGGCGGACTCGATCCGGGAACGCGGTGGTGTGGAGGTCCCCTTCGCCGACGTCGGTCTGCCCACCGTTCATCCCGGTGACATCGCGCGTGTAGCTCACACAGCGTTGACCGAACCCGGGCACCGCAGACGCGAATACGCCCTGACCGGACCTGAGCTGATCACTCCTCGCCAGCAGATCGAAACCATCGCGTCGGTCCTCGGACATCCACTCTCGGTCACCGAGATCAACCGCGCGCAAGCGCGCGAACGGATGATTCCGGCGATGGGATCGCAAACAGCAGACGCGCTTCTCGATGTCATGGGCGGTGACACCAACGACGAACTGCTGACGATCCGTGACACAGTCGCTCAGGTAACCCGTTCCCCAGCTCAAACGTTCCACGACTGGGTTTCCCAGAACATTTCCGCGTTCCGATAGGTCGCATAATGTCGCCGTCCGCTGCGACCCGTATGGCGGGATCCACAGCAATGGACCTACTCCGATAGCGCGCCGACCAATCTCACCCAGGGGTCGAATTCGCTGTCGTTCGTGACCGCCGACCCTCAGGAGGATCTAATTTAATAGTGCCCGAACAGTTCCAAACCGAGAAACAGGTCCAGCGAGGTTATTCGTGCCGAGTACGTTGTTCCACGGAAGTATCGAAACCGGTAATCCGGAAATTGTCGAGCAGATATTGAGGTTGTGGCTGTCGACCGATGATCTCGGCATGCAACCTCGCCGAGGATGGGAAACGCATTACGAAACAGACGACTTCGAACTGCTCTGCTACGAGGCATCGCCGCCGAATCGGCCCAACTACTTCCTCCTCGAAGGCCATATCGATGGCGCCGTCGATGCCGCCATTTCCCGACTACATCAGCTTGCCGAACAGTGCCGAAACGCGAAACTCGAATTCAGCATCGACTATGAGGAAGTCGATGCGGTCGGCAACCCATTGAGCGAGGAGCGCACCATCAGCTGATCCAATGCACCTGATAGATACCACCACCGCGGACCAGTGGCAGGAAATGCTGATGGCCATGCCATCGCACGGCTGGGGGCTGTCCCGGAGTTCGGGTGTGGCTGGGTGGAGTTTGTGCCGACCGGATGGGCAATGATGTTGTCCCATGGGTGATTACACGCTGGTCTTCGACCGGGTCCGGGGCTCGCTGCTGGGTGGGGCGATTGGTGACGCGCTCGGGTGGCCGATCGAATTCTTGCAGCTGGCACAGATTCGCCGGCGGTACGGAGCCGAGGGGGTGCGGGATTTTCTGCCGCAGCATGACGCGGGTGCGCCGCAGCAGATTACCGATGACACCCAGATGACGTTGTTCACTGCGGAGGGGCTGTTGCGGTCCGTTCCGGGTGTTGACCCGGTGCCGGCGCTGCGGAAGGCGTACCTGCGCTGGTTGCGGACCCAGAAACAGGATGCTCCCGCACCGGACAGTGATGGCTGGCTGGCGAGTCAGCCGTTTCTGTATGCGGCGCGGGCGCCGGGGAATGCCTGTATGTCCGGGCTGAAGCAGCAGGCACGGGGGCGCCTTGCCCCAGGCATGCTCGACGAACCCGGTCCGGTCAATCCGGGCTCGAAAGGTTGCGGCACGGTGATGCGGTCGGCACCGTTCGGACTGGCCGGTGCGGGCAGTGATCTCGCATTCACCACCGCTGCTCGGAGCGCGCAGTTGACCCATGGGCATCCCACGGGATATCTCGCCGCTGGTGCGTTCGCGGCACTGATCGATCGTGTTGTGAGCGGTGTCGAACTGCCGATTGCTGTGCAGCAGACCATTACTCAGCTCGCGGCGTTCCCCGCGGGTGCGGAAACCATGGCCGCACTGACCCGAGCTGTCGAACTGTCCGAGGGCGTGGCGACCGCTGAAAAGGTCGAGCAGGTCGGCGCGGGGTGGATCGCAGAAGAGTGCCTGGCGATCGCGGTGTACTGCGCTCTGCACGCGGTCCGGTCCGGCGATGTGCGCGCAGCGCTGCTGTTGTCGGTGAACCATTCCGGTGATTCTGATTCCACCGGCGCGGTCGCCGGCAACCTGATCGGCGCCACCCATGGAGTGGCCGGGCTGCCGATGGACTGGGCATCCGCGGTCGAGGGTCGCGATGTGCTGGTCCAGGTCGCCGATGACCTCGTCCTGAACTACTTTGTCGGCGACCGGTCCGCGTTGGACAACCGGTACCTGTTCGACGAGGGAATGTAAGGGGCGTTTGTTGGTTCGCGTGACTGTGTCGGCCGGTTCTCGGAGATCGGGACGGCGTCGGTCCGAACGGTCCGATCAATGGGCGACCACGTCCTCGCCGAGGAATCCACCCGACTGATACCGCCACAGCTGCGCGTATGTTCCTTCCGCGGAAAGCAACTCCTCGTGTGTCCCCTCCTCGACGATTCGCCCGTGGTCGAGCACCACCAGCCGGTCCATTCCGGCCACCGTGCTCAGCCGGTGCGCCACAACCAGCGCTGTACGCCCTTGCATCAAGTCCCAGAGCGCTTGCTGCACAAGCAATTCGCTTTCCGAGTCGAGGGCGCTGGTGGCCTCGTCCAGGAGCAGGATGGGCGCGTCCCGTAGGATGGCCCGAGCCAGCGCGACCCGCTGACGCTGGCCGCCGGACAGTTTCACGCCACGCTCGCCGATGAGCGTTTCCATACCCAGCGGCAGCGCGTCCGCGAACTCGGTGACGTGCGCGGCCTTGGCGGCCCGCAGGATCTCCTCGTCCGTGGCGTCCGGGCGTGCGAACCGGATGTTCTCGCTCAGGGTCCGGTGAAACATGGCCGGATCCTGTGGCACGTAGGCGATCAGACTGCGCAGATCCGCCTGCCGCAGCCGGGCGATGTCCTGCCCGCCGATGCGTATGGTTCCGGATTGGATATCCATCAACCGCAGAAGTAGTTGGGTGATGGTGGTCTTGCCACCACCGGATCGTCCGACCAGGCCTACTTTCGTGCCGCTTGGCACGTGCAGATCCAATTCGTGGAACAGCTGCCGCGCACCCCCATACGTGAAGTTCACTCTCTCGAACCGCACGTCGAAGCCCTTGGGATGCAGTGGTTCCGGATGTTCGGTATCGAGCACTTTCGGCTCGTCCAGCAGCAGTTCGGTAAACTGCGCCGCCTCGGTGAGCACGGTCTCCAACCGCCGGTAGATCTGGTTGAACCGGAACATGATCCCGGTGGCGTTGAAGTAGTAGGTGAATGCCACCACAATGGCCTCCACCCCCGCATTCCCGCCGCTCAGACCCAACGCGACCAGCAGGCCGATCACGTTGGTGAGCACCACCAGCGGCGCCACCAGTGTATCTATCCGCAGGTTCGCGTAATCCCAGGAGCGCAACGACTTTCGCCGCGACGAGGCGACCCGGCGCTGATGCTCGGCCGCCTCCTGCGGTTCGGCAGCGAAGGCACGCACCACCTGCATATTGGCCAGGCTGTCGGCCAGATGCCCGGAAACCTGCGCAATGGCGGCCTCCCGATCGTCCACCAGCTTCTGGCGGCGCTGGATCAAGGGCATGATGACCAGCGCGGTCACCACGATCATCCCCATCAGCACCACGACCAACATGGGGTTGTAGCGCCACAACACAACCGAGGCGAACACCAGCGGCACCAGTGCCGCCAGAATCTCGAAGGCGAGGGTGTCCACGAACTGTTCGAACCGAGCCGCGAAGCTGAGCGAGCGCTTCGTCAGCGAACCGGCGAAGTTGTTGTGGAAGAACGCCACGTCCTTGGCGAGCAGCTCGTCCATGGCACGCACATACAGGTGCTCGATACCGTAGGCGTCGACGCGGTTCAAGCAGTGAATCCCGATGCGCCACAGCAGTTCCGCGAGCAGCAGGGTGCCACCGAAGGCGAAGACATACGAAGCAAGAGCCCCGAAACTCGTATCCCCGGTTACCGCGACCCGGCCGACCATCATAGCGACGATCAGCGGTGCGATGTATAGGTTGCAGATATTGCCAAGTGCCGGCGCCAGCAGCGCCGGAATCGTTATGACCTTGCGAGAGGCCATTTCCCGGCCATAGAAACGCAGCACCAGCTTGACCGCTGTCGCGCGTGAACTCATACTCCCCCGTCTCGAATTGAACGAACGACCCAGGTAAGCAATGATCCCGCGTACAGGCGGGTTACGGCCAGCGAATATTCGCCGACCGCGAGCTGGGTCCACTCTCAGGAAATACGTCCAGAATTACGCCGATGCCAAGAGCGACATCGTCGAGGAGATTCTCACCCGCGCCTTGAACACCTGATATCGCACGTTTCTCGAACTCGGCGAACGCCGCTCTCGCCTCGGCAATCGACTGCCTGCTCGGCTGCTGCGCATCGTCCGGCGGCCGGAAGTGCTTCCTGCCAACCTCTTTCGAGATCGCCGGTTATCGGCCTCGTCAATTCGTCGGAGGCAGGGCTTGCGGCACGGCAGCTCGTGGCGGCCATGCGATGTCGTCGGTGGCGAGCCAGGATTCGCCGGCCACGGCCGTCGGCGTGATGCCGGTGAACGCGACGATATCGCGGTGCAGGTGGGATTGGTCGGCGTAGCCGCTGTCGGCCGCGACCCGGGCGGGGTCGATACCGGCGGCGAGGCGATGGACGGCACGGTCGAAGCGGATCAGTGTCGCCGCTCGCTTGGGCGGCAGACCCAGTTGTGCTTGGAACCTGGACCACAAGCGTTTGCGGCTCCAACCGACCTCGTCGGCCAAGGCATCGATCCGGACCAGACCGTGCCCGGCCCGGATCCGCCGCCAGGCCCAGACCACTTCCGGCTCGGCCGCCGGTCCGGTCGTGCAGCGGCAAGCCAGCAGCACCTCGATGAGCGCGAAACGCTCCGTCCACGAGGGAGTTTCGGCCAACCGCTCGCGGATCAGTGCCGCCTCCCGGCCCCACAGGTCGTCCAGAAGTACAACGGCATCGGTCAATTCGGCGAGGGAGGCGCCGAGCACGGCACCCGCGATCAACGGTGACAACCGCACTTGCACGCATTCGATCTGCTCGCCCCGCACGTGCCGCGTACCGGTTCCGAGACCGACGGCGAGGCTGCCCCGCCACCGTCCGGTGCCGTCGTCTACGACGGGCGAACGCGCGCCGAATTCCAGCAGCAGTGTCACAGCAGGATGCGGAAGTGCGCGCTGGTCAACAGGATTCACCCCATGATCGCGGAATCCGGCCATGACGACACCAGGTATCCGGGTGGGCCGTGACGGACAAACGACATCCCACACAGGTTCCGGCCCGGAGCGCACCCTCACATGCTGGCGGCCCGGGAACATTTATTCAAGCCACCGGTCCCCACCAGCTGCGACAGTCAGCGGATGATCTCACCTGAACTCGACAGCGATTCGGACGGAACCCGGCTGGACCACCGGCGCGCAGGAAAACGCCGCAGGCACCGCTCCGTCGCTGCGGCCATCGTCGGCGCGATTGTCGTGCTGTTGCTGGGAAACTCGGCGGTGACCGCACACCAGAGCGCCGCGGCCACCGGCGAATCCACACTGACCGTCGACGGTCAAAACATCCATGTCAGCCAGGACGGTCCCGACGACGCCCCAGCCTTGGTCCTGATCCACGGGCTCGCCGCGTCCACCCACTGGTGGGACTGGCTGGTACCGCTGCTGACCGACTCCTACCATGTCATCCGCCTCGACCTGCTCGGGCACGGCAGCTCGGCCAAACCCGTCGGCAACGGCTACTCGATCCCGCAGCAGGGCAACCGGGTCGCCGCAGTACTGGAACAGCTCGGTATCCAGCACGCCATCGTGGTCGGCCACTCCACCGGAGGCTCGGTCGCCACCTCCCTCGCCGAACAACGACCCGACCTGGTGACCGCGCTGGCGTTCATCGGCACCGGCCCCAGCCTCGCCGACGACACCTCCGACAGTCCCGTCAGCCGGCTGCTCACGACTCCGGTCGTCGGGGAAGCGCTGTGGCGGCTACGCACCGACGACCTCCTCCGCCAGGCCGCGAGCAGCGCCTTCGCCACCGACGAGTTCCCGATCCCGCAACAGTTCGTCGACGATGTGCGCGGCATGACCTACCACGCCTTCACCGCGACCACGGCGGGCGCCATCGACTATCTGAACCAGCGCGCCCTCCCGGACCGGCTGACCGCCCTCGGCAAACCCCTGCTGGTGATCTTCGGTGAACAAGACCGCCGGTGGCGCTACTCCACCTCCACCGCCGCATACCGCACCGTTCCCGGCGCGACGGTGGTAACCATGCCGGGCATCGGCCACTCACCCCAGGTCGAGGATCCCACCCGAACCGCCGAAACCCTGTTGTCCTTCACCGGCATCCACGTCTCCTGAGCCGGACCGAGCGCCGTGACCGTGATGGCGAGAACCGCGGCACATCCGCCGTGGTCGAACTCGAGGCCATGCCGCGTCACTCGCCTTCTCGGGGCCGTAACGGCAGCGGCATGTTTTCGCCGCAGAGCGCCGTTCCGCGGCGAAACATGCCGCCAGAGATCGAGGCGGCACTGGGATGTACGGGCGTCGAACGCCGCTCCGAGACAACGCTGCTCGGCAAGCTGATGCCGTCGATCACAAACTCTCGTCAAGTAAGGAACTGCTCATGCGGATTCTCATCTCCGGTGCCAGCATCGCCGGTCCGGTGCTGGCGTACTGGCTCACCAGGTATGGCTTCTCCGTCACCGTCGTCGAGCGCGCGTCGGCGCTACGCAAGACCGGCGGGCACGCGGTCGACCTGTTTCGGCCCGCGATGAACATCTCGGAGAAGATGGGCGTCCTCCCGCGCATCGTGGAGCGGGCCACCGGCACGAACCGGATGACACTGCACCGGGAGGGCGCACGGCGTTCCGTCCGGGTGGACCTCGCCAAGATCCTCAGCGCGACCTCCGACCGGCACGCCGAGATCATGCGCGACGACCTGAGCGAGATCTACTACGACGCCGCGCGCGACGACGTCGAATATGTCTTCGACGACTCGATCACCGCGATCTCACCCGACGGTGAGGTGCGGTTCGAGAACGCCGCGCCGCGTCGCTTCGACCTCATCGTCGGCGCGGACGGGCTGCACTCCAACGTGCGCCGTCTCGTCTTCGGCGACGAGTCCCGCTTCAGCGCCTTCATCGGGGCCTACCTCGGGGTGCTGACCCTGCCCAACGCCGCCGGCCTCGACAGCGAGCTCCGCATCCACGTCGGCGTCGGCCGCACCGCCGGCATGTACGGCGCACGGCACCTCGGCGACGCGCGGGCATTGTTCCTGTTTCGCAGCGAACGCGAACTCGACTACCACCACCGCGACGTGTCCCGGCAGAAGGACCTGCTGTGCAGAGCGTTCGGCGGCATGAACGCCGATGTGGACCGCTGGCTGGACGAACTCGACCGCACCCCGGCGTTCTACTTCGACTCGATCACCCAGCTCCACATGGACACCTGGTCGCAGGGACGGGTGACCCTCGTCGGCGACGCGGGCTACTGCCCCGGCCCGGCCGTCGGCGGCAGCAGCACCCTGGCCGTCGTCGGCGCGTACGTCCTCGCCGGGGAGCTGGCGCGGGCGGGCGGCGACCACGAGCGCGCCTTCCCCGCCTACGAACGCGCGATGGCCGAGCACGTGCGCAGCAGCCACGCGTTCGCGCTCAGCGCGGCGAAGACCCTGATCCCCACGTCCCGCCTCGGCGTGTCGGGACTGGTCCAGGGCGCCCGCCTGATTTCCGCCCTGCCCGCGGGACCCAGCCGCGCCCTCGTCCGCCGGACCACCAAGAGCGCACGTCTCTACAACTCCATGACCGTCGACGACTATTCATCACCCGCCCCAAGAGACCGGGTCGACCTCGCGGGCGACGTGTGATCTGGACGTCTCCCAGGAGATTCGATGCCGAGGCTGAGTCGAGCTGTCTTGAAAGACCTTTCAGAAGACGAAGCCACGCAGTGCAAGGAAGCGCATGCCGCCCACCACCGCCATGATGGCGATCACGGCGCCCGACTGTGCGACCTCACCGAGGCCGGGTGCCCAGAACTCGAGACCGGCCAGCGCCGCTGTGCTGATCAGCAAGCCGATCAGCGCCAGCCCGCCGCCTTCCCACTGTGCCGTGAACCAGCCGACCCGTCCGGCCGCGTGAAAGGTCAGCTGCCGATGCAGTTCGTTCGCAATCACCGTGCTCACGATCGAGCCGGCGACATTGGCGACCAGCGGGCCGATCCCGTGCACGGCCACGAACAGCAGGACATAGGCAATGTTGCTACAGCCGCCGACCAAGGCGAAGCGGATCAGCTGGGCGAAGGCGTGATCACCGTGCAGATACCGCACCGCATGGGCGAGACGGTCGAGCCATTCCGTGCCCAGCATCGGGTAGTGGCCGGCACCGATGGTAGCGATGTCATCGAGGATCGTCGTGTCCCCGTATGTTTTCCGCAGCCCGGAAGCGGCAATTGCTGTGCTGTTCACTCGAGCACTGTCGCCGGCCCGGCAGTCACCGACCTTACGCCGACCTGACACGGTGTCCGGCCTGGTCACACGGACAAGGGGTGACGAACAGGGACCGGTCTGCGTATTGCATACGACACAGGATCATCGACAGCGGTGCGCGACCCGAAACGACGCCCCACACCAACGAAGGCACCTCATCGCGGAGGATCCAACCCTTCTCGAGCGCGTTCAACGCACGATCATGCCGCATACCGGACGATTTGACGATTACATCCGTTGCAGTGTGCGGTCATGCCGATTATCACTCGCAAGGGTGGCCGCTGTCCCCACTGACCGGTGTGGCCGCGGCTATTACTTTGCGGAGTGTTCGCCGCAGCGTGCGGCATTCATGAGGACCGGGACAATGACAGTGTCATGGCTCGGTCGTACCCGCTGGACAGCTATTTCACCGGAAAAGGCCGAGCGCTGCCGAACAACCTGCCCAAGGGCCCCAGCCCTCAGCGGCGAGTACCTGCTCGGCGACGGCGATCTGCTGCTCACGGGTGGCTTTGTCGGCAGTCGGCCCATACGCGGCACCGCCATATGCAGCCCATGTGCCCGGCGTGAACTGCAGGCCGCCCTGAAACCCGTTGCCGGTATTGATATTCCACTTACCACCCGACTCACACGCGGCGAGGCTGTCCCATTCCTGATCGGTAGCGGCGGAAGCTTCGCCAATGTATGCGATGCTGGCCCCACCGATGATCGCGCTGGTGACGACGATCTTTTTGAGTTGCGTACCCAAAGCGCTCATATCACAGTTCCTTTCGAGTCAGCAAACCTGTAAAGGTGTCCAAGCATGAAAGGTGATCACTGGATCTTCGAGCCCGTTCGAGTGTGTGCTGGGTGCGGTGAGCTGAAGTGAGAGTTCCTCGATATCGTGTCCACATCGAAATACAAACCTATGTCGTGGGTGAACCCATTTGCGGCCGTCGGTCGGTCGAAAAGCTGCGGTAACCGACTATATGAATGGCGGTGCGCACGCGCGGTAATGGCTCTTATCGGGCGTTTTTACGACAGCATTCGGCAACTGACGTGGGTCGAGCGGGAATTCAGCGGCGCCATCGCACATGCCTACGCCGGATACACCACTATGCGTAAGTGTCCCTCGGTGTTCCGTGGTAGCCGGAGCAGGGTGCGGATGCATTCTTCGACGGGCCGGTCGCCGGTGGGGGGTGTTCTTCCACGAACTGGGTGGCTGCTGTCCCCGGATGCGTGGTGTGTAACCAGCCATCATCGCGACAGCACCCGCGTGGGCGGTGGCATGGTGGCGGCGATGTGTTTGCCGAGATTCTGACGGCGGGTGACAACCAGTTTGATGTCGCCACCAAAATCCGGTGTCGCACCGGACTTTTGGAACACGATCAGGCAAAGATCGGCGACAGCGGCGCCAAATGATCGGATTCGCTTGTGCGAGTTGTGAGATCGGCCTTTGCACACAATCCGGATGTCGGGCTTGGCCAGGACGCGCAGAGCTCCGGTGAGGTCCGGGTCGCCGCGGCGTGAATAGCGGTTGCTGAACTGTGCGGTGAGCTGGGTGTATTCGTCGTGGGTGGTGGCCGGAAGCGCACTCGCCAACTCTCGAACTCGACACACCCCGCCAACCGGAAGCAGCTCTCCTGGGGCGCGAGCAACGCAAACACGTCACCGACCTCATCCGCGCACTTGCGGCGACGACCCACATCCACGGCCGCCGTTGAAGATTCAGACACACATTCGCCATCCGCGTAGATCGTCTTCACCTTGGCTATCATCGGACGCGATGCATGTCGACTTGATGCTTGATTCCTTGGATGGACTGTCCGTGGGGGACGCTTTGGGGCAGCAGTTCCCGATCATGCGCCGATCCATCGCGGATCTTCGGGCAGGTAATCTTCCTGCCGGGCCGTGGGGGTGGACCGACGACACCGAGATGGCCTGCTCTGTGGTCACCGAGCTGTGCAGTCGCGGCGAGATCGACCAGGATCGGCTTGCTACCGCTTTCGCGCGACGCTTCGACCCGGCCCGTGACTACGGCTTCAACACGGTCGCCACCTTGCGCCGAGTCCGCCATGGCGTGCATTGGCGCAAAGCGGCCGCAGCCGCGTTCGGTGACGAGGGTTCCTGTGGCAACGGTGCGGCCATGCGGGTTGCCCCGTTGGGTGCCTTTTATGCCGGCGATCCGGAAAAGGTTGTCGCCGAAGCGGTCCGATCGGCGCAGGTGACGCATCTGCATCCCGAAGGGGTCACCGGTGCCGTCGCGGTTGCACTCGCCGCAGCCCAAGCCGCGCATGCCCGCCGCAACGGGACAAGGCCCACGCCAACCGAATTCATTACCGGCGTTCTGGACCGCCTCGACCACGGTGACACGACCCGGCTGATCCGCCGCGCCCGCACCCTGCTCGGCGCCTCCGTCGCCGAGGCCGCGAACGAACTCGGGAACGGATCTCTGGTCACCGCGCAGAATACGGTGCCGTTCACGATGTGGGTCGCGGCCACGTATTTGGACAACTACCCGGCCGCCGTCACCACATGTATTGCGGCAGATGGAGATATCGACACCACCAGCGCCATCGTCGGCGGGATCGTCGCCGCCTACACTGGCAACCGCACGGGTCCGATCGTGGGGATACCCCAGACGTGGCTTGCCGCGCGAGAGGCGTTGCCCGGCTGGTGCAACTCGATCGCTCGAACACGCGGGCGCAAGAATTCGGTATTCGGTCGCGCTCGACGATGGCTGTCCGGCGCATCGTCGAGATGACCACGATTGACCGGCCGGCATCTGCCGCCGGTCATCGCATTCGCGCCCAGACGCCCCGCCCCCGGGATCGGCCTCGGCATGCGCGGCCCGGAAACCCTTCAGCCAACGCTCTACTGTGGCTGGTCTCCATCGTCCTCGGCAGTCTTTCGCACACGCTCGGCCAGTCGTACAAGTTGCTGGTTGCCCAGGAGTCAAGACACCAGGTGTCGAGCTGGTCTAAGAGTCGAGCCAGTGGCGCCCGGTCTGCTGCCGTTCCGCCTCCACCACCGCGAACGCTTCGAGAAAGTGAGCCACCTCATCCTAATTCGCCCAGTGAGCACCGAAAGCCCCGTGCGGCGCAACGTGTTATCCGTCGCCGACAGCCGTTCACCGTGCTCGAGAATTCGACCGAGCAGGGTTGCGCTCCGCGATGCGGGGCGACCCGATCGCGCAGTGTCGCGGTCTTCAGCACCGGCATCGGACGCGACATCGAGCCGACCCAGTAGGCGGCCGCTGCAAGCAACGAGCCGACATCCACTGCCGCCCATGAAGATTCAGACCACCGACGTTGCCGTCCTATCCGGCGACTAGCTTGTTTCACGAGCGGCTGCCGATGCGTGGTTCGGATCGGGATGACCTGATGGAACCGAACGTGCGTGGTCCGCGTCTAACCTACTGAGACCAACACCGACTGACGACTAAGAGGACGTGCATGACTGAAGGTTCATCGGCCACCGGGTCACCGTTTGCGGTTGTGCCCGACCATGTTTCGGATGCCGGACAGTATGTGCAACAGACCGCGCAAACTCTCGTCACCGGTGTGCGATCGGCTGACGCGGACGTGCAAGGGCTGATGACGAGCTGGAAAGGCACCGCGGCCACCGCCTACGTGATGGGGTGGGAGGAGACCCGCGACGGCGCCTTGCAGGTGCTCGAGGCCCTGAACACCATGGCTGAGCTGCTCGGTGTGGTAGGTGTCGAATACACGGCCGCCGACACCACCAACGCCGCCGGGCTGCGGCAATCCTCGCTGGATCTCCCGTAGCTGGTTCCACCGTAACCGAACAGGACTGTGGCACATGAGGTATCAGGTCGATCTCGACCATTTGGACGACGTGACCGCCCGCATCGGCGGATTGAACGATTTCCTGCGGGAATCGCTGCGCGAGATCGATGAACGCATGGCCGTGATGCAACAGAGCTGGAACGGCCAGGCCGCCGACAAACAAGCCGAGGCGCATCGGGAATGGGCTGCGGCGGCGCAGGAGGTTCGGGAGGGAATCGAGGCCATGCAGGCCGCAGCCCGCACCGCACACACCGCCTATGGCGCCGCTGTCACGGCCAACCTGCGCGCCCTGGGGCGCGCGTGACCGCACCCGTTCTCGATGTCGACTCCAGCGTCTACTACGACGCCGGTAACAAGCTCGTCTCGCTGGCCGCCGACTGGTTCGCCTCCGTTGATTCGTTCTGGCCGACCCTCAACCAATGCCACGCCATGACCGGGTCGTACGACGAGGCCAAGAAATGGGCCAAGACCTACGACACGCGTGCCGAAGAGCTATTGGACATGTCCAATGACCTCGCCGAAGCGGTGCACGCCTACGGGTGCGTGTTGCTGGAAATGGGGTACAACCACGCCGTTGCCGAATACAACGCGACGATCGGCACCGACACTACGGCACCGGATAAACCGGCCACCCCCGGCCCCGTGGCATACCTGTGCCGGGTGCCGCTGCCGAGCGCCGGAGGACCCGGCCAAGGGCTCATAGACGGCGGTGTGCAGCTGGCCGAGGCCATCGGGATCACCATCCCGGACGGCAATGCCGATCTACTCGCCCGCGCCGCCGACACCTGGACCAAGATTGCCGACGCCGAACCCGTGGCAAAAATGGCCGGGGAGTTGGAACGGGTCGCGTGGTCATTCGAGGCGATTGTCAGCCCCGAATACGAACACATCGATGAAGATCTGCGCGCCCTGCGTGACGCCGCCCTGACCACCACCGCCGCATTCTATGAACTGTCCGCCAGCGCGAAAGACCACCACGACGGCCTCGTCGAGCTGCGCGAAAAAATGAAAAAGGTCCTCGAGGATCTGGGCGAAGAGCTGCTCAAAGAGCTGCTCATCACCGTGGCAATCGCCATCGCGGCAAGCGTGGTGACCTTCGGCATCGGCGCCGCCGTGGCCAGCGCGCGTGTCGTGGCCATCGCCGCTCGATTCGCGCGCCCGATTCGCGCCCTCATCGAGGCATTCAAGGCCAACCGGGCCATCGCAAAAGGGGTTAAATCAGAACAAACCCTTGCCAAACATGCCAAAGAACTGAAACGCATCAAGGATTTGAAGGCCAAGGCGACACCGAAGGTGGAGCCGAAAACCGCACCGACACAGTTCGCCGGTGAGATGTCCAACGAGGAACGATGGATGCTGACCCGCGGCCCCAGCCGGGACCTGATTCGCGGGCTGCGTGAAGGGAACCTCACCGCCGATCAGCAGGCGGAAGCTCTCCGGATCAATGCCGCGCTGGATAAGTTACCCCCGTACCAAGGTACGGTGACCCGGCATATTGATCTGACGCCCGAGGAACTCGCCCGATTCCAGCCCGGAGAAGCGGGGCCGGTGAACGGGTTCATGAACAGTTCCAGCCGCGGCGGTAACGAACTCATGACCAACACCACGAACACCGAATTCCAGATAGTGAGCAAGAGTGGGCAACAAGTCCACGACTACGGGGGGACTCCCGACGAAGTCATGTTCAAAACGGGAACCAATTTCTATTGCGAGAGCAAAGTGCCCGATCCGAAAACGGGTCGCATCATCATCACGCTGGTCGAACCATAGGAGACACACCCATGCCGGAAAAAGTCGGCCGCTTCACCTTCTACAGCCGCGAGGAATCCGAAGCACGAGGCTTGATCCCTTCTGATGAAGAACTGGCGCGCGCTAGAGAGATGCTCGCCGCATTCAACGAAAAACGCCGCAATGCCCCGCCCGAACCTGCACGGTCCCCCTCACTCGGCCTGGGGGACCGCTGGGGAGTCGACAGCCTGGTCGGCACCGAATTCGAAGGCTGGACCCGCGACGCGAACGGCCAGTGGTACGACAAGGACGGCCACCCCTCCAGCCACGACCGCGACGCCAACCCCGGCAGCTGAGCCGCAATCATCGCCGAGCACAGCACGGCGGGCTGTTCGGCCCGCCGTTTTCGCGTCCCGACCGCGGCGGCGCCCCAGTCACCTCGTCCGACACGAACCCCAGCCACGACAGCGTGCCCAGCGTCACCGCCGGCCCGAGCCGGATATGAACCAGCTGGCCCGGTTCGCCATGGCCAGGTGTAACCGGCTGAGGATGGCTGTGCCACAGGCCGTCACATCACCGCTGGCCATCACCGTAGCGATGACGGCGACACGCACTGGTCTGATGTCGTCCTGATTTCCGTCATCGGCATCGCACCGTGAATTTTATGGGTGCCTGTCGATTCGCGTTCGATGCCCTCGGATGAGAGCTCGTCGCTCTGGTGGCGAGGCAAGCTGAGGTGAGAGAGCGGCTCGAAGCTCGGAACGCCGAGTTGCGGGCGGAGGACGCCGAGTTGAAGCTCCGGCGGGGATGAACTCGACGAACTCGTCGAAACCCTGTCCAGCGATAGCCCGTTCGACAAGCCGACCCCGAAGTCGCTGTGCCGCCAGTCCGGCCGCAAACCCAGTGGGCAGTAAGAGCATCCGGGAACGACGCTGGCGATGGCCGACAAGGCGAATCGCTATGTTCACCACGACCCCAAAGCGTGCCGCGGCGGCAGCGCGGGTCTGATCTGCGGAACCAGGTCGGGGTAGAGCGCCGCCAGGTGTTGGACCGCGAGTTGGCCGGTGTCGCCGACACCGCTCTCGAAGGCCGGTGGTGCTGGGCCCCAGGTCGCCGACACCCTGGCCGACATCAACCGACTCGTCGAGGCCGACCGAACCGACCGGACCGTCATAGACGCTGACAAGCTCGCCGAACGGATCCGCCTCTACCGCAGCGCTTCGGTAAGGGTGCGCTGGCTACCGGAGACCGGTTGGCCGATTGACATGCAACCATGGCTTCCATGGACAGGCCCTTTCGTGAGATCCGTGGTGTATACGATGCCGATACGATTACGGTGTACCAGGCGTACGGCCCGCAGATTGCGGTTCCCGCCGCGGCTTCTGGGCGGTTCCAAGCCGCATTCAAGCGGGAGCGCATGACCTGGATCAAGCCATCATTTCTGTGGATGATGTACCGATCCGGCTGGGCCAGTAAGCCCGGGCAGGAGCATGTGCTGGCCGTCCGGATCTCTCGTTCGGGTTTCGAATGGGCACTTCGCCATTCGGCGTTCGCGCACTTCGACAGCGCTGTGCATCAAGACCATGCGCAGTGGAAGACCAGCTTGGCCGCTCCGGTTCGGATTCAATGGGATCCAGAGCGTGACACCGCATTTCGTCCCTTACCATTCCGATCGCTGCAGGTGGGGCTTTCTGGTGAAGCGGTGAATCGCTACTGCGATGAGTGGATCGTCGGGATCGAAGATGTCACTGGACTCGCCCAGGAGATCGGAGGTGAGGTAGCCGCCGGGAGGGACGTTCATGATCGCCTCCCCGCAGAAAAGCCCTACCCGACCCCACCTGATCTGCGCGAGCTACTAGGAATGGGTAACGGAGTGGTCACACTCTGATCAGTGGCCGAGGTCCTATTCATTCTTGGGCGATGACGGTTTGTAGCACTTCGTAACATGCGGCTCACTCATGTTTGACGGTGGACATACGAACCCTTTCCTACGTTTCCGTATGAGATTATTGCCTGCGCTCGAGCTGCGCTTCGGCTCGCTTCCGCACAATCTCGCTATCCGAGTCACGCAAGCGAACTAAAGCGGCTACGGCTTCCGGCCCAGGTGTGTCGCCAAGCGCCCAGATCGCTTTTCTTGCGAGGGCCCTGTTGTCGTCGTAATCGAGATAATCTGGAATCCAGACCGCAGCTCGATACAACGCGTCGACCGCAGTCGGTGTCCGAAGCTGCCCAAGTCTCGATACCACAGCTTCGTGCATGAAATGCCAATCTGCTGAACTCAACCGCAACAGCGTGTCGAGATAATCCATGGTGAGCCCGAACTCTGAACTCACGATTAGAGCGAGCTCGACACCGTCAGCATCGTGATCTTCGGTCGCCTGTTTCAGTAGATGCAATCCGAGTTCGCGACCATCGCTTACGCTGAAGTGCTGCAGTACTTCTTCGGCCGAACCGATCCTAGTCGGATTTGCCGGGCTGTACACCAACCCTAGTATGACCTTCTCATCCTCTGGAGTCATCGTAATATCTGCCTCCACTCGACTATCGCGTCGTTGAGTATATCCAATACTGAATTGTGTGCTCGCCCAGCCTTCGCGCCTCGATGTTTTCAAGTCGCCATTATCACTCCCGATAATATGGCAACTCGAGACCGGCCTCCCGCATCATGGATTCATAGATATCAACCCATTCGACCAGGGTTTCATGGGCAAAGGATCCAGGACAGTCCTCTTCAACGGCCTCTAGCAAGGATTTCAGCGTGTCGCCTTGCACCAACAATCCCGGGAACTTTCGGGTCAGATCACGAACCAGGCGAATATTTCCACGGTTCGCGATCTCTTGCAGCTCGATGTCCACCTCTATTTCCTTAAGCGTTCCATCACGCCAAGATCAGCCGGCCAGTACGAGACAAATCTTTTGATGATAAGCCGTCGCCCATAATCATTATGCTACCATTGAGCAATGGCGTCATCGGGGTATTATCGAAAACCGTCCCGGTTTCGAGTATCTCAGCGTGCCTGAACCGACGAGCCGTTTACAAGCGGCCATGATCTCACCATCGTTCACTGAAGTTTCAACCCCCAACGAGTACTGATAGCACATCCGAACCCTGCAGGGGTTGAATATTTCCGTGACACCGTCTGGTGCAATGTCAATATCTACAATTGTTCCGCTATTGTCCTCGATTCGACATCCGACGCCGTGAATGGAGTACTCCAACTCTCCGAGAGTGTCTCTCCGAGAGTGTCTCTCCTCGCTGAGCCTTAATGACAAGGTCGACGAGACCGGACGCGTCACTGAGTTCTGACAGGAGTCGCGATCCGAGATCGGTGACATTGTCGATGAACCAGGCCACCATCGCGTCGGCATCCATTCGAGTTCATCTCCTTTGAATCGCCACATGATCCGAAATGTGGCCCGAATTGTGTGATCGCATTCCCACCCGAAGTCCGGCCGCCTGTAAGGCCGCGAGCACTCACTGTTGCGGCCCGAGCGAATCGGACATGATGACTGTGGGCACCTATTGATCCGGACTTCGACGGCTCGACCAGTTTGATTTGAGATACGCGAACAGGAGTATGAAGTCTCGTATTGCGTCTTCGCAGAACTGCGGATCGCTCGCACTAATCTTATTCAGCAGTTCCCGACCATCGAGTCCTGTCGTCCTTCCATATTCAGTAACATGAGCGGGTTTGATGATCCAGTTACGTCTGGGCTTCTCCACGCTCCATGCGACGGCGCCGTCATATAATGCAACCGCGGACCTGATACGCGAACCGGCGTCTTCCGTTTCATTGTCGTAGCGCCACACCGCGTACGGTGGGGTTCGTCTCGAGCTCGACTCGTCGAAACCTGGATCAATCCCGGCCCACTCGACATGCCCCAGCACACCGATAGCCTCCATGACATGGCGGTATGCATTCTCGACATCGGCTCGGCTCATCCCGTCCGCCTTGCTCCGGGGTTCAAGGATTTCATCATCCTCTCGTAGTCGCCTTGTGGAATAGGCGTTGTCAGTAGTCGAGGGTCGTATACGTATCTACCGTCGGTATAAACCTCGTGGTAGACGTATGGGATTGTGGTTTTTCCGCCGTCGACGGGAGTGAATAATGGGTGGCCGTCAGCAGGTTCGTAGCGAAATATTTGTCCCTGTCCTCCGGCTCGGTCAAGCATGTCTTCGGCGATTTCCGAGCAGTCGTATTCCTCGGAGTATCTTCGGTTCATCAAGTCTTCGAGACGCGAGTCTGGAGGATAGGCTGGATTCGGGTCGCGGAAATCGAAGATTCCTCGCCCACCGGGCCCGCAGGCATCCGGAGTCAGACCGAGCGGGTCGGTCCACACGGTGGGGTTGCGGGGGTAAACGTTGGGGTTGTCTGCGGGCGTCAGCCCGAGAGGGTCTTGAGTAAGGAATCGACCGGTTCGGGGGTCGTAGGTCCGGTGCAGATTGTAGTGGAGTCCGGTTTCGGGGTCGTGAATCTGTCCAGGGAACCGCAGCGGCGTGCTCGCCTCGCCGCGCCACACCGTATTGCCCCACAGGTCTGCCTCGGCCGTCGCGACAGCGTCGGTGGTGGCGGGGTTGACCAGTTCAACAGGGGCGCCGACAAGATCGGCGATGATCGCGAGGAACTCGCGGTCGACAGTGTCCTGGTCAGCGGCTTGGGTGAGGGGGGTACGGGAATTCGGTTGGTATTGCCATCGCGTCGCGACTCCGTCGGTGTGTTGTTCAATAAGGTATGTGCCGTCCCAGGTGTAGTCGGTGCGCCCGAGAACGGTCCCGTCGTTGCCGAGGCGCTGCTTAGTGGTTCGGCGGCCGAGTGCGTCGTAGGTGTAGCGCCACCACTGGCGGTCTGGGGTCCAGACGTCGGTGAGTTGGTCGAAGCTGTTGTAGCGGTAGTGCCAGATGTCGGGTTTGCGGGACAGCCGAGTGGTGGTTTTGCGGATAAGACGGCCGACCTCGTCGTAGTGATAGCTGTTTCGGCCCTCGCGAATAAGTAGGTTGTTGCGGTACTCGCGGCGATTATCGATGCCGTGGACGGGCATTCGGGAAGCAGGTGGGGACGCGTCGGCTGTCGGCGCGGCGACTGCAGTGCTGGCGTGGTCAGGCGGTCGTGTCTGCGCTGCGTTGGTGATGTTGCTGAGTCGGTCGTAGGTGTATTCCTCGGCGATTGTGCCGTTTCGGGCGATCGATGTGACGCGCCCGGCGGGGTCGAGGGTGTAGTCGCTCAGCAGTGGGTTGGTGTCAGGGCGTGTGAGGGTGTGGTTGGTGAGGTAGCCGTCTGGGCGGTATGTGTATTCGTCGTGACGGAGTGTCCGGGGATTGAGCCTTGGTCCGGTGTCGAGGTTCAGTGAGGTAGCGGGATGGGCGACCACGTGTTGGCCGGTGACGCGGCCGATATCGGAAAGCGTTCGATTGATAGCGATTTCGCCGACACGCCAACTGTTGAGACGCCCGAGCGGGTCGTAGTGGAAGGCGAGTCTGCGTCCGTCGGCGCTGAGGCCGCGAATTCTGCCGGTGCGGTCGTAGTCCCAGCTGGTGGTTGCTCCGATGGGGGTGGTGCGGCGGATTCGGCGACCGTAGCGGTCGTGGTCGTGGCGCATCGCCGGTTGGTCGTCGAGTTGTTGTGAGGCGAGTTGGCCGGTGGCAGTGTAGGTGAATTCGAGGGTGTGGGTGGGATCTTCGTTTGTTCCCGAGACCGCCGTGAGGACTCGGCCGGCGAGGTCGTGGGTGTATCTGATCCAGTCGCCAGTGTCGGTGGCGGCCGCGATGAGGCGCCCGAGAAGGTTGTGGGCGTGGTGACGGGTGATGCCAGTGGCCGGTGTGATCGTGGTGACTCGTCCGGCGGCGTCGTGAGTGTATCGGGTGGTGGCGCCGGTGTAGTCGGTTTGGGTGATCAGGCGCCCAGCGAGGTCGTAGCCGTAGGTCCAAACTTGGCCGAGTGGGTTGGTGACCTTGGTGCGACGACGTTGGCTGTCCCAGCTGTAGTGGGTTGTCGAGCCATCGGGATCGGCGCGCGAGTGGAGCAAGTCGAAGACACCATAGACAAAGCGGGTGAGATTGCCTGCGCGGTCGATGTGGGTGAGCAGGTTGCCTTCGCCGTCGTAGTTCCACGATTCGGTATTGCCGTCCGGGTCGACGCGGCGCAGCAGATTTCCGTCCGGTGCCCACTCATAGTGGGTCTGGGCGTCCAGTGGGTCGGTGACTCGAATCGGACGGCCACAGCAGTCTCGCTCGATGCGTGTGATTGCCCCAGTTGGGTCTGTAACTTGCACGGCCAGCCCTGCGGCGTCGACTTCGATGCGGGTCCGAGTATCGGTCGCGCTGGTGATCTCTGCGATCGCACCATTGGGGTGGTAGATGTACCCGGTTCTGGCTCCTACCGCGTCGATAACGGCGGAGAGGTTGCCGGACTTGTCCCATTCCTGTTGTCGCACAGTGCCGTCTGCGTCGGTAACTCGGGTGGGGCGGTTGCGCCACACATACTCGATCTCGACGGTGCTGCCGTCCGGGCGGATGATTTCGGCGATGTCGCCATCGCCGTTGTGTCGGTATTGCGTAACGGCACCGTCAGGTGCGACGACTTTTATTGGCTTGCGGTCTAAGTTGTAGTCGATATGGGTATGGCCACCGGTTGGGTCGACGAGATCGCGCAGGCGGAAGTCGCGATCGAAGCCGTGAGTGGTGGTGGCGCCGAGGGAGTCGGTGACGGTGGTGAGACGGCCAGTGCCGTCGGGGAATTCGAGGTAGTCGAAGTCGGTATCCAGTATCCCGGCGGTGCCGCGCTGAAAGACGACGCGGCCGGATTCGTCGTAGGTGTTGACCATCTGGTTGCCGTTGGAATCGGTCCAGGATGTCAGCCGGTGTTCGTCATCGTAGGTGTAGCTCGTGGTAGCGCCGACAGCGTTGACAACCGCTGACAGCTGGCCTGCTTCGTATCCGAATTCCCTTAATTGGGTTTGCGTTTCGGCACCCTCGGTGTTGGTGTCGAGTACGGATAGCCCGGTGACGCGTCCCGCGGCGGTGTCGATGCGTACGCGGTATCCGCCCGAATGTGACACCTCGACCGGTGCGCCGTCGGTGTCGTAGTGGAAGCGGACCCGGTTGCGGTGGCGGTCGGTGATCGCGGAGATGGCGTAGTTGCCCAGACGGGACTCGATGCCATCGAGGGTCGGTTCGGGCGCGAAATGCCACAGTATTTCCCGCTGCCGGTCCCAGATGCGGTAACCGCCGACCTCGGTGCGCGTCAGCGTCCACGCCTGTCCACCGGTCACCGGTTCGGCTGCGGCACCGACCTCGGCGTGCGGGTAGGCCAGCATGATGCCATCCTCGCCGAGGAAGGTAACCCCTTCGTCCTCGACGACCAGACGCATATCCAGGGTGGTCGACCACGACGGCCCGAACCAGCGGCCGTACCGGTAGTTCGAGCGATGTGTGCGCCGCAGAGTCAGTGTGAGGACACCGGGGAGGTCGACATCGGCTTCGGGGAGCAGGAATTCGCCGGTCGCGATATCGACGGGATCCTCGGAACACGTTTTGTCGCCCTCAACGCGGTCGTGGTCCGCACCGTTCTCCCGCGCCGTATCACCAGCACCTTGATCGGCCTCGGCTCGCTCCTGCGGAGTGGGGTGCTCCTGCGGCGAATCATGATGGGTCGGTTGGTTTTCCGGGGAGGGATTGTCGTGGCCATTGGGATTCGTGCCGTCCCCGTCCGGGTGGGTGGGTTCTGTCCCGTCGTGGGTTTGACGCGGACTGCCGTCACCGTGATCTGTCGGGGTGTCAGGTGAATCGGTGTGAGCGGGCGGGCTCGAGTCGGGATCAGGGTGCTGGCTGGGTGTCTCGTGGCTCGGGTTCGGTCCCGGGGAAACCTCCGCATCCGGTCGAACCGCCGGAGTGTCGGAGGGCTGCTGGTGGGAAGTTTGGGGTGCGTCACCGGGATGCTCGCCGCTGGGGTGCGAGTCAGGTGCCGGCTGTTCGGGACGCGCCTGCTGTGGTGCGTCCGGCTGAGTGTGTCCCGGTGCGGTGTTGTCGGGCCCTGGTGTGCCGGAGTCCGGTGAGTGCGCGGGGGTTTCAGGCGGTGTGGTGGTTCCCGGTTGTGTCGGCGATTCGGTTGCCGTGTGTGGTTGTGTGCCAGGCTCGCTGGTGCTCGGGTGGGTACCGGTTGGGGTGCCCGGCTCGCTCCCGGTCGGGGAGGGTGACGGCGCTTCGGTTGTCGGGTGTGTGCTCGTTGGTGCGCCGGATTCGTGCGGGGTCGACGAAGGGGTATGGGGTGTGGAAGTGCCGCTCGGGGTATGTGGTGTGGTGTGCGGGGCGTGTTCTGCCGTATTGGCCACGGTGTGGGTCGCTTTGCTGACCTTGGCGACGTCGCCGATCTTGTCGACAGCAGACAGGGCGGGTTTGGCTGCGCCCGCACCGCCGGTGCCGACGGTGGTGATCAGGTCACCGGTCAGGGAACCGAGGAACTCCGACGGGTTCTTGCGCGCACCGGACAGTATCGAGGACACCGTCGCCCCGGGATCGGCCGCCGCGACGACCAGCCCAGTACCCAGGTCCGACATCCCCGAGAGATATTCAGCCGGGTGGGTGAGGTTGTAGGGGTCCATCGGGCTGACCTGACGCACGAACTGCACGATCCCGGTGAAACTGGTCAGCAACCCGGAAGTGAAGTTCAGCTTCGCCTGATCCAACGCCCCGGACAGGTCCGAGAGATTGTCGGTCCAGCGTTCGGTGAACGGCGGTTCGGTCGGGGCGGCCTCGGTCGCCGCAGCCAATGCCGCCGCGGCCGAGGCTGCTGCGTTGTCACGCTGTGAGCGTGCGCCGCGCAGGATCTCGCGGGCCTCGTTGCGGATCGAGGTCCACGTGTCGGTCAGAGGTGTCTTGCGTTTCTGCTCATCCGACAGGGAGTTCCACTGGTTCTTCCTCGTGGTTTCCTCGGTGTCGGCCGCTTCCCATCTCTCGATCGCATCCGCAGCTTTGGTTTGCGCGGCGCTGACCTCGTTGTACCAGCCATCGAGCACACCTGATGCCTTGTGCATCGCATCGGCGCCCTCCCACCACAGCTTGGGCTGTTTCGCGAACTCGGTGCGGAACTCCTCAGCCGCCGAACCGGTCCAGTCCGCGGTGTTCACCGTGCCCAATGCATCGCCGGTCTTACCGATCGAATCGCCCATCTTCTGCAACGCCTCGACCGCGTCGTGGATCGCCGAGGGCTCACCCCGGATCAGCTCTTTCGGGTCAGTGGTCTGTCCGAGTTCGCGTTCCTTGATTTCACCACCGGCCAGATCGGCGATCGTGTCCCCGAGATCGTCGAGGTTCTCCGCGACCCCATCAGCACCCACCTTGCGCGCCAGCCCCGCCGCCGCATCCAAACCAGCATCGGCGAACTCACCCGCCTTCTGCGTGGCCGATTCGACGCCGTGCGCGACCGCGTCACCAACCTTGTTGACGAAATCACCGAGACCACTCACCTATTCGCCCCCACCTTGGCCATTCATGATCTCCGCCGCCCGGTCGGCTGAGGTTCACCCCGAGTGGTGGACAGGGGGCTTACAGATTTCAGGCGGCAGTGGTTCGAAGTGAACGCTCGTAGTCGTCGGGGCTTTGGTTCCCG
>NZ_JBFANN010000024.1:86379-110224 GCF_040674855.1 Nocardia sp. NPDC049707 | reverse complement strand
TCCGAGCCGTCGAGACTCGCGCCTGCGGCGCATGCGCTTCGACGGCTCGGACGCGAGACGGGCCGCGAACGGGTCGCTCGTAAGACTCGCTCCGTGGGGGGCGTTGATGGCGGGATCGTTCGGCACCTGGTGCACGCGTGTCGAGACTCGCGCGTGTGGCGCGTGTGCTTCGACGGCTCGGACGCGAGATGGGCCGCGAACGGGTCGCTCGTAAGACTCGCTCCGTGGGGGGCGTTGACGGCGGGTCGTTCGGCACCTGGTGCACGCGTGTCGAGACTCGCGCGTGTGGCGCGTGTGCTTCGACGACTCGGGCGCGAGATGGGCCGCGAACGGGTCGCTCGTAAGACTCGCTCCGTCGTGGGCGAGGTCGCCGCAAATAGCCGGACACCGTGGTGGGTAATGGATCCCATCACGGTGTCCGGTGACCGGCTCGGTCGTGCGCTACACGTGCGCGATGGCGGACCAGCCCGCGACTTCCTGTGGCTGGCGCGGGCCGGGGCCGGTGTAGATGGCGGCCGGGCGGACCAGTTTGCCCAGCTGCTTCTGCTCCAGGATGTGCGCACACCAACCGGCGGTGCGGCCACAGGTGAACATCGCGGGCATCATGTGCGCGGGGACCTCGGCGAAGTCCAGGATGACCGCCGCCCAGAATTCGACATTGGTCTCGATGGCGCGGTCCGGACGACGCTCGCGCAGTTCGGCGAGCGCGGCCTGCTCGAGCGCGGCGGCGACCTCGAAGCGCGGGGCGTTCAGGCGCTGCGCGGTGGCGCGCAGCACGCGGGCACGCGGATCCTCGGCCCGGTAGACCCGATGGCCGAAGCCCATCAACTTTTCCTTGCGGTCCAGGATGCCCTTGACCAAAGCGCGTGCGTCACCGGACTTTTCGACGGCCTCGATCATCGGCAGCACGCGCGCGGGTGCGCCGCCGTGCAGCGGACCCGACATCGCGCCGATCGCACCGGACAGTGCCGCGGCGACATCGGCACCGGTCGAGGCGATCACCCGGGCGGTGAAGGTGGAGGCATTCATGCCGTGCTCGGCCGCGGAAACCCAGTAGGCGTCGATGGCCTCGGTGTGCCGCGGATCCGGATCGCCCTTCCAGCGGGTCATGAACCGTTCGGTCACCGTGGTGCACTCGTCGATCTTCTTCTGCGGCACCGCGGGCTGGTAGATGCCGCGCGCGGACTGCGCGACATAGGACAGAGCCATCACCGAGGCGCGCGCCAGATTCTCCCGCGCGGTCTCGTCGTCGATATCGAGCAGCGGCTGGTAGCCCCAGATCGGGGCGAGCATGGCCAGTCCGGCCTGCACGTCGACGCGCACGTCACCGGTGTGCACCGGCAGCGGGAACGGCTCCGCGGGCGGTAGGCCGTGGCCGAATTCGCCGTCAACCAGCAGTGCCCACACGTCACCGAAGGTCACCCGCGAGCCGACCAGATCTTGGATATCGACGCCGCGGTAGCGCAGCGCGCCGCCATTCTTATCGGGTTCGGCGATATCGGTGGTGAATGCCACCACGCCTTCCAGGCCGCTGACGAAATCCGCGGGTACGGCGGTCTGCCCACTGGGCACCGCATGGCTGGTAGTCATGTTGTGACTCTCCTTGCACTTCGGTTTGTTATCCGTAGCGATTGCTTGCAGGTCGCTCGAAAAGGTCAGCAGCGGCTGCTTGCAGGTCGCTCGAAAAGGCTGTTCTCGTCGATGAGGGGTGCGGCTCGCCGAGTACATGCCGATCAACAAAACCTTAGCTCTCTGCTACTGCGGAGTAACGTCTGGCCCATGCGTGACCTGGACAATTCATTCGGTCAGGAAATGGCCGCAAACGATCGGGTTGTGTTCCCGGCGACCGATCTGGCCGCCATGCGAGTCGACTACGGCGGTATGCCGTTCGGTAGCGGTGAGGACACCGATCTGGACGAAACCTGGCTGGCCGGCGGCTGGGAGCCGCTGCTTCGGCATTGGATCGAACAGGCCACCGCCGTCGGTATCGCCGAGCCCAATGCCATGGTGGTCGCCACCGTCGCACGCACCGATGCCGGGCCGCGTCCGGTCGCCAGGACGGTGCTGTGTAAAGGTCTCTCACCGGAAGGTGTGACTTTTTACACGAATTACGACTCGGCCAAGGGCAACCAGCTGGCCGGCGTCCCCTTCGCGGCCGCGACCTTCGTCTGGCCCGCGCTGGGGCGGCAGGTCCATGTGCGCGGGCCGGTCGAGCAGGTCTCCGCCGAGACGACCGCCGTCTACTGGAGTTCCCGCCCGCGCGATTCGCAGCTGAGTGCCTGGGCCTCGCGGCAGTCCCGGCCGATCGCCTCGCGCGCCGAACTCGATCGCACCCTGGCCGAGGCCACCGCCCGCTTCGCCGACGTGGACGAGATTCCGGTGCCGCCGCACTGGGGCGGTTATCTGATCCGCCCCGACGAGGTGGAGTTCTGGCAGGGCCGCCGGGGTCGGCTGCACAACCGGATCCGGGTGCGGATCAGCGGTGACACCATGACGGTCGACCGACTACAACCCTAGAAATCGTGTCGGCCCCAACATTGTTGGGCCGCTGACCGACTCATTACGCTGCGGTCGGTGAAACTGCTCGCCGACACCACTCCGCTGCGCTATCCCGATTTCCGACGGTTGTGGACCAGCAACATCGTCACGGTCATCGGTTCGCAGTTGGCTGTGGTGGCCGTCCCGCAGCAGATATTCGAGATCACTGGCAGCTCCGGCTATGTCGGTCTGGCGGGGCTGTTCGGCCTGATCCCACTGATCGTGTTCGGTCTGTGGGGCGGTGCGCTGGCCGATGTGATGGACCGGCGCAAGCTCATGCTCATCACCAACTGCGGCACCGGTGTGACCGCGCTCGCCTTCTGGGTGCAGGCCGCGGCCGGATTCGACAACGTCTGGATCGTGCTCGGCCTTTTCGCCGTGCAGCAGGCGTTCTTCGCGGTGAATCAGCCGACCCGCAGCGCCGCCATTCCGCGGCTGCTGCCCACCGAACATCTGGCCGCGGCCAGCGCGCTCAGCATGACCGTGCAGCAGACCGGCGCCATTGCCGGACCGGTGCTCGCGGGCGTGCTGATCCCCGTTGTCGGCCTGTCGACCCTGTATCTGATCGACGCGATCGCGCTGCTCGCCACCATCTGGGCGGTGTGGCGGCTGCCCGCGATCGCACCGACCGGCACCGCGCGCAAGGCCGGATTCCGCACCGTCCTGGACGGTTTCGCCTATCTGGCGACACAGCGCGTCCTGCTCGCCTCGTTCGTGGTCGATGTGATCGCCATGGTCTTCGGCATGCCGCGCGCCCTCTATCCGCAGATCGCGCACGAGACCTTCGGTGACCCGGCCAGCGGCGGCGTCGCGCTCGGTCTACTGTTCGCGTCCATGTCGGTCGGCGCCGTGCTCGGCGGGGTGTTCTCCGGCTGGATCTCGCACGTACGCCGCCAGGGTCTGGCGGTGGTCGTCTGCATCGCGCTCTGGGGGCTGGCCATGGTCGGCTTCGGCGTCGCCGTCGGCTGGAGCGGTCACGGCCTCGGTATCGGGCCCGGTCTGTGGATCGCGTTGGCCTGCTCGGCCTTCGGCGGCGCGGTCGATATGGTCTCGGCCGCGCTGCGCGTCGCCATGCTGCAGACGGTCACCACCGACGAGATGCGCGGCCGCCTGCAGGGGGTGTTCATCGTGATCGTCGCGGGCGGGCCGCGCATCGGTGATGTTGCCCACGGTTTCGCCGCGGCGGGCCTGGGTACCGCGGTCGCCGCGGCGGGCGGCGGTGTGCTCGTCGTTATCGGGGTGGTGCTGGCTGCGCTGGTGTTCCCGGCTTTTCTGCGCTATCGCGTCGCCGGTTCGCACTCGGTGCCGGTGTCGGGATGAGTAGCAAACCACACCGGTCGCGAAGTTGTTTGTGAGCCCGGCCGCTGGGCACCCTCGTTCTCGGGCCGCGCAAGTAGCGACTAGCGTCTAGATGAGTGCACCGCCGTGCCGACCGCACCCCGATGCCGACGGTCCTAGCCTGAGAGGGATCCTTCCGTGCCCGAAAAAGACCACATCAACGACGCCAAGCCGGTTCTGAGCTACCCCGGCGGCGAATACGCCATGACGATCGCCCAAGCCCAAGAAGGCAATGACGGCGTCGACCTCGGCAAAATGCTGGCCAGCACCGGGTATGTGACGTACGACCCCGGATTCATGAACACCGCGCCGACCAAGTCGGCGATCACCTACATCGACGGCGAAGCGGGCATCCTGCGTTACCGCGGATACCCGATCGACCAGCTCGCGGAGTCCTCGACCTTCATCGAGGTCAGCTACCTGCTGATCTACGGCGAGCTGCCGACCCAGGCGCAGCTGGACGATTTCACCGACCGGATCCGCCGCCACACCCTGCTGCACGAGGACCTCAAGCGGTTCTTCGACGGCTTCCCGCGCAACGCGCACCCGATGCCGGTGCTGTCGTCGGCGGTGAACGCGCTGTCGGCGTACTACCAGGATTCGCTGGACCCGAAGGATCCCGAACAGGTCGAGCTATCGACCATCCGATTATTGGCGAAGCTGCCCACCATCGCGGCCTACTCGTACAAGAAGTCGGTCGGCCAGCCCTTCCTCTACCCGGACAACTCGCTGAGCCTGGTGGAGAACTTCCTGCGGATGACCTTCGGCTTCCCGGCCGAACCCTACGAGGTCGATCCGGAGATCGCCGCCGCGCTCGACATGCTGCTGATCCTGCACGCCGACCATGAGCAGAACTGCTCCACCTCGACTGTGCGCCTGGTCGGTTCCTCCGACGCCAACCTTTTCACCTCCGTCTCCGGTGGTATCAACGCGCTGTGGGGCCCGCTGCACGGCGGCGCCAACCAGGCCGTGCTGGAGATGCTGGACGGCATCAAGGCCCAGGGCAGCAATGTCAAGGACTTCATCCGCAAGGTCAAGAACAAGGAAGACGGCGTGAAGCTCATGGGCTTCGGGCACCGCGTCTACCGCAACTACGACCCGCGCGCCTCGATCGCCAAGAAGCACGCCGACGCGATTCTGTCCAAGCTCGGCGGTGACGACGAATTGTTCGATATCGCAAAGGCTCTCGAAGAGGCCGCGCTCACCGACGAGTACTTCATTTCGCGCCAGCTGTACCCGAATGTCGACTTCTACACCGGTGTCATCTACAAGGCGATGGGCTTCCCGACCCGCATGTTCACCGTGCTGTTCGCGATGGGCCGGCTGCCGGGCTGGATCGCGCACTGGCGGGAAATGCACAGCGAGCCTTTGAAGATCGGCCGTCCGCGCCAGATCTACACCGGTTACGGTCACCGCGACTACCACGAGATCAACAGCCGCTAATTTCCAACCGATTCACCATCACCTATCAGAGGGGATAGCCGAATGACCAAGCCGGAGATCGAATTCCAGGCGGGCCCAGCTCCCACCGAGCTGGTTATCAAAGACATCGTCGAGGGCGAGGGCGCCGAGGCGGTGCCCGGCGGTACCGTCGAGGTGCACTATGTCGGTGTGGAATTCGAGTCCGGTGAGGAATTCGACTCCTCCTGGAGCCGTGGCGAATCCGTCAAGTTCCCGCTGCGCGGCCTGATCCAGGGCTGGCAGGACGGTATCCCCGGTATGAAGGTCGGCGGCCGCCGCCAACTGACCATCCCGCCGCAGCTCGCCTACGGCCCCGCCGGCGCCGGTCACCACCTCTCCGGGAAGACCCTGGTCTTCGTGATCGACCTGATCGACGTCATCAGCTGAGCTGAAACCCCTACTGCGGCCCGTGCTCTCGTAAAGCACGGGCCGCAGTCGTTCGCTCAGCCGGTTGCACCGGTTACTGCGGCCGGATCGTCGGATAGCTCGTCGGTGATCACAGTGTCCAAGTCGTGTCGGAGCTCGTCGTAGTCGAGTATCGGAGCCCTCGCGAACATCTCCTGGGCTTGACCAGTGGGCGTCGCTTCCGTATCCACCTCAATCTCCGAGAAAGCCCACGCCCATCGCCGGATGGGCGCGCTTTATCAGTTGCGAACCACCTCGACCGGGTCGGTGAGCGCTAGTGCCAGCGTGGACTGCTGGGCGGTGCTGCGCTGGGGCAGCGCTGAGACGGCCTTGTCGGTCTGATTGCTGAGATTGGTCACGATCTGCTGGAGTTGGGTGACGCCGCCGGTGAGTTGGCTCATGGCGCTGGCCAATTGAGCGCCGCCCTGATCAGCGAGCTGAGGCAGGCCCTCGGCGAGTTTCGCGCCCTCGGCCAATTGCGCACTGGCGCTCGCCAATCGGTCCACCACCGTGCGCAGCAATGTGCCGAGATCGGTGCTCGGATCCACCGCACCGCCGACCAGGTCGCCGAGACCGTTCAGCTGGGATCCGGCCTGGCCCGAAACATTTCGTAGCCCTTCGAGTTTCGCGATAACGTCGGCAACCCGGGGATCGCCCGCGAAAGGCAGCGCGCGCATCAGCGGCAGGATCTGATCCAGACCGCCGCTCACCGTATTCGCGGTCTGCTGCACCTGGCCGATCGTGACGCCGGTCGAATCCAAGGCCGAAGCCAGCTGATTCGCCTGCGCTGTGGCACCGGAGACGGTCGAGTTCAGCAGTGCGATGGCCGAAGTCAGTTGTGCCGAGCCATCTTTGGCGTAGGCCAGGAAGCCGAGCATTTGATCCGCGCCCGAGCTGAACTGATCGGCGCCGGCGGCCGCGGCATTCACCCCGGCATTGAGCAGCTGGGTGGTCAACTGCACCGAGGTCATCTGGGTGCGTGCCTGCGCGACCGCCGCCAGTGCAGCATCGACACCGGTCGCACCGACCCGGTGTGTCACCGTATTCACCGCGCCGTTCACCACATTCGCGTCCGCGCCCTTATGCGTATCCACCGTGACCTTGGCCCGTTTCGGCTGCGCACTCGCCAGTGTGCCCATGGATTCGGTCAGATCGGTGGGCAGGGTGATCACCGCCGCGTAGTCATCCGCGTCGAGTTCACCCGGCTTGCCGACGGTCCACTCGTAACCGCCGCCGTCCTGCTGCAGACTCTGCGCGATGCGCGCACCCGTCGGTCCGGTATCGGCGTTCACGAGTGCGATACCGCCGGGTGCGCTGGCTGATCGGGAACACGCGGTAACGGCGCCACCGAGCGCCCCGGCACTGACAACGGCAACGGCGAGCAGGGCCCAGCGGGCGCGATTTCCAGTCACGACTGCGCCTCGACCAGCAGTGCTGTGTCTTTGATTCCTTCGCTACGCTCAGTCACGATGCCGACCCTAGAGTTCCGAATTGGCATCGCCGCTTACCGAACTCTGAGAGTTCGGTAAGGGCCGCAGCTGATTTCGTCGGGTCAGCAGCGTTCGGCGCCGGTGCGCTCCGCGGCCCGGTGCGCCTCGACCACCCGGCCGAAATCGAGCTTGACCAGCTGGTCTGCGTGATGGAAGTAGCGATCGTCGTGGGTGATCACGATGACGGTCTTCCCGCGCTGTTTGAGCTCGGTGAGGATTTCCTGATAGAAGACGTCGCGGAACTTGGGCTCCTGGTCGGCGGCCCACTCGTCGAAGACATAGATCTGCCGGTCCTCGAGCAGGGCGGTCAACAGCGCGAGCCGTTTGCGCTGGCCCTGTGACAGATCGATGGTGGACAACCGCCCGTCCTGCACCGTCACCTTGTGCGCGATCTGCAACTGCTCGAGATGGCGGCGCACCACACCGTCGAGTCCGGGCCGATCGAAGCCCAGATACTCCTCGAACAGGTGGAAGTCGGTGAAGATCGCCGAGGAGTTCTGCCGGAACCACTCGATATTCTCGTGGTCGATCGGCTCGCCATTGAGCGACAGCACGCCGGTCTGCGGCACATACAGTCCCGTGATCAGCTTGGCCAGCGTCGATTTACCGCTGCCGTTACCGCCGACGATGAAGGTGATCTGCCCGGGTTCGAAGACCAGATCCAGCGGGCCGAGCCGGAATCCGGACTCGCCATTGCTCGGCTCCGGTGGTGGGCCCAGTGGCATCGGCCGGTTGTCGTGTCCGCTGTGGTCGACGAACCGATGGCCGTTGACATCCGGACGCGGCCCACCGGGACGTGGACCCCGACCTGGCGGATGCGCGCCACGTCCCGGACCGCCGGGGCCGGGCGGCGGCCCGCCGGGGCCAGGTGGGAACGGCGGTGGTGGCTCCATCCGGTAGCTGTAGGTGACATTCGTCAGCTCCAGCCGCGCCGCATCGACGGCGGGACGGTCGCTGAACGGCAACCGCTCCTCGTCGTGCATGGTCTCCATGGACAGATTCATCGCCCGGATCTTCGCCAGCGCCACATCACCGCGCAGCAGATCCGGAATGCGGTGCATGAAGTTTTGCATCGGCATCGCCAGGAACGTCGTCACCAGGACATAGCCGACCATCACATCGCGCGACAGCTCGAGCGGCGCGACGAGTACGAACAGGATCAGCGCCATGGTGCCGAGCTGTAGCGCTTGGCCGAATCCCTGTGCCACCGAGAATGTGGATCCGGCATCGACATTCTGCGCACGCAGCGTCGCGGCCGAACCGAGCAGATGCCGCTGCATGAAATCCCGGCGCCGCCCCCGATGCAGCTTCAACTCTTTGATGCCGAGCGTCACGGCCTGGTACGACCGCAGCAGCGCGTCCTCGTTCTCCCGCGCCTCGCGATAGATAGTGCGCACCCGCCCGAGAATCAGCTCGACACAGCCGATTCCGAGCAGTGTGCCCGCCACGGTCACCGCGAACAGCGGACCCGACACCACGAGCAGGAAGGCGAAGCAACCGACAATGGTGGCAACGTCGATGCAGATGCTCGGAATGGCGGTCACCGCCTGCGAGAGCGAGCGCACATCCTCGGTCAGGGTGGCCATCAGGCGGTGCGTGCCGAGCCGTTCCAGATGCTCGAGTGGCGCCGAAACGATTCCGGAACTCAGATCCGCGCGCAGCCGGTAGATCGCCTCTTGGGCAAGGCGAACCAACAGCACCTGCGACACCACGCCACTGACCACAATGACCAGCGCCGTGAGGGCGAAGCTCTGGATATTGATGTGCGGATGCGGTTCCGGCGACACCACGCCCCTGATGAGGGTCACCAGATAGGTATTGGCCGCACCGCAGATGAGACCCGCGGCAATGACGGCCGCGATCCGCATCCAGGAGATCGAGATGAGGAATCGGATGAGTTGCATGGTTGCTGCGCTCCCCAACGGGCGAATTCGGCTGAGCCGGCTGCTCTTACCGGCGAATGATGTCGAAGATCATGCCTTCGAGGGTGACCCCCGGTGCGAAGGAAAACGCGACACCGGTCGAGATCGGTTGCGCCGCGGCCTGCTGAATCATGTGTTCCAGCACAAAAATGAGCGACACGCTCAGCATATTGCCGAACCGGGCCAGCACATCCCAGCTCAGCGCCGCCCGCTCCGGCGCGATGCCGAGCGAACGCACGGACTCCTCGATGATCTTCGGCCCGCCCGGGTGGATCGCCCACAGATCGACATCGGCCTTCTGCAATCCATTGCGGCGCAAGACCTCGGTGACCACGGGATCGACCCCGGTATAGATGTACTGAGGCAGATTCTCCGACAGCTCGCAGGTAATGCCGTTCTGGTTGACACCGAGCACGATGCCGTCCTCGGCACCGTCGAAGAGTTGGCTGAAGCTGTCCCGGATCACCACCTTGCCCGGCGCCAGCGGCTGCTGGACCTGACCGGCGCCGATGACCACCGCACCGCAACCGTCACCGAACAGGCTGTGGATGATCACATCGTTGACATTGTCGTCGAAGACGGCATTCACCGAGCTCAGCTCGATGCAGACGACCATCGCCTTCTTATCCGGATGCGCCCGAACATAATCCACGGCGGTCCGAATGCCGTTCATCGCGGCCGCGCAGCCCATGAAGTTCACCACCACTCGACCGACCGACGGCGACAGGCCGAGCTGCTTCACGACCGCGACATCCACACCCGGCGCGATGAAACCGGTGCTGGTCACGAAGACCAGCAAGCCGATCTCCGCCGCCGCGTTCTCGATACCGGCGAGGGCACGGCCGGCGACATCGACGGCCAGCGGCACGGCATGGCGGTAGAACAGATTCATCCGGTCCCGGATCGTGCCGCGCTCCCGCCCGAACCGCAGGAATTCGGGATCCAGCGGATCGACCACCAGCCGGCGGCTGTCGATCTTCGTCTTCTGGTAGATGCGCGAAATCCGTTCCCGCTGTTGCGGATCGGTGAACAGCTCAGCCACCCGATCGGCGGCGCCGGCCTGGTCGACGAGTCGATCAGGCGCACCGGTCGCGATGCTCTCGATCACACCGACCGTGGTTGGCGGCGCGGGCGGCAGACCGTGCTGCACGAGGCCGTGGCCGCGCTCGTCCCCCTGACGAGTCGCCGACGTACCCTCATCGATAGTGATTGACACGAAATTCTCCCCGTTCTTGTGAAAAATGATGATCGGCGCCGCCTGTCCAGCGGTTCGATCGGTCGATCTCCGGAATCGGTTCAGACCGTGCCGATTCCGGTGAATCCCTGCACCGTGTAGATCGCACAGGTTTTCAGCGCCGCGGGCGAGCAATGCTCGCGGATGAAGCCCCAATTCCGTTCCTCGGCTTCGCGCGACTGCGACAAGAGGTAGGTGCGGCAGAGTTTCGGGAACCGATCGGTGAAGAAACTCTTCGCCGGCAGCCACTCGACGCCGAATTTCGCGGACTCCTCGCGCAATACGTCCTCGGTGGCGATATTGGCGAACCCGCTGCGCTGGAACGGCAGGACGTGATGGACACGATGCGAACTCAAACCGGCCGCGAGAAAGCAGTCGATATAACGATTTCCGATCACCTTCAGGTCGTAGGCCTGTTCCATCTGATTGACGGCCCAGTCCGCGTCATCGGCGGCGGGGAGTTCCTCGGTCGCCACCTCGAAATCATGGCTCGCGACGACCAGGAAGGTGCTGATCCACAGCGTCACCACGAATTGCAGTGCCCAGGCCCAGAAGTCGCCCGCTAGCGTGAATACCACCAACTCGCCGAGCAGTAGCGCCCGGACGCCGAACGAACCGATGAAGTGCGGCAGCGCACCACCCCAGGTTCCGTACATATCCTTGATGCCGACTTTGCGGGTGAGGCGGCAGACATCGAGGAGCCGAATGGTCATACCGGTTACCGTGTGTCCGAATTTGTGGAGGGTGTGAATCGGCACCCGATACAACCGGGGCACCCGCATCATCATGGTGAAGACGTTCTTCTTGATATCGACTTCACTCTGGGTATGCGGGTGGTGCAGCAGCGCGTGTCCGTCCGCCGTGACGAAAGCCAGTGCGACGTAATTGAAATCGAAGGTATTCGTATAGATCTTGTTGAGGCCCTTTTGCGCGCGATGGATCGCGTAATGGCCGAATCCGGCCAGTGAGCTGCGTAGCAGCACCATGAGGACGACGAAGACGGGCAGCGGCATCCAGCTGCGGTCGAACAGGCGCAGCCCCTGCACCGCGAAGTACGCGATGGCCAGCACCGCGACCACGATGTTGAAGATCGTGTCCATGCGCCGCAGTCGCGCGGCCAACTCCGGCTCTTTCAGCCGCGCCTTGACCTTGTGCAGCAGATCGTCTTTATTGTCGAATCGGTACTTCGGCGTGTCCTGCCAGCTGTCGAAACCCTCTTTGAACAGGAAGTCGGGTGCATTGGCCTTCGGATGGATGTCCTCGGGTAATGCATTGCGCCCCAACGCATATCGCTCGAGCATTCGCCCGATCCGCTCCGGATCGCGGTGATAGGACCCGATGATGGAGGTGATATCGCGATTTTTCGTTCGCCCGATGAAGAACTCGCCGCCGGGATGTTTGGAGATCCAGTCGCTCAGATCGTAGGCTTTTCCGTTGTAAACCCACACATTTGAAAGTGGCGGGCCACCGCCGGGCGGCGGGCCGGGGGGTCTACGGAAGTCCCGCTCCTCCGCTTCCGGCTGGCTGTTCGTCATCGCATTCCTCCGTGTCTGATCCGCGGTTCGGTGGCCGTTGTCGGCCCCGGGGTTATGGCATGTATCGCGGACAGGCGCGGGGGCACTTCATCCGGCGAACCGGATTTCCCCCCAAAGTCACACGCACCGCTCGAGGCTTCGGTACCGCATGGTGCCTCCAGCGCCTTACATCTCACTAAACAATCCCTTAACCCGGTAACTTTCGCGTCGGATTCCCCCCGATCTGTGCGAGAAGACCGAACCAAGGGTAACGTCGGCACCCGCGGCATGCGCGACTCGCCTCGACTTCGCTTTGCGAGTCGGGGCGAATCAACCTGCGGGACAAGCTAATCTCTCGGGCGAATTGCCGCACCACATCAACCCGGTCGTACCCGACCTCGCACTCTTCTGGGGGCAGAACATTGAGTGATCTGACAGCGCGAGCACGCACCTCGCACCGAATCCGACTCCGCCGACCGGGACTCGTGCCCGCCGTCGTCGCGGCGTCGATGTTCGCTGCACTGGTGACAGGCTGCGACTCCAGCTCCGATTCGAAGACCACCTCGTCCGCGCCGCCCTCGGGTCAGCTGCCCGATGCCGCGCAGATCGTGCAGGAGTCCGCGAGGACTACCCAGACCCTGCAGGCGGTGCACCTGAATCTGAAGGTGGACAATCTCACCAACCTCCCGGTCGAGACCGTCTCGGCCGATGTGACCAACCAGCCGAAGGGCGCCGGTCAGGCGATCGGCGAGGCGAAGGTCCGGACCAAGCCCGAGGCCGACTTCGTCCAGGCCAAGTTCCTGGTCGTCGACAAGGAAATGTACGCGCAGACCGGTAGCTCCGCCGCCTACGCCAAAATCGGTTCAGCGGAACAGATCTACGACCCGGGCGTCATCCTCGACAAGGACAAGGGTCTGGCCAACCTCATCGCCCAGGTGCAGAACCCGAAGGTGGAGGGCCGGGAGAAGGTCGACGGCACCGACACCGTGAAGCTGACCGGAACCATCGACTCTACGGTCATCGACCCCATCGTGCCCAAGTCGGGCGACCCGGCCGGCACGTTCCCGATCACCCTGTGGATCGCGGATGTCCCGCCGCCGTCGGGGGGTTCGGCATCGCAGCTGCCGTCAACGGCCGCCTCGCCCGGCACCGGCCCGAACCTGGTTCAGGCTGTCATCAAGCGGGATCCGGGCACCATCAAGGTGACGCTGTCGGCATGGGGTAAGCCGGTCAAGGTCACCGCACCGCCGAAGTAGGCATAGATACCGCGAACCGGTTCGAGAGTGTATGTCGGTGGCAGCAGCCGTCCTCCGCACTCCCGGGCCGGTTTTCACGTTCCCGACGGTGGTTGGGCGTTCCGGAAGATCCAGTACGAGGCGTATATCGCCCGATTCGGCTTCCCCCGAAATACGATCGGCCGCGGTGTAATCGGTCCCATCGGGCGACGGGGCGATGCCTGGGCTGAGCCTTCTGCTGGCTTGACATAGGCAAGCCGGGGCAGCACCCGGCGGGGTTGTCCTATCGATAGGCATATTCATCGACGACCCGTTTCACCTTGTCCAGCGCTTCGCGCAGGGTGTCCGGATTTGTCGAGCCGAGGGCCAGCCGGAGCGCGTGTGGCACGTGCGCGGACGTGGCGAACGGCTCTGCCGTGGACACCAGTACGTGTTCGCGCATGAGCGCGGCCGCTAATTGGTCTGCCCGCACGTCCTCGGGCAGCGGGAGCCAGAGGAAATACGACGACGGATGGCTGACCACCGGTAGTCCCGCCAGAACGGCACGGGCGATCGACTGTCTGATCCGCGCATCATCGCGCTTTTGCGCCTCCAGCCTGGTGACGGTGCCGTCCTCGAGCCACTGGCACGCGATCGCTGTCATCACCGCGGGGGTATTCCAGGTGGTGGCGCGGATCGCACGCTCGATGGCGCGCGCTAATGGGGTTGGGGCAGTGATGAATCCGAAGCGCAGACCGGTCGCTACGTTCTTGGAGAGCCCAGAAACATAGACGGTCCTTTCCGGTGCGAGCGCCGCGACTGGGTGTGGTGGCTGCTCGGCCAGGAAGGCGTATGCGGCATCCTCGATGATGAGCAGTTCATATCGGCGCGCGATCTCGACCAGCTGCTCGCGGTGGTGCTCCCCGGTGACCCAGCCCAACGGATTGTGCAGTGTCGGCATTGTGTACACGGCACGGACCCGCCGCGTCGCGCAGAGCTGTTCGAGGGCGTCGAGATCGGGTGCGTCGCCCGCCGCGGGAAGCGGCGCCAGTTCCAAGTGCAGCGCATGGGCGAGCACCTTGAAGCCCGGATAGGTCAGGGCATCGGCTGCTACGACGTCCCCTGGCCGCAATGTCGCCATGGCGGTGGCGGCCAATCCGTGCTGAGCGCCACTGACGATCAGCACCTGATCGGCGCCGACCGGCAAACCATTGCGCCGCAGATGTCGGGCTACTGTGGCCCGCTCATCAGGTCGCCCGCCATGGGGCTGGTAGCGCAATAGGGCCTCTAGGTCACCCGAGGACGCGAGCTGACGCAATGCCTGCCGCAGCATATCGGCCTGACCAGGTAATGCGGGGTAGTTGAAGTTGAGATCCACCACATCCGCCGCAGCGATCTGCTGGTCGATGCCCTGGCTGGGCGACAGCGCGATCTCGCGAACAAACGTGCCCCGGCCGGGTTCCCCACTGACCAGGCCCATGGCTTGGAGCTCGGCGTAGACCCGCGACGCCGTCACCAAGGCCAGCCCTTCCCTGGCCGCGAGTTGCCGATGGGTCGGCAGCCGCGTCCCGGATGGCAACCGCCCCGCTCGGATGTCGGACGCCAACGCGTCCACGACGCCTTTGTATCTCGAGACTGCCACGCTCGAATTGTATGCATGACAATTTCTTGATTGTATTGGATCTCGGCCATACGGTGCCTGGTAACGACCGGGAAAGGCAACCGTCATGCATATCGCCATCCTCACCTTCGAGGGCTACAACGAACTCGACTCCCTCATCGCGCTCGGCGTTCTCAACCGGGTCGAGAAGACCGACTGGCGGGTATCGATCGCCAGCCCCATGCAGCGAGTCCGTTCGATGAACGGGGTGGTCATCGAGTCGATGGCCACCCTGGAAGAAGCCAGCGGCGCGGACGCGGTCATCGTCGGCAGCGGTGCGCGGACCCGCGAAGTGGTCGCCGACCAGGAGTTGATGGCGCGGTTGCGACTCGACCCGACCCGGCAACTGTTGGCCGGACAATGTTCCGGGACATTGGTTTTGGCCGAGCTCGGACTGCTCGACGGTGTTCCCGCCTGCACCGATCTGACGACCAAACCGTGGGTCCAGGCAGCCGGTGTCGACGTGCTCGAGCAGCCCTTCTTCGCCAAGGGCAACCTCGCCACCGCGGGCGGCTGCCTCGCATCGCACTACCTCGCGGCCTGGATGATCGCGCGCCTGAAAAGTATCGAAGCGGCCGAAAGCGCTCTGCGCTACGTTGCTCCGGTCGGCGAGAAGCAAGACTACGTGGCACGTGCGATGCGCAATATCAGCCCATACCTGCACCAGGAAGTGGCCACTGCGTCGGCCGGGCGCAACGGCTGACCGGTCTCGTATGCACCATCCAGTAGAGGCGGTGGTCTGCACCGGCCGGACCGTAGGCCAGCACTTATTGCCCGTCCGTCGCCGTCATCAATGAATTGGCCAGTGGTACAGACTAATTAGACTCCGTGCTGCACCTTGGACGAAGCGAGAACGCAGCCGGATCGATGAGCGCCGGCCCGTCACCGTGTGGATCGGTCGGGGAACTCGAGTACGAGGCGCGCACCGCCGAGTGGGCTGTCATCGAAGTATGCGCGCCCGCCGTGCAATTGAGCTTGTTGCGCGACCAAGGCGAGACCGAGGCCCGAGCCGCCTGGGCTGGCCTGACTGCCACGAAAGAACCGCTCGAAAACAACCTTGCGCTCATGAAGAGGAATCCCGCGGCCATTGTCATCGATGGTGATCGTGATGAATCCATCCGCGCGGCGGTGGGCCGAGACGAGGGCTTCGGTCGCGCGGCCGTGCTTGACCGAGTTGGTCAGCGCGTTGTCGATGACCAACCGGAGCCCGGCGGGAAGCCCGCGGGTAGTTAGTTCGGCCCCGATGTCCAGCCGTACGGTCAGCTCGGGAAAATGTCGCATCGCATCGTGTGCTGCCTGGTCGCACAGATCTCCGATGTCGGTATCGACATGGTCGCGTTCATTGGTGAGTTCGCCGGTCGCGAGGCGTTCCAATGCGGCTAGCGTGGTTTCTACGCGTTCCTGGCCACGCTGCAAGTCAGCGAGGATTTCGGTGCGTTGTGCCTCATCGAGATCCAGTGTGCGTAATACCTCCAAGTCGGTGCGCATGGCAGTTAGTGGGGTGCGCAGCTCATGCGCAGAGGCAGCGGCGAAGTCGCGGGCGGTCGCCAGCGCCGCAGCGGTTTCGGCCTGAGCTTGATCTACCCGCTGCAACATAGTGTTCACGGCATCTGCGAGTTTCTCCGCTTCACGCATACCTGATCCATCGACCGGTATTTGCGCGTTTTCGGGATCCGGGCGGCCACGGTGCGCGTCAACCTGGTGGGTCAGGTCGACGATGGGGCGCACAGCACGTCCAGCGAACAACCAGCCGAGGGCTGCTGCTGCGGCTATTGCCAGCACAGCCCCACCGAGCACCCAGCGTTGTTGTTCGGTGGTCGTGCGGGAAGCCTCCGCAGTAGGAATCGCCAGTGACACCGTTCGACCCGACGGTTGATCTTCAGTGGTGGTGAGTACCCGGTAGCGTGTGTCCTCCACCGTGACCGTGTGCGAACCGGTTGGCAGGTCAGGAAGTTGGATTGCGCTGCTGGCCACTACCACACCGTTGTCGCGGACAGTGATCGCGATGGTGGTGTTCAGCCCGGTCAGCCTGACGAAGCCGACGGCAATGACCGGATCGATGAGGGCGAGCCGCGAGGCGGTGGCGATCTGTTGATCGGTCTGCTGCATGTTGATGTGCTCGATCGCTCGCACACTGACTGCGCTCGCCAGCGTCACGATGATGATCGCGCCAACCGCGGCCGCAGCGGCCACTCGAGTGCGCAGCGAGAATGTCCGCCGCCGTTTGCTTGGAGCGGTTGTGCCAGAAGAGGTCTGCGGCGTCATCGCCAACTCACTTGGGTGCTCGCAGCACGAAGCCGACGCCGCGGACCGTGTGCAGCAGCCGTGGCGTGCCGTCTACCTCCAGCTTGCGCCGCAGGTATCCGACGAAGACATCGACCACATTGGTGTCGGCGGCGAAGTCGTAGCCCCACACCAATTCCAGGAGCCGCTCCCGGCTCAGCACCACGCCCGCATTGCGGGCCAGGGTGGACAGCAGTTCGAATTCGCGCTTGGTGAGCTCGATTTCGCGGCCGTTCAGCAATGCGCGGTAGCCGGCGACATCGACCTCGAGCGAGCCGACCGCAATCGCGCCCGGTGTGGCGGGGGCGGGGACGTCCGAGCGACGCCGCAGCAGCGCCTTGATCCGCGCCACCAATTCGGCGAGGACGAACGGCTTGGTCAGATAGTCGTCGGCGCCGGACTCCAGTCCGGAGATCCGGTCGTCGACCGAGGCGCGAGCGCTGAGCACACAGATCGGGACCTCATTGCCCAAGGCGCGCAGTGCCGTCACCACGCCCGCACCATCGAGTACCGGCATATTCATATCGAGCACCACCGCGTCGGGGGCCTGCTCGGTCACGCTGCGCAGTGCTTCGGCGCCGTCGCGCGCGACCAGCACCTGGAAGCCGGACAGGCGCAGGCCGCGCTCGACCGACGCGAGCACGTCCTCGTCATCGTCGACGACAAGGACGGTCGGGTTCGCGCTCCGCTCGGTCACATCACTCATTGTGCTCGGCTCCACCGTCTCCCCGGATCTTTAGGCCATACCAGCAGGTGCCGCTATGTTTTCGGTCCCGCGCTGGTGCCTCGGCATTCTTGGGCCTACCCGGCGAGTTACCCATGTTCTTGCGAGGGCAGTCGACCGGTCGGCATCCGGGGAGTCGGCTCGGCGTGTCGGATGGTGTCAGTAGCTGTGGCAGGTTTCGGCCACGGTGCGGATGGTCTCGGCCAGGCCGGCGGAACCCGGGTCGTTCTCGGCGTTCTTGGCGGCGCCCGGGTTTTCGTCGATGGCGGCCTGGAGTTCCGCCCGACGCTGTTCGACCGGCTGGTCGAACTTGCGCTGCAGTTCGGCCTTCTGGGTCGGGTTCGCATCGAGCATTGCCGCCAGCTGTGGGGCCTTGGCGTGTAGCGCCGCGTCGACCTGAGCGAAGCTGCAGTCGGAGTTCAGCAGCGGCCCGGCCAGTGTCATCGGATCCGCGGCCGCGATGGCCGGGGAAAGCAACACGGCCACGCTGGCCATCGCGCCCGCGGCGAGAGCGGCGACGGTCGGGCGACTGTGGAAGAGCTTCATGGGTATGCCTCCAGATTGTCGAGAGGTGCTGCGTGTTCGATTGGTGCTGTGCATCCAGCGCTCTAGACGCTATTGCTCGGCACTGGCACCGGTGTGAGCTATCCCTGAGGATTCTCTGAGGGGTGAAACGAAATGCGATCGCAAAGCTATGACGGCACAATCGGATCGCCGTTGGGCGCAACGACTTCCGGGCCGGGATCCGGTGGGCGGCTGGCCCGGATCTGTACCTCCAGCGCGGCGAGCACCGAGGCATCTTCGATGGTGGACGGCACCTCGTAGGTATCACCCGCGGTGATCTGCCGCATCGTCTTGCGCAGGATCTTGCCCGATCGGGTCTTGGGCAGTGCGGAGACGACGACGGCGTCATGCAATGTGGCGATCGCGCCGATCTGCTCGCGCACCCGGGCGATCAGTTCGTCGCGCAGCCGGTGCGGATCGATCTCGACACCGGATTTGAGCACTACGTAGGCGATCGGCCGCTGGCCCTTGAGTTCGTCGGGCAGGCCGATCACCGCGCATTCGGCGACGGCCTCATGTCCGGCGACGGCGGCCTCGATGCTGCCCGCCGACAATCGGTGCCCGGCCATATTGATCACATCGTCGCTGCGGCCGAGTACATAGAGGTACCCGTCGTCATCGAAGTATCCGGAGTCGCCGGTGACGCAGTGGCCGGGAAACGCCGACATATAGGAGCGTTGGAAGCGGTCCTCGTCCCGCCATAGGCCGGTCAGTGTGCCCGGTGGTAGTGGCAGGCCGATGACGATATTGCCCTCGGTGCCCGGTGCGACCGGATTGCCCTCGGCATCGAGTACCCGCAGGCGGTAGCCGGGCACCGGCACCGATGCCGAACCCGCCTTGATCGGAAGTTGTTGCAGGCCGAGCAGATTCGCGCAGATCGGCCAGCCGGTCTCGGTCTGCCACCAATGATCCACCAGCGGGCAGTCGGGCCGATCGGCGAGCAGCGTTGTGGTAGCCCATTCGTAGGTGGCCGGATCCAGGCGCTCACCGGCGCAGAACAGCGCGCGCAGCGAGGATAGGTCGTAGGTGTGGGCGAGTGCGGCGTCCGGATCGGCCTTGCGGATGGCGCGCAGCGCAGTCGGGGCGGTGAACAGCACCCGCACGTTGTGCTCGGCGACCACCCGCCAGTACGCGCCCGCATCCGGCGTACCGACTGGTTTGCCTTCGTAGAGCAGTGTTGTCGCGCCGACGAGCAGTGGCGCGTAGACGATGTAGGAATGTCCGACGACCCAGCCGACATCCGAGGCGGCCCACATCACCTGACCCGGCCCGACGTCGTAGATATTGCGCATGGACCAGGACAGCGCGACCGCGTGTCCGCCATTGTCGCGGACCACTCCCTTGGGCTTACCGGTGGTGCCGGAGGTGTAGAGGATATAGAGCGGATCGGTCGCGGCGACCGGAACTGGATCGGCGGGTTGCGCATCGCGAATGGCGTCTTCCCAATCGAGCCATTGAGCAGCGACGGTCTGGGTGGAACTCGGAAGTGATTCGGTGGCTGGCTGCGGCGCCGGGAAATGAATGGTCGGAAATTGCGGTCGCTGCTTGACGATTACGTGCCGCGGCGCGCTCGTCTCGGCCAGATCCAAAGCCTGCAACACGATCGACGGGTATTCGATCGTACGGCCCGGTTCGAGGCCGCCCGAGGCAGTGATGATCAACACAGGTTCGGCATCATCGATGCGGGCGGCGAGTTCGGGTGCGGCGAAGCCGCCGAAGACCACCGAATGCACCGCGCCGATGCGGGCGCAGGCCAGCATGGCGATTACCGCCTCGGGGATCATGGGCAGGTAGATGATCACGCGATCACCCATGCCGACGCCCAAACGCGCCATCGCACCGGCGAACTCGGCAACCTTCGCCAGAAGTTCGGCGTAGGTGAAAACGACTTTGGCGCCGGTCATAGCGGAGTCGTATATTAGTGCGGGCTGATCGGCCCGGCTCGGCTCGTCCGAAGTGTCGCCGCCGTGCACATGCCGGTCGAGGGCGTTGAAGGAGGTATTGAGGCGAGCGTCCGGAAACCACCTGGCCATCGAGCGAGCAGTGGTGTCGACGATCTGGGTCGGCGGGGTCACCCAGTCGATCGCCTCGGCAGCCTCGGCCCAGAACTCGGCGGGGTCGACCAAGCTGGTCTGATAGACCGGACGGTACGCCTGATTCTCCGGCCCACCCGTCGCCCGACCACCGCCCCCCACGGAATCGCTACGCGATGCTGTACCCAAAACTTGTGACTCCCTAGCCTTGCCTCGATGCCCGCCTCGATAGATCAGCACGATTGTGGCAGACTTCACGCGACGCCCGGGTGGGTGCCGCGACCTTTGGTTTTGCCAATTATCGGCAGGTCAAGGCCCGTAGCAACACTCAACGTCACCCAAGCTGTTATTGATCCGTTAGAATCTGATGTCACTTATTTGGGCCGTCGTAGACGCAATTTCTCGGCCAGCCGCAGTTCCTCGGCCAGCTCTGCCTGTCGAGCCAGCATGCGATTGTCTAGGTTCGCTGATGGCACGTGGTTGGGGCCAGTTTGGAAAGTGAGTGGGAGATGCGTGACGCCGCAAGGTCCGGCAGCAAACGCTGGGCGCTCGGCAACTGGGACCTGCGCTGGAAGGTTACGGCGGTCCTGGCCGTTCCGCTGGCAGTCGCTGTTGGGCTCGGCGTGTCCAGGATTACCGCCGAGTTCGCCGATGCGAACCGACTGGACAGTGCCGCCAAGAACATCGCGGCAATCCCGGTCGTCTCCTCGCTGAGTGCGCAGACGGCGACGACCGCCGGTTCGCAGATGATTTCGATCATGCCGAATGTGTCGATCGTGTCCGACAAGAACCTGGCGGACCTCGACAAGGTGATCGCCGATGCGGAGCAGTCGGTCGGCAAGCTCAACGGTCTTGCTGGCGCGCGCGCGTCGTTGGACAGCATGATCACCCAGGCCAAGGCAGTTCGCGCCCAGGGCAAGAACGTCTCGACGCAGACACCTGCCGAGATCATCGGGATGATCGACAAGGTCCGCAATGACAGTGTGCATATCGTCGAGACCACGGTCGGCCAGGTCAGCGACCAGACCATCGAACAGGCGAAGCTGCGGCTGGTCGACTCGCTGAACACGCGTGCCGCGCTGGTCGGTGAGGTCGCCGCATTCCCTGAGGTGCTGCGCGGTTCGGCGGCGGGCGTGCAGAGCGCGATCACCGCGGCCAATACCGAGCGGGCGATGCTCAACGTGCTCGCCCACCGTTTTTCCGATGGCGATACCTCGATCGCCGATCTGCGGGCCGGTATCGATACCCGGATCTCGCTGCTGACCAGCCCGGAGGCGCAGTCCGGCAAGATCCCGGTTGGTGATCTGAAGAACTCGCTGACCGGCAGCCTCGATGTTTACGAGCGCGTGGTCAACAAGTCCACCAAGGACATCGACTCGGCGATGAGTTCGCTGGTGTCCAAGGCGAGTACCGGCGCGTGGACCTACACCGCGGTCGTCATCATGACCATTCTCGCCGCGCTGTTGCTCGCGGTCTTCGTGGCGCGCTCGATGATCGTGCCGCTGCACCGGCTGCGGCTTGCCGCGCTGCGCGTGGCCGAGAGCGATCTGCCGCATGAGGTCGCCAAACTGCGTAACGGCGCGTCCCCCGAGGATGTGCCGCTGGAGCCGATGCCGATCCGCAGCCATGAGGAAATCGGTCAGCTGGCCCGCGCCGTCGACGATATCCACGGCCAGGCCCTGCGTTTGGCCAGCGACCAGGCGCAGATGCGTGCCCAGGTCAACGACATGTTCGAAACCCTGGCGCGGCGCTCCAAGTCGCTCGTCGACCATCAGCTCAGTTTGATCGAGGCGATGGAGTACGACGAGAAGGATCCGCGCCTGCTGGAAAACCTGTTCCGGCTGGACCATCTCGCGGCTCGTATGCGCCGTAACGGTGACAACCTGCTCATTCTCGCCGGTACCCGGCAGCGGCGCAGCAAGTCCGCGCCGGTCGAGATCGCGGACGTGCTGCGTGCGGCGATCTCCGAGGTCGAGGACTACGAACGCGTCAAGCTCGGTGCGACACCGCGTGGTTCGTTGGTCGAGCCCGCCGCCTCGGATATGGCGCACCTGTTCGCCGAGCTGTTGGACAACGCGCTACGCGCGTCCCCGCCGGAGACCGACGTGAAGTTCACCTTCGCGCAGGGACATGACCAGGTCATGCTCATCGAGGTCGCGGACCGCGGCATCGGTATGCCGCCCAACGAAATGGCCGATATCAACCGACGGCTCGAGCAGGCCGCCGAACCGGGTCCGGATACCGCGCGCCACATGGGTCTTTTCGTGGTCGGCCGATTGGCCGAGCGGCACGGGCTCACCGTGCGCCTGCGCCCGACCTTCGATACCGCGCGGGATCCCGGCGTGACGGTCACCGTGCACGTTCCGATGAGTCTGATCGTGCTCGGACAGGGCCAGAGCATCGCGATGCCGCAGGCGGCGCCGCAGGTCGCCGCGGCCGGTCCGCAGCGGCCTTCGAGTGCGGCGGCGATGCAGACGCGCGCGATCACCAGGACGCCGGGTGGCAATGTCATGGTCACCGTCGATCCCGGTGTGAGCGGGCCGATCCCGACGAGCAGTCCGGCACCGGCCGCGGGCAGTGGTCCGATTCCGACGGCGGGCGGGCTGCCGCAGCGCTCGCCCGGCTCGACCATGGCCGCGGGGGCTTCCGGACTGGGTCAGGACGGGGCGCAATCGAGTCCGAACCTGCGGCCGGCGGCCGGATCGGCGTCGAATGGTCCGCAGCGCGGCAAGCTGGCGGCGGCGAATCTGCCGCGGCGCAATGTCACTCCGGGCGCTCCGCCGCCGAGTCGGCCGGGTGCCGAGCCAACGATTTCCGGTGGTGGTCTGCCGCCGCGGAATCCGAACTCCGGTGGGCTGCCGCAGCGTCAGCCCGGCACAAACGGTGTGCCGCAGCCGGAGGGCAGTCAGCCCAGCGGTGGTCTGCCGCAACGTCAGCCGGGTACCAATGGGGTGCCACAGCGCGAAGGCACGGGCGGTCTGCCGCAGCGTGCGTCGGGACCGAACGGTCTGCCGCAACGCGAACCGGGTGCCGGTGGCGTGCCGCCGCACGATACCGGTTCGAGCCTGCCGCAGCGTACTGCGTCGGGTGGGCTGCCGCAGCGTGAGGCCGGTTCGAACGGTCTGCCGCAGCGGGAGCCGGGTGCGACTCCCGGTCTGCCGCAACGTCAGTCGCCTGCCAATGGCCTGCCGCAGCGGGAAACGTCGAATGGCCTGCCGCAGCGTGAGAGCACGGGCGGTCTGCCGAAGCGTGATGCTCTGGGTGGTTTGCCGCAGCGTGAGGGCACCGGTGGTTTGCCGCAACGGGATTCTGCCTCGAATGGTTTGCCGCAGCGGGAGTCCGGTCTGACGGGTATTCCGCCGCGGGACACCGGCTCGAGCTTGCCGCAGCGGGATTCTGCTTCCGGTGGTCTGCCGAAGCGTGATGCTCTGGGTGATTTGCCGCAGCGGGAGAGCACGGGCGGTT